>PMTT01000904.1 GCA_003167275.1 Bryobacterales bacterium | reverse complement strand
TGGGTGTTCTTGCCGAGCTCGCGGGCGGCGATCTGGTCAGCCGAGATTCCCGCGTGGATGCCGACGCCCTCGGTCTTCTTGGGGTGGACGCCGGTGAGCCAGGTGGCGCCTTCGCGCGCATGGTCGCCCGCGCCATCGCCCAACGCCCGTCCTTGCACCTGAGCCAGGCCCGTCAGCACCACCATCTTCTCGCGGAAAGGCTCCAGGGCCTTCATGGTGGGAGTGATCTCGAAGCCCGTCCCGACCTTTTCCGGCATCCACTTGTTGAGGATCATGCCGACCGGATGATAGACAAACCCCAGGCGGACCACCGGTTTCACCGCACTGGCCACGGCCAGCGCCGGAATCATGGAGTCCAACAGGGGCAGGGCCAAAGTAGTGCCGAGACCGCGCAGGAAGGTGCGGCGGGCGAGAGCTTTCTTGGTGATGATCATGGTTCCGGAGTCCTCCTCATCTGAAAAGGCGTACTTTTTGCAATGGTAGTAATCAGCGCCGACATGCGGAAATCGTCGCGGGCGGCCTGGCGCATTATGGCGCGCACGGCCGGCATGTCATAGTATTCCAAACCGCGGCCGAGCGCGTAGGTCAGGAGCTTCTCGGTAACCGTGGTCTCGTACTGGTCGCGGTAATTGGCCGCCAGCAGTTTCTTGAGACCCCCGGGTCCGTCAAACTGGATGCCGCCCGGAAGTTTGCCCGAAGCGTCGATCTTGGAGTCGCCATCCTTATCGCGCCATTTGCCCACGCCATCGAAGTTCTCGAGCGCGAACCCGATCGGGTCCATGCGGGCGTGGCAGGAGGCGCATACGGCATTCGTGCGGTGTTGCTCCATGGCCTGCCGGGTGGTGAGCAGCCTTCCGTCTTTGGCCTTCGCGTCGAAATCGGCGACTCCAGGCGGGGGCGGTGGCGGGGGCGAACCGAGCAGGTTGTCGAGAATCCACTTACCTCGCTGCACCACCGAAGTCCGGTTGGGATACGACGTCACCGTCAGCAGGCTGCCTTGTCCCAGCAGGCCGCCGCGGTTGGGGTCGGTCAGCGTCACTCTGCGGAATTGGGGTCCGTAAATGTTGGGGATGCCATAGTGTTCGGCCAGGCGCTGGTTGAGGAACGTATAGTTGGCGTCCAGCAGTTCGAGCACGCTGCGATCCTCGCGCAGGACGCTCTGGAAGAACAGCTCCGTCTCCCGCTGGAAGGACTGGCGAAGGCTCTCGTCGAACTCAGGGAAGGCGTCGGGGTCGGGCTTCTGCTGGGCGAGGCCGCGGATGAAGAGCCACTGCCCGGCGAAATTCGAGACCAGCGAGTTCGAGCGCGGGTCATCGAGCAGGCGGCGAATCTGCTGGTCGAGCACCGCCGGGTCCTTCAGCTTGCCTTTCTCCGCCAAATCCAGCAACTGGTCGTCGGGGACGCTGCTCCATAAGAAGAAGGAGAGGCGCGAGGCGAGTTCCCAATCGCTGATGCGGTAAACGCTGCCGGGAGCGGCGCCGCGCGGGTCCTGCTCGATGCGGAACAGGAAGTCCGGGGAAACCAGCATGGCCCGCAGAGCTTTTTCGATGCCGAAGTCGAAGTCGCGTTCGGTGCGGCCGTCATGGTAAAAGGCGAGCAGCGGTTTGAGGTCTGCATCGGTGACCGGACGGCGAAACGCGCGGCGGCCCACGGTGGCGAGGATCTTGCGCGCGCAAGGTTCCTCATCCTTGGCGGCGGCCGGGTGGCACACAAAGATTCGGGTCCGGCTGGGCGTGTCGCCGGGGCCGGTGATGTTGTACGGTCCGGAGAGGTTGATGCCGGTCACCTGGGGTGCACCGGCGCCTTCGGGAACTTCGAAGCGCTTGAGTTTGACGCCATCCAGACGCAAGTCCATCTCGGCCAACTGCGCAGGACCCCTGCCGGGCGCCGCGCCGGGAGGTGGAGGAGCGCCGCGCCGTCCGCCGGGAACGGCAACTTCGGGCTTCGCGGATTCCCGCAGGAACGTCACACCGATAGTCCGCAAGCCAGCCTGGATGGGCTGGCGAACTTCCAGGGGACCACGACCGCCGCCCCCACCGCCACCGCCACCGCCCTGATTGACCTTGACTCGAATGGTGTACTCGCCATCCACGGGGAAATAATACTGGAAGGAAAAGCCGCCGCGCGAATCGAACGGTAGATCGTCGCTGACGCGCTCATTGCGGTCGCGCCCGGCGGTTCCCGGTGCGTCCTGGCGGGCGGCGAAATCTTCCACTGAGGGCTTGACCTTGGTGTCCCCGACTGCCTGGCGGGCGATCAAGCGGGCCACCGACATGTAGCGCTCCAGCAGGGCCGGAGAGATCGAGAGGACGTCGCCAATATTGTCGAAGCCGTAACCGGAATCGTCCACAGGGAGCATCGCGCCTGGCTGAATATCGAGGGCCAGGATGTCGCGGATGGCGTTGCTGTACTCGGCGCGGTTGAGACGGTGAACCGCAGGCCTGCCGGGATTGGGGTTGGCGGCCACGGCGCGGTCGAGGGAGTCTTCGAGCGATTTGGTGAAGGCCGCGGAGACGGGCGCCGCCGGACGGGGCATGCCGGCTGGAGGCATCTCACCGGAGCGGACTTTGCGGATTACCCTTTCGAGGAGGGCAGCATTGGCGCTGGTGTTGGAGAAGTCGAGTCCCTCCAGGCAGACTCCTGCGGTGGAGGTTTTCTGGTTGTGACAGCCGACACAATACTGACCCACCAAGGTGCTGGGGGACGGCGGAGCGGCGGCACGCGGGGGCGGCGCCTGCGCCCCGGCAGAACTCCACGGCAAGATGGCAATAGCAAGAAGGGTCAAGGCAGGCCAGGAGGACGCTGCGCTTCTCCCCTCCCGTATAGGATACATTGGTTTCATTATCGTTTGAATGGCGGGCGAAAGCAAGGGTGGGGCGGGAGAGAACGGAGGGGGCGGAGGGGCGGATTTGGACGCGGAGACGCGAAGACGCGGAGATCAGCGCTGAGAAGAGAGAGAAAAGGGGGGTGGGCTTTTCAGGCTGTCGTCCGGATCGGGCATTCTGGGAGGGCTGGATTGTCCGGTCGGTGGGACCAGATGGAGCACCGCCTTACCTGCTCTGGTCGCAGGGTATCTTCTTGGTGTCCTTGCGGCTGTCAAACTCCTGGCCGCCGAGTTGTGAACGATCCTCCGAGTGCAATACCTCTTTGATCATTTGAACCAGCTTTCCCGCCACAAATGGCTTCTGAATGAAGGCCCAGCCGTAATTGAGTACCAGTAGGTTTCCATCGGCTCCACCGGACATTAACATCACGTGCATGTCTGGTCTGGTCCTCTTCAGAAGCTCCCCCAAATCCGGGCCTGACATCCCCGGCATGTCCACGTCGGACAGGAGAAGGTCGATTGTCCTATCCGTTTCACGTGCAACCTTGACGGCGCTGGCTCCACCGTTGGCGGAAATCACCCGGAAGTTTGCCTGTTCGAGCACTGCTTTCACGGTATTCAGAACCATGTCGTGGTCGTCAACCACCAGAATGGTTTCGAGAGTCCCCTTGAGAGAGTCCGGCATGAGTTCGCCTTCCCGGTAAGAAATCGCAGTCTCGAACTCAAGAGAAACCGCCTCGCGGGGTTGCGAGGGCAGACGCTCAGGGGTGGATTACGAGTTTTCGGAAATGTATAGATCATCTACTAAGCACGTCACGGGCCACTGCCACTCTCGCGGTCTTGCTTAGCTCCAGCAGGTGCCCGCCGCCGGCCGCCCAATGGCGGGGAAAAGTCCGTATTTTCTTAGACTTCAGAGATGGCGCTGACGGCCCCTGTGTAGCCATTCTTTCACAGGCCGTGACCAATCGGCTCGGAACGTCAGTCAATTGCGTGGCGGGCGCAGATATTGCCACCGGCTGTGCAGTCCTTTGCAGGGCGTCGCCAGGGAGTTCCATCCCCAACTCCCATCCGGGAGCCGCTCTTTGTTCACGAAACCGAACCCATCGCCGCTGACCTTGGTCCATGTCTGGCGCAGATCACATTCCACGCCGATCATGGCCACATGGCCTTCGAAGTCGGGATCGTGTCGCGAAGGTCCCATCCGCATGATGCCCCGGCCAAAGAGTTCTTCCATGAGTATATGATTGAGCATACAATTTGCTGGGAGGTTTCTATTTGAATCGCCGTACGTTCCTGGTTGGGACCAGCGTGGGGGCCGCGCTCGCCCAGGCCCAGAATGCGCCCGCCGTGCCGCCGCGCCGCGTCTATTCCCTCAATCGCAACTGGCTGTTTCAGGCCAGGTTGACGCCCGGCGCGGACGCCCCGGCATTCAATGACGCCGGCTTCCAGCGGGTCACGCTGCCGCATACCAACGTCGAGCTTCCCTGGCACAGCTTCGACGACAAGGCCTACGAGTTCGTCTCCGTCTACCGGCGCCACTTCCGCGCGCCTGCGTCGTGGAGCGGCAAGCGCGTCTTCGTGGATTTCGGCGGCGTCATGACGGCCGCCAAGGTCTCGATCAACGGCCATGCGTTTGAGGAGTACCGCGGTGGCTACACCAACTTCTCATTCGAACTTACGCCGCACCTCAAAACCGGCGCCGACAACGTGCTGGCCGTGGTGGTGGATTCCACGGAGCGCCCGGACATCCCGCCGTTTGGCGGCAGCATCGACTATCTCACTTTCGGCGGCATCTATCGCGACGTGGAACTGCGCGTCGTGCCGCAGACTCACCTGGCCAACGTGTTCGCCAAACCCGTGCGGGTGATGTCCAACGACCGCGCTCTGGTGGTGCGTTGTTATCTCGAAGGGCCGGTCTCGAAGCCCACCACCATCACGGCCGAGCTTCACGATGGCGACCGGCCCGGTAGGTCCGCCACGGCGACCGTCAATTCCGAGGCCGATCATCACGACGTCATCATCGAAAACATCAGCGACGTAGCTCTCTGGGACCTTCAACATCCCAAGCTTTACCAGGTGACGGTGCGTCTCGACAATGGCGACACCTACACCACGCGCACCGGCTTCCGCGAGGCCCGCTTCACCGAAAAGGGCTTCTACCTCAACGGACAGCACGTGAAGCTCCGAGGACTCAACCGCCATCAGACCTATCCTTATACAGGCGGCGCCATGCCCGCTCGAGTGCAGGCACGCGACGCGTTCGTACTGCGCAAGGACCTGCACTGCAATATCGTGCGAACCTCGCACTATCCGCAATCGCCCGCCTTCCTGGACGCTTGCGACGAGTTGGGGCTGCTGGTGCTCGAAGAGATCCCCGGATGGCAGCATATCGGCGAAAACAGTTGGCAGGACCTGGCCGTGGACAATGTGGGCCGCATGGTTCGCCGCGACTGGAACCATCCTTCGATCGTGCTCTGGGGCACGCGCATCAACGAGTCCGCCGACAATCATCCGTTCTACACACGCACCAACGAGGTGGCCCATTCGCTCGACGATTCACGGCAGACGGGCGGCATCCGCAACCGCTACGACTCCGAGCTGATCGAAGACGTCTTCACCATGAACGATTTCGGTTTTCCGCTGCGGCCGCCCAATCATCCGGCCTACCTGAACACCGAATTCAACGGCCACATGTTCTCCACCAAGCGGTTCGATAACGTGGAGCATATCGCCGAGCACGTCACCCGTCACGCGCGCGTCCACGACCAGCTTGCCTCTGACGATCGCTACGCCGGCGGCATCGCCTGGTGCGCCTTCGACTACGCATCGCACAAGTATTTCGGATCGGGCGACCGCATCTGCTATCACGGCGTGAGCGACATCTTCCGCCTTCCCAAGCCGGCGGCGGGCTTCTACAAGTCCCAATGCGAGCCGGAGGAGGAAGTGGTGATCGAGCCCGGGTTCTACTATGCCTGGGGCGATAAGGCCGGCGGCAACGGTCCCGGCGTAGTACCGATCTGTTCCAACTGCGACCATCTGAAGATCTACTACGCCGGCAAGCTCCTGATGGAGGCCGACCCCGATCGCAAGACGTGGCCTCACCTGAAGTACGCACCTTTCACCGTGAGCCTCACCAGGCTCTCGTTTGGCAACTGGGGCGACCTGATGATCGAGGGCTACATCAATGGCAAGCTGGTGGGCTCCCGGACGCTCTCGGGCAGCGGCACGGACGACCGCCTGGTGGTGAAGCCCGACGACGCCGAGCTGGATGGCGATGGCCGCGATGCTACCCGCGTGGTGCTGGCCGTCACGGATTCCGGCGGGAACCTGCGCCCCTTCGCCAGCGCGGCTATCCAACTGAGCCTCACCGGACCGGGCGAGATCGTAGGCGAGAATCCCTTCTCGTTGAGCGGTGGTGCTGGCGCCGTATGGGTGAAGGCGAAGGAGGCCGCCGGTACCATCCGCCTGGAAGCGCGCCATCAATACCTGGCCAAGCAGACGGTAGAGATTCAGGTGCGGCGGGTGGAGAGGGAGTTGGTATGAAGGATTGTGACGCCAAGCTCGTGATTGCGTGGCTTTTGGCCTGGCCGTTCTGCGGGCTGGTCCTGGGTCAGTCTCCGGCCAGGCCCGCAGCACGGCCCGAATTTGAAGTTGCGTCGGTGAGGACCAGTCCCAAGCTCGGTTCCGGGTTCGTCATGACCAGCCGTACCACCGGCCAGGATGGAATCAGTTTTCGCGGCATCACGCTCAAAGACCTGATCTGTTGGTCCTACTCGATGCGGAGCTATGAGGTCTTTGGGCCGGCGTCGCTAACCGAGGAGAGGTATGACATTGTGGCCAAAGCGACTGGCCCCGCCCCGGATGACCAGTTGCGGCTGATGGCGCGATCGCTGCTTGCCGAGCGGTTTAAACTGGAGGCGCATATGGAGACGCGGTCCATTCCTGCTTATGAAATCGTCGTCGGTAAGAACGGCGCCAGGCTTCATGAGGTCACTCCCGATGGGACTGCCCGAGTCACCCCCGGGGCGCGAGGGATCTCGGCGAAACAGGTGTCTATGGGCAGGTTCGCGGAGTTACTGTCCAACAAACTGGACCGCCCCGTGGTGGACAAGACCGGATTGACAGGCGTGTTCGACATCAGCCTTCAATGGACGCCGGATGCCGGCACCGCACCCGCTGACGATCCGGGCCCGTCGGTCTTTACCGCAATCCAGGAGCAGCTTGGCCTGAAACTGGAGGCTCACAAAGACACGATCCCAACATTGGTCATCGATCATGTGGAGAAGCCGTCGGAGAATTGAGCCTGCGATCGGAAGCCCGCAGCAATGCGCGCGTCAAGATACACTGATTCGAAGAGATCCCAATGCGCCGATCGAAGAGCCTCCCGCTGTGTGCGGTCCTCAGCCTGTTCCTTGCCATCACATGGGCGGCCACGGACACTCATCGGGTCAAGGTCGATGGCGGCGTCGTGGAAGGGACCACCATTTCGAGCGGTTCCATCCGGATCTTCAAAGGCATTCCCTATGCCGCGCCTCCGGTCGGGAATCTCCGCTGGAAGGAGCCAATGCCGGTGGTGGCGTGGAGCGGCATTCGCCAAGCAGATGCCTTCGGCGCGCGGTGTTTTCAGCCACTCCTCTACTCCGATATGATCTTTCGCGATGCCGGAATGGGCGAGGACTGTCTGTTTCTGAATGTCTGGACGCCCCTGAATGCCAGGCAGCTACCGGTGCTGGTCTATTTCCACGGCGGCGGATTTGGGGCCGGGTCCGGCGACGAGCCGCGCTATGACGGAGAGAATTTCGCCCGCAAGGGTGTGGTGGTGGTCACTGTGAATTATCGCCTCGGGGTGCTCGGCTTCCTGGCGCATCCCGAACTGACGTTGGAATCCCCCCACAAGGCCTCCGGCAATTACGGCATGCTCGACCAGGTGGCGGCTCTTCGCTGGGTGGAGCGCAATATCGCGGCGTTCGGCGGCGATCCGCGGAAAGTGACCATCGGCGGTGAGTCGGCCGGCTCGTTCGCGGTGAGCGCGTTGATGGCCTCTCCCCTATCCCGCAAATTGTTCCGCGGCGCCATCGGCGAAAGCGGCGCCATGTTCAGCACCGGCTCCGGCACGCTCGCGGCGCAACCACTCGCCCAAGCCGAGCATTCCGGGCTCGAACTCGCCGCCGCAGCCGGGGCAGAAACGGTCGCCGAGTTGCGCGCCAAGACGCCCGAAGACCTGGTGCGCGCTCTGTCTCAAGCAGGCCAACTGCGCTTCACCCCCATCGTGGATGGTTACTTTCTAACCGCCAGCCCGGGCTCGATCTACTCCCAGGGCCACCAGAGCCATGTGCCGCTGCTGGCCGGTTGGAATGCGGATGAAGTGCGCATCGGCGTTCTGACGGCTAGTCCCAGACCTACCATGGAGACCTTTGCCGCGCGGTTGCGCACGGCATTCGGCGACCAGGCGGATGTCGCGCTGAAGCTCTACCCGGCTTCGAACGATGAGGAAGCGCTACGTTCGGCGGGCGATCTGGCCAGCGATCAGTTCATCGACTACTGCACCTGGAAGTGGATCGAACTGCAGGTTAAGACCGCCAGAACGCCGGTTTACCGATACCAGTTCGACCGCGCCGTGCCGTTCCCGGAGGGCACGCCGGACCGCGGCGTTAAAGGCCTGGCAGGGCACTCCTGGGAGCTGGAGTACGTTTTCGGAGCGCTCGATTCCAAGAAGGCCGACTGGCAACTGGAGGACCGGAAGACCTCCGACACCATGGCCGGCTACTTCGCCAGGTTCATCAAGACCGGCGACCCTAATGGCGAGGGGATCGAGCCATGGCCCGCGTTCGGCATGAACCACGAAGTCATGCACCTGGACGCTGTCAGCCACGTAGCGCCGGAGCAACACCGGGACCGCTACGAGTTTGTGGACGAGTTCTACCGGGTGCATCAGTAAGGGATTAACCCGCAGCGGTTCTTAACATCAGGCCGCGGAGCCGCGGAGCAGCCAAAAGAGATCGCGTCCGGCGGGCACTGGCCAATCGGAGAGTGGCGGTGCCCGGGAGCTCCAGGTTACAACGGTTACAACGGAGTTTACATTCGGCCGAATTAATGTTAAGCTTACGCACATTCACCGTTTACAGCGATCTGCCAGGCCACGGAGCCTTCCGCAAAAAGCGGGAGTTGGGACGTGTTGTTCCAAGGGGTTGCGTTCACGTAAATTCGTTGTAGTTGTTGCATAACCCCACATACACGTTCTACTAGTTTCCGTTTTCGCCCGGCGACCAGGAGGGGTAGTCAACGCTCATGAAAACAGGACAAGGGAGTTAGCCTGATGGATTCTCGGCAAAGTCGCAGTGCAGGCCGAAGCTGCTGTCATTCGGCCAGTTAATGGCAGTGATTTGCGAGAATCCCGTGACGGTTACATCGATTCACAATTTGCTTCAAAGGAGTTAGGGGGTCTTTTCAAGATGAGGGATATAAGTCGATCGTTTCGTTTCTGTATCTTCGCGGCGCTGCTACTCATGCTGGCGCCGTTTACCTATAGCCAAACCATCACCACCGCCGACGCGGTTGGTGTAGTGAGCGATCCTTCCGGCGCAGTTGTTCCCGGCGCCAAGGTGACGATCAAGTCCACAGAGTCGGGGGAATCCAGAACGGAATTGACCAACGGCGAGGGTCAGTATCGCTTTCCGTTGATGAAGCCCGGCGAATACGAGATCTCTGCCCTCTCCAAGGGCCTGAAGTCGAATCTGATCAAGATCTCGCTGCTCGTGGGCCAGGCGCAGGAAGCCAACATCATGATGAATCCTGAGGGAACGTCGACGGTTGTGGAAGTGACCGCGACCGCGGCGATCCTGCAGGCAGAAAACGCCAATCTCGAAACCAACTTCAACAAGGCTCAGGTCGATATTCTCCCCATGCCGGGCGGAGATCTCACCACACTGGCCATGACCGCTCCCGGGATTCGCGTGAATGTTACCGGCGGCTCCGGCAACATGAACGCCAACGGCATCCCAGGCTCCACCATCCTCTATACTTTGGACGGCATGGACCAGAACGACCCCGCCAACAATCTGAACAACTCGGGAGCCAGCAACAACCTGCTGGGCGCCAACGGAGTTGGTGAAGTGGCGATTGTGATGAACGCCTATAGCCCCCAATACGGGCGCATGGCTGGCGCTCAGGTCAACATGGTCGGCATATCTGGCGCTAACCAGTTTCACGGAAATCTTTTCTACAACTTCAACTTTGAAAAGCTCAACGCGAACACCTTCTTTAACAACTCCTCCAACACCCCAAGAGGCAGGTCGGATGCCCACCAGTTCGGAGGCCGGATCGGCGGACCGGTCTGGAAGAACAAGATATTCTTCTTCTTCGACACCGAAAACCTGCGGTACATTCTTCCGGCGTCCGGCGTGGTTTCACTTCCGTCGCCTCAGCTCCAGGCATACACCCTGGCGCATGTTAGCGCCGCCCAGCTTCCTCTGTATCAGGACTATTTCAACCTGGTCAAAGGCTCGCCAGGAGCTAACCGCGCGATCCCGGTGGCCAACGGCACCGGCCAGTTGCAGGATGGTAACAACCACCTGGGTTGCGGCATCAACAGCTTCTACAAGACTCCGACCGGAACGGGTGGAGTATTTGGTGTGGACACACCCTGCGCGGTGGCCTTCGGCACCAACAATACCGAAATCAATACCGAACAGTTGTTTAACGGCCGGGGTGACTGGAACATCTCGAATAGTCAAAAATTCTCGCTTCGCTACTTCCACGATGCGGGCGTTCAGGCCACCGGTACCAGCCCCATCAATCCGCTGTACAACTCCGTCAGCAACCAGCCATCCTACCAGGTAAGCCTTTCGCATACCTGGGTCATCAACCCGTCGGTCGTGAACACGCTTAACGCCTCGGTACTGTGGTACACCGCTTTGTTCGGCGTCCAGGATTTCAAGGCGACACAGGCGCTCATGCCGGACTCGATCGCCCTCGGTGAAGGCGGCGCCAACGGCGGCGGCTTTGCCACAGTCGGCGCCGGAGCTTTTCCCAACGGTAGAAACGTTGGCCATTTCCAGGTCAACGACGACTTTTCCTGGAGCAAGGGCACACACACATTCAGGGCCGGCGTGAACGCCCGCTATGACCAGTACACCTATACCAGCATCGCCTCCGGGGCGTTCCTGGGCGCCTACAGCCTCGGCGATTTGTCCGACTTCGCCAATGGAAAGCTCGGAGCCACTGGTAACGCCCTCAGCAGCTTCACCCAGTCTTTCCCGATATACGGCGCACTCCATTTCCGGTTTCCCTCAGCCGACTACTACGTCTCCGACGAATGGGCCGTCACCAAGAATCTCAAGCTGACATACGGGTTGCGCATCGAACAGGACTTCAATCCCACCTGCGTCGAACAGTGTTTCGTGCTCACCAACGTGCCGTTCACTTCCGCCAGTTATCAGGGCGGTGTCACGGTTCCCTACAACGCCACGCTGACAAAGTCCTCGAATCTCTTCTATAACGCGGAGCACCCCATCGTGCAGCCTCGCTTCGGATTTGCCTACAAGCCGCCTTTCGGAAACGGCAAAACCGTGATCCGCGGGGGAGTCGGACTGTTTTCCACCAACTACACCGACGGTATCGGCGGCACACTGGCCAACCAGGTGCCGAACAAGTTCGCGCCGTCCGGGTTAACCTTCGGAACGGTCGGCTTTATCAACGATCCCACCAGTTCGGCCTACACCGCCCAGGCTTCCGCGAACGCATTCCAGACCGGATTTAACTCCGGCTTTACCCTGGCGCAGATTCAGAAAGCCGTACTGCCCGCCACGTTTAGCACGCCCAGCATCAGTTCCTTCCCCTCCACTTATCTGGCCCCCAAGACCCTGGAGTGGAGCTTCGAAATCCAGCAGGAGCTCAACGCTCACAACATGGTCACCGTTTCCTATGTGGCCAACCACGCGTACGACCTGGCCGAGACCGTCAACGCCAATATGTTCGCCAGCGCCACCAGCATCAAGAATTACGGGGTGAATTACGGAGGACTGCCGGGGGCGGCACCCGACGGGCGTTTCGTGACGGTGACCCAGACCTATAACAACGGCATCAGCAACTACAACTCCCTCACGCTTCAATACCGGCACTCGTTTACCTACGGGTTAACGACTCAGATTCACTACACCTGGAGCCACGCTCTCGGTACCATCGCCTACGAGAATCCATTCAACCTCGAAGGCAGCTATGGTAGTCTCGGCTTCGACAACCGGCATCAGGTAGCCGGCGATTTGCTGTGGAGCCAGCCCTTCAAGGCAGAGAACAAGGTGGTGAACGGGTTGATCAAAGGCTGGACAGTGGGCCTGAAGGCATTCGTCTTCAGCGGCGCGCCCTTCAACGTGACCGACAGCAAGATCGCAACCAGCGTCAACGCTTCGGGCGTACTCACCCCGATCGCGGATCTGGTCGTTCCGACTGCTTTCAACACCACTTGCAACGCAGGCAATGCGATCGGTCAGTCCTGCTTGCCAAAGACCGACTTTGCCACCTACCCCGGCTCCGGCATTTCGGCCCCGCTCCAGACCGACTGGGGCAACATCTCCCCCAACAGCTTCCGTGGCCCCGGGTACTTCGATATGGATGCGACGATTCAGCGAATCTTCGCCATCAAGGAGAAGGTTAAGTTCTCGTTCGGCCTCCAGGCTTACAACGTGCTCAACCGCGCGAACTTCGCCAACCCCTCGGGAACCATCACCTCGGGCGCCTTCGGAACCATCACCAGCACGCTGGGTCCTCCTACCAGCATTTACGGTACGGGCCAGGGCGCTTCGGTTTCGGGCCGCCTCGTGGTTCTGACCGGGACGTTCAGTTTCTAGGACCGCGAACAGGTTAAGATTCAACCAAACGCAGCAACACACCGGGCGTCCGCTCCAGCGGGCGCCCGTTTTGTTTTCGTGGCACAGGCATTCTTGCNNGTGTTGGTTTTCTTGCCCTGGAAACCCCAACACAGGCAAGAATGCCCGTGCCACGGGCGCGGACCGACAGGTCTCAGAACCCACACAGGCAAGGATGCCCGTGTTACAGCGCCAATTCGCGGTGGTACTGCATCTCTTTGAATACGAACCTAGCCTTCACCGTCAACTGTCCGAGGCGCGTGGAGAATAGCACCTCGCTGTCATCCATACTCAGCGGCAGCAGTTCGCTGGAGAATCCGAACAGAAAGCTGGAACCTGAGCTCACCTGCCGGTGGACCACTCCCGCCTGGAGCAACTCCTTTCCCTTGGGCTGGAGGCTCGTTAACTGCTTCAGGTTGTCGTACACGTCGTCTTGCGACGGCCGACGGGTTTCCGCCTCGTCCGTACCTTGTGCGGCCTGATGGCCGCCCAGCATGGGGATTCCATTCACACTGATCACGTAATGCCCCGCGAATTGCTCCGGCAGCGGAGCTTTCATGGCTTCCAGAATGGGCTTCGCGCTCTCCCATCGCACCGTCCCCTTATAAGAGGATGCGCTGCCCTGTTGTCCACCGCCCCGATTCCCCTTTCCGCGGCCTCCCATTCCTGGAATCCCTCCGATTCCGACCCGCGAACGGCCGCTCCCCGGGGCGCCTCCAGCCAAGGGGCCGGCGCCGCTCCCGTTCTCCGGCGCGTACTCGGCGGTCACCTCCTTGGCCCACGGCGACTTGGTGATCAGCCGGTCGATCTCTTCGGGGGTCCATTCCGATGGCGGCTTCTTCTCCCAGAACTCCACGACTGCCCCATCCAGCCGCACCCAGCCAGCTATCCCGGCGCCCGCCAGCATCAGCGCCTTCCGTCGCGTAAGTACGAACGGACCACTTTTAACAAGCATCGATAATCTCCAGAAGTATATGGACGTTGCCTGGCTCGCGTTCAGTTGCGTGCAACAAGAAAGACCTGGCAACCGATGAACACAGATCACACAAGAACTTCTTGTTCTTATCCGAGTTAATCCGTGTTCATCCGTGGCTAAGTCTTTTCTTGCTGTTTCTTCCGTTCGCCCTCCCTGCGCGCCATCAGCCAGCCGTCGCCGCCATCTTCGTAGTACTGGCGTACGGTCCTCACCTTCCGAAACCCATACTTTTCGTAGAACGCTCGGGCTTCCTGGTTCGTCACTCTCACCATGAGGCCCAAGCGCCCGATCCCGCGTAACCGCAATCGGCG
>PMTT01000353.1 GCA_003167275.1 Bryobacterales bacterium | reverse complement strand
TACTCTTCCTGCGTGAGCGGGTCGTATTTGTGGTTGTGGCACTGGGCGCACTGGATGGTGACGCCGAGGATGCCTTTGCCGATGGCATCCATGCGGTCGTACATGGCTTCCATGCGGAACTGCTCGGGATCGATGCCGCCCTCCTCATTGAGCATGGAGTTGCGCAGGAAACCGGTGGCCACGATCTGGTCCTGGGTGGCCTGTGGGAGCAGGTCGCCGGCGATTTGATCGACGATGAACTGGTTGTACGGCAAGTCGCGATTGAGCGCGTGGATCACCCAATCGCGATAGAACCAGGCGAATCGCGGGGCGTCCTTTTCGTAGCCGTTGGAATCGGCGTAACGGGCGGCGTCCAGCCAGATGCGTCCCCAGCGCTCGCCGTAATGGGGCGAGGCCAAGAGGCGGTCGACCTGTTTCTCGTAGGCATTGGGACTCGGGTCGGCGAGGAAGGCATCCAACTCCTCGGGGGTAGGCGGCAGGCCGATGAGGTCGAGGCTCAGGCGGCGGAGGAGTGTGGCGCGGGCGGCCTCGGGCGATGGCTTGAGATTCTCGCGATCCAGGCGGGCGAGGATGAAGGCGTCCACCGGGTTGCGGACCCAATCGGCGCGGCTGGGGTGGGGCACGGCGGGCCGAACGGGAGGGATGAAGGCCCAATGTGGCTTGACCGCGGCGACCGGCGCGGCGGCGCTCTCCGGCCAGGGAGCGCCGGAATCGATCCACTTGCGAAGCAGTTCGACACGCTCGGGTGAGAGCGGCTGGCCTCCCATCGGCATGCGGGTGAGGCCGCCCGAACCCGCGATGCGTTTGAGGATCAGGCTGTTCGAGGAATCGCCGGGAAGGATGACCTTGCCCGATTGGCCGCCGGCGAGGGCCGTCGCGCGGGTGTCCAGCCGGAGCCCGCCTAACTGCGTTTTGGGACCATGGCAGCTATAACAGGATTCGGCGAAGATTGGCTGAATGTCGCGAGCCCAATCGACCTTGGCGGCGACCTGCGGAGCCTCGATTTGGCTGGTTGCCACCACCAGGGGAGAGGAGAAGATCAGCGCGCCGGCCGAGGCCAGAATGGCCGGGACCCAGCGGCTTGGATGGGAAGAGTTGCGCATAGCACTTCGCAGACTGGCGATCGCCCTCGATGCCGTCATCGTATCAAACGCGGAGGTTGGGGGCTACCACCTCGGGGGCAATCCGCAGCAGTGCCTAGCCGTCTTGGGGATTTCGTGGTTCGCCGCGGCCACCGCTCCCTCACGGTCGCGGCTCGGTTCGCGGATTCAGCGTAAGTTTACCGAGCCGCGACCGTGAGGGAGCGGTGGCCGCCTTGGTGAGGTCTTCCCCAAAACGGCTACGCACCCGACCTGCTGCGGCCGATGCACAATGGTAGGATTTGGTCATGCTTCGCAGAAAGACTGCATCCTTATTCGCCCTCGGGTGGGTGGTTGCCACCATGGGCGTGATCGCCAGCGCACAACCACAGCAGAAGAAAGGAGGCGGCGATCTGGGCTTCACCGATACGCCCATCCTGCCGGGCCTGTCATGGCACGTCCACGATCCCGACCGGCCGCATCCGCGAGTCGTGAGCCCCGCGGCCACTCCCGGCGGAGCTCCGTCGGACGCCATCGTGCTGTTTGACGGCAAGGATCTCTCGCAATGGGTGCAATACGGAACGGGCGCCGATAAGGACAAGGCTGTGGACCCAAAATGGAAGGTGGGTGATGGCTACTTCGAGGTCAACCCGCATTCTGGCGGCCTCTTCACACGGGAGAAATTCGGCGATATCCAACTGCATGTGGAGTGGAGTTCTCCCACCGAGGTGCGCGGCACCAGCCAGGGCCGGGGGAATAGCGGAGTGCTGATCATGAGCCGGTATGAGATTCAGGTTCTGGACATGTGGGAGAACCCGACCTACGCCGACGGACAGGCGGGAGCGATTTACGGACAGTGGCCGCCGCTGGTGAATCCCGCGCGGAAGCCAGGGGAGTGGAACACCTACGACATCGTCTTTGAAGCGCCCCGGTTCGAGGGCGACCAGGTGGCCAAGAAGGCCTACGCCACGGTATTCTACAACGGCGTCCTCGTACACAATCGGAAAGAGCTGATGGGGCCGATGGTGTATAGGCAGGTGGCCCACTATACTCCGCACGGGGCGGAAGAACCGATCGAGCTACAGGATCACAACAATCCGGTGCGGTACCGGAATATCTGGGTAAGGCGGCTCAAGGGGTACGATGAGCCGGAGAAGTGACATCTTCGGCAGACTAAGGCATTCGGGCTGACAGACCACAAAAGACAGACCACAAAAAACGATGGTCTGTCCTACTTGGGGCGGAATTGCAGGGTGCTCTTTCCTTCCACGGCGCGGAATTGCATCGGGTAACTCCGGCCGATGTAGTAATCGGGCCACTCATCCTTATAGTGACTGGAGAGCGGCTGGCCGGATTGGCCGATCTGGACGTTCAGCAGCGAGCGGTCCCAGTCTCCCAGATCGGCGTTCATGCGCATGGAAGGGGCCAGGGTTCGAGTGGTCTGTTTCACCGTGGTGCTGGAGCCGCTCATCGGCACCAGGCCGATATCGAAGTACTTCCCGACCAGCGGCACCCGATGAAGCACGGGATGGTTGATCGCGATCCTGAGAAACGATCCATATTGCCAACGTCCGATATCCCGGCCCTGAATGCGCTTTCCTTCCTCCACCGCGTCCACCAGGGTCTGGAGCAGCAACTCGTCGTAATCCGGGAACCATCCAGCAGGTCGCTCGCGGAGCAGAGTTTCCAGCACCACGGGCGCCATCGAGAACTCATAGCTCGCGGACTTCCCGGGCGCCGCGCTTTCCGCCACGGAGGTTCGCAGGTGCTGGTAGGCCAGCGTAATCAGAAACGGAGCAGCCAGATCCTTCTGCATTTCTCCATTCCAACCCCGCAATAAAGCGACCGCGGGCTCGAGCCCCGGGTTGTGGGCGTTGCGTTTGTCGTAGGCAGCGACAAGCTGGGACGCGAGGAATCGGCTGAAGGCCGAGTAGACATCCGTCTGAACAGCCAGCAGGTCCGGCGCGTGCCAGCCTTCGTGAGCCGAGAGCAGGTCGCGGATCCGGTGCGCGCGATAGGGCGGCGCGAAGTTACCGTTCACGGGATCGGGGTAATCCGGCGGAAAGGGATTCTGGTTAGCGGTGGCGATGATCCCCGAGGGCGGATTGTAGACCGAAGGCAGTTGGTCGAAGGGGATGAAGCCATCCCAATCGAAATCGCCCGAGGTACCGTCCACTGGCAAGTCGCCGGCATAGGGCGCGCCTGTGCTGTGACGCTTGGGCAGTTTACCCGCGGCATGGTAACCGATGTTGCCATCCACATCGGCATAGACGAAGTTCGAGCCGGGGCCGGGGAAACGGGTCAGGGCGGCCTTAAACTGCTCCCAATTCTGCGCGCGGTCCACGTCGAGAAGCGGGAATTGGACCACCCCCGGTTGCGCCACCGCCCAACGCAGGGCCATGCGGTCGCTACCCTCGGTGACGAACAGCGGGCCGTGGCGAGTCACCCAGATCGGCATCTCGGTAGCGGGCTGACCCTTTACGCGGATGATCTCGCGTTCGAGACGGGCCTGCTCCACGTGGCCCTGGTATACATATCGGCCGGTCCGCTCATCGAGTTTTTCGATGTACAGGTCCTGCACATCGAACTGGAGATTGGTGATGCCCCAGGCAATTCGCTGGTTATGCCCCACGATGACGCCGGGCGTTCCGGGCAGCGTGACACCGGAAACGTCCAGCCCCGGAGCCTGCAGGTGAGCCATATACCAGATGCCGGGCACCGAGTATTCCAGGTGCATGTCATTCGACAGGAGGGGCTTGCCCGAAGCGGTGTGGCTGCCGGCGAGGGCCCATGCGTTGGAGCCGGGTTGCACGTCCAAACCGGAACGCATGGGGAACAGAAAGTTCACCTTTTGCGGGTCGCCATCGGCCAGCATGTTGCGTTTGATCAACTCATCGCGCCACGTGGTGGTGAGGCTGCGAAACATGTGCAAACAGATGAGGAGGGAATCGACTACGCTCCAGGGCCGCGGCTGGTAGCCAAGCAGTGTGAACTCCAGAGGCAGGTTGTGGAGATGGGTGAAGATATAAGCATTGACGCCGCGCGCATAGGCGGCAAAGGCCGCGCGCTCGCCGGGTGGCAAGGTGACATAGGCATCCTCCGCAATCCGCCGGAGCCGCAAGCGCCGCGCTTCGCGGTCGGAATCGAGGCCCGAGGGCCCGAGGATCTCGGCCAGGTCGCCGCCATCCAGCCGGCGCAGCGCATCTAGCTGAAACAGGCGGTCTTGGGCAGTGACGTACCCCTGGACATAGAGGGCGTCGTCGAGGTTAGCGGCGCGAATGTGGGGCACGCCAAGAGTATCAAATGTTACGGAGACGGGGCTCGAGACGGAAGCTTCGATATTTCCCGACCGTTGGGGCAGAGGACGCCAGATATACCAGTAAACGATACCGAGCGCCGCCGCCAAGAGGAGTGCGATCGCGGAATTTACGTACTTAACAGCTCGTGCGAACGGGGAGTGGGTCATCGAAAGGACGTAAATTCAATCATAACGGGCGCCGCTGGTTACAGGGTTGTGAAAAAAAGATAGCGGAGGGCCGCCTTTTCGATTATAATCGGTGGAATCAAAGAAATGGGCGCGTTCCCGGGATACTTTGGAGCGCGCCCACCTACGTAACGGAGTTAGTTGGTTACCTGTATAGACGACGGACTTTCGTTTTCGTTATGAATCTCCGATAGAATTATTGTCGGAACTCGTGACCTACTCCCCATTCCGCATCTTGCTCGTCATCCTGTTGATCGCGGTCAACGGGTTTTTCGCGGGGGCCGAGGTGTCGCTGCTTTCGGTCCGGCATTCGCGGCTCCGGCAGATGGCCGAAGAAGGGCAGGCTGGCGCGCAAGCCGCACTCAATCTCCTCTCCAATCCGGGACGGCTGCTTTCCGTCACGCAGGTAGGCGTGACGCTGGCCAGTCTGGGACTCGGATGGGCCGGTGAGGACACGCTGTACCAGATCCTGATCGGGCTTGTCCATCCCGTGACTACGCCGATGACGGAGAAATTCCTTCGAGGGGCAAGCATGGTGGCCTCGTTCCTGACCATCAGCTACTTCCACGTGGTGCTGGGCGAAGTGGTTCCCAAGAATCTGGCAATGGCCAAGGCTGATCGCCTGGCAGCGTTGGTGGCTCCCGCCCTGCTGGTGTTCTACCGGGTCTCGATGCCATTCGTGGTGATCATCGAACGCTCGGCGGGGGCGTTGACACGTGCCTTGAAGCTGCGAGGAGGCGCGGAGGGTGGGCACTCGGCCGAGGAACTGAAGATGATCGTCACTTCGAGCCGCGGGCTCGGGTACCTGCCGGAGATCCAGGAAGACATGATCCACCGGGTGCTCGACATGGGCCACATTTCCGTTCGGGAAGTGATGGTGTCGCGCAACGACATCGTTTCGGTTCCCTCCGACGCATCGCTGGATGAGGTGTTACACACGATGATCGCGGCACAGCACTCGCGCCTGCCGGTGTACGAGAGAGCTCCCGAAAGAGTGGTGGGAGTTCTGCACTATAAGGACCTGCTGCCGGTTTGGGAGGAGCGCCGCCGCGCCATCCGCCTGGGACGGCCCAGCCGCGCCTTTCGCCTCAGCAGGCTGATCCGCCCGCACCTCATTGTGCCCGAGACCAAGCCGCTCTCGCAAATGCTCGAGGAGTTCCGGCGAGGCCATTCGCACATGGCCATGGTGGTGGACGAGTTCGGGACCATCGTGGGCATGCTGACCGTGGAAGACGTGCTGGAGGAGGTGGTGGGCCGGATTGAGGACGAGCACGATGAGAAGGTCCAGCGGCGGGACACCGCCGACGAAATGGACGTGGACGGGACCACACGGATTCGCGATCTGGAGAGTGAATTCGGCATCGAGATTCCGGCTGGCGAAGGCTTCGAAACGCTGGCCGGCTTTCTGCTTTTCCGGCGGGGCGAGATCCCGAGGGTAGGCGACTTTGTGGACTACAAGGGCCGGCGCTACACGGTGCTGGAGATGGAGCGCAACCGCATTGCGCGGGTGAGGATCGAGAAACTGCCCGAGCAGCCCAACGCGGCAGGGGTGTGACGGCTGAGATTCGAGGCTGGGCTAGAGTGGGATTGGACGCGGAGGCGCGGAGAAACGGAGATCGGAACGCGGAGAAGAAAAAAGAAAAAAGAAAAAACAAGAAAAGAGAGAGCGCGGAGCAAGCAGAGTTTGCAGAGCAAGCTGAGCAGTCAGGCGGCTCACGCGCCCCAAATCCACAAGACAGCTCAGATTGTCGTTGTTTGTCTGTGGCAAGGTTCTGTTTTGCCAAACCAGCATGAGTTGCCCCGAACCGTGGCCGCCGCGTGGGGACTTCCCCAAAGCGGTTCAGCAACCCGGCACGGCGGCGGGGTAGAATGCACGTAACGTATGCTTGGCATCGACCGTAACGCAGCCCGCTACACCTTCACCGCGATCCTGGTGGTGCTGGTGATGTACTTGGTCTACCTGGTCCGCCAGACGCTGTTCATTTTCATTCTGGCGCTGCTGTTTGCGTACCTGCTGACGCCGCTGGTCAACCTCCTCGACCGGGTACTGCCGGCCAGCCGCACGCGCACGCCGGCGCTGGCGCTGGCCTACCTGATTTTCATAGGGGTCGCGGTCTTTATGGGAATCCAGATCGGGTCGCGATTGGTGGACCAGGCCAACCGGTTTGCCAGGGACCTCCCGCCCAAGGTCATCGCCTGGGTCAAGACGCCGGGCTCATCCGAAACCCTCAACGACATCAAGCAAAAAGTGATGGAGCAGGTGGAGACAGAGGTCGGCCAGTGGTCCGCGAATCTGCTCTCGTCGCTGCCGCAGGCGGGGATGAAATTCCTCACGGTGGCCAGCAACCTGATTTACCTGGTGATCATTCCCGTCCTTTCGTTCTTCTTTTTGAAGGACGGGGAGGCCATCCGCGAGCATCTGCTGGATTTGGTGGAGGCCGGGCCGCGCCGTGCCCTGCTGGACGATGTGCTGGCCGATACCCATCTGCTGCTGGCGCATTACATGCGCGCCCAGGCCATGATGTCGCTGGCCGCTTTCACGGCCTACAGCATTTTTTTTGCGATCATCGGCGTTCCGTACGGACTCCTGCTGGCCGCCGCTGCGTGCCTGCTGGAGATCATCCCGATGATCGGCCCGCTCACTGCCAGCGTCGCGATTCTGGGGATCGCCGGAGTGGCCGGTTCGCACGTGGTGGCGGTGCTGATTTTCCTGGCGGCTTACCGCATGGCCGCGGACTATGTCCTGTCACCGCACCTGATGGGACACGGAGTGCAGCTCCATCCGCTGCTGGTGCTGTTCGGAGTGTTTGCGGGCGCGGAAGTGGCCGGCATCGCGGGGACCTTCATTTCGGTGCCGGTGCTGGCGCTGGCGCGTATCATTTATCTGCGGATCCGGAAGGCGCGGCTCACGGCGCGCGTGTCTCCGCGCCCGTCTCCCACCAAACCCATCGCGCTATGAGGCTGCGGGTGTGGCTAGGCCTGCTGGCGTGGCCGGCATGGGCGCACGTGGTGAGCATGAGCTCAGGCGACCTGACCATCGAGGGAACGCGGGCGCATTACGAGCTGCGGATGCCGCAATACGAGATCGCGCATGTGGCTTCGGCCGAGCGCGTCCTGCTGGAGCATATCCGCTTTTCGAGTGGAGGGCGCGAGGCTAGACTGCTGGGCACGAAGTGCGACGCGGGCCGCGATCTTTATGTGTGCACGGCGGATTACGAGTTCTCCGCGCCGGTGGAACGTCTGGACGTGGAGTGCACGTTTGCCGCGATTACGGTGCCCAATCATGTCCACCTGTTGCGCGTGGAGATGGAGGGGAAGCACGACCAGGCGCTCTTCGATCTTTCTTTCCCGCGGGCCACTCTGCGGTTTCGGCCGCCCACGCGGTTTGAGACTGCGGTGACGGAAGCAGGCGCGGGATTCATGCGAGCGCTGGGTGGCGTGGTACAGATCCTGTTTCTGGCGGCGTTGGCGTTGGCGGCGCGGAGCGGAAAGGAGCTGCTCGCGCTGGCGGGCATGTTTCTGGCGGGGCAGGTCGCGTCGGTGGTGATTGTGCCGTTGACGTCATGGATGCCCGCGCCGCGATTTGTGGAGGCTGCGGCGGCGCTGACGATCGCTTATCTGGCGGTGGAGATTCTGCTGCTACCGGAGGCGGGAGCGCGGTGGTTGGTGGCGGGGGCGCTGGGCGGGTTTCACGGGCTGTTCTTTCTGCTGTTCTTGCAGACGACGGGATATCGGGCGGGGGTGGTGCTGGAGGGGGCGGGAATCGCGGAGATTGCGGCGATCGCGGTTTTGGGGGTGGGGTTTTTGAGGATTGGAAGAGTGGGGCGAGT
>PMTT01000584.1:15484-31606 GCA_003167275.1 Bryobacterales bacterium | reverse complement strand
ATTCGAAGCGACCTTACTACATGAGACCGGCCACGTGGTGATGGCCATGCTGGCCGGAGGGCGCCTGCTAAAAGGCAAGGAACTCGCCTCCATTCCCCACACTACCGCCGCGCTCTCCGACCGCGCCACGGCTTTCAGCGAGGGCTACGCCATTCACCTGGAGACGCTGGCCGCACATTTGAACCGAGACACTTCCACACGCCAGCGATTTCATCGCGAGCTCGTGTTGTTCGGCGACGGGCCCTATCAGGCCACCGAATACTTCCACCAATCGATCGACCTCGCCAGTTTCTCGCAAAACGTGGCCCGCTACCAGGAAGTGCGTGACAACAACTTCGCGTTCGAGCCCGCGTATCAAGGTCCGGACTACTTGCGCGTGCAGATGGAGAAAGCGCGCGATTTCGCCAGCCTGCGAAACGCCAACCAGCTTCTGCAGTCGGAGGGATTCTACGCCAGCTTGTTCTTCCTCTGGGTCGTGCGCGGTACCTCGGTCCCCGCCGCAGCGGCGATCGAGGAGCGCGAACACCAGGTGCTGGTAGCCATGCACGCCATGTTTGCCGAGGACAATTGGGACGCCTCCAGCCCCTGGCTGCTCCGCTTCGTGACGGCGTACATGCGACAGTTTCCGGAGCAGAAAGCGGCCCTTGCGGACGCACTAAACGACCTGAGCCACGGCGGCTTCGTGGACGCGGACGCCGGGCGATTGTGGAAGGAACACTACCTGGCGACCCTCGGTCTGGACCAGAAGAACATGAACCTCGCCGGCATCACGGCCGCTCGCAAGAAGTGGCGCGACGCGGTGGTGGCCGATCCGCAGGTGCTCTACTCGCAGTTGGGACCGGAGATCGCCTGCACGGTGCCCGGTACGAAAGTGCGCCTTGCCCTCTTTAGCGCCGAACCGCCCGTGCGCTTCGACCTCAACACCGCGCCGGCCGGCATTCTGCGGCTCGTGCCGGGAATCACCGAAGCCGAAGTGGCCGGTTGGATCGGGCAGCGCGGTAAGAAGCCTTTCGCGAACGTGGAAGATTTCAAAGTGCGCGCGGGCCTCCGCCCGTCCACGCTGTCGGCGCTGACGTTCTAGTGTAGTCGTCACGGTCGGCTATCGCTTATGGTGAGCTCCCCCATAAGCGATATTATGCGCAGCAGACATCTATGCGGAGCATGAGTCCGAACTGGACCCCGAGGACCACGCCGAGAACGAGCGCTCAGTCGTCGCCGGATGCCGACTCCTCTCGGCTTACAGCCTCTCGGACGGCACCCGCATCTGGGTTATCACCGAGGCCAACCGATCCTCCACTTGTATGCTTCTGCCGGAGGAGTATTAATGCCTGGCACCCAACCCATTCCTCTTTCAAGCCGACCGGACTTTCCGTGTAGGCTGTTCTTTTGGCGCGGGCTGCTCCGCAGGGCGACAGCTTTGAGGAGCCGCGCTAAGTCGAGTTACATAAAATGGGTTTCCCAAAAATAAACTCTTGATGTGGGGAGAATAAAGAGGGAAGATTTAAAATAGCTTATTTTGGAACTCGCCGCTCCGCTGGCGAGTAAAGAGTAAAGAGCACTTATGTCCATCACTGTAATCGCCACCACCACGACGAAATCGATTTCTGACATGTATTCTGCGGTGGACCCGAAGTGCCCGCCGGAAAACGCCACATTGCATTGGCAGTCGAGTTTATGCCCCACACGTGACTTTCCCAAAATATTCAGGGAGGTTTCCGCGCGGTTCCGCTTCATGCTGGCGTACTGCATTTGCGCCTGTGGGCTCTTTATGGCAATTGGGCGGGCCGATGCCGCGTCGATCGGAATCAACTTCTTTGGGGGCAGTGGAAACAGTGCCGCTAATGGGGCCGCGGTGACCGGTGCCGCGGGGGCGCCGGGCTTTGTGCAGTCCAATTGGAACAACGTGGCAATTCCTCCCAACGGACAGACGGGAACGGCGACGAACCTGATCGACGACCTCGGTCTGACCACATCGACCGGTGTCACCTGGGCTGCGACCGGAACGTATGACACGGGCATTCCTCTTACGACTCAAGATGATAATTTGATGAAAGGCTTCCTCGATGTGTTCGGGGCCACGCCGGGGACCGTAACCGTCTCCGGGATTCCGTTCAGTTCGTACGAAGTTGTTGTTTATTTCGACGGCGCGAACCTAGGCGAGAATCAGGTGATGTCGTTCGCCATCGGTGGGCAGACCATTTTTGGCCTGGATGCGGCGAATACGAATTTCAGCGGTACCTACATCCAGGTGCCAAACTCGTCCGTCAGCGATCTGGGAATCAACACGCCGGCCGGAAATTTCCTGGAATTCAACACCGTAACTGGCAATTCCTTCACCCTGACAGCGACAGCAGGTTCCACGACTGGCGGTAATAGTCGAGCTCGGATCAATGGCCTCGAAATCCTCGCAACGCCCGAGCCCGCCGCTGCGATTTTGGCGTTCATGGGGATAGTTGCTTTCCTTGTCTGCCGACGCGCCAGGGTAGTGTGTGGCTAATAACTGGACCGTTGAGGCAATGGCAATAGCCGCCTGAAAAGACGGCTGCCGCCAGGGTTGGCTGACCCACATCGTAAGATAGGAATCTCGGACCACTATGAGATTCCTGGCAGCCCTCCTCTGTTCCTGCGCCGCCCTCGCGGCCCAACTCGTCCCCGCGAACCTCTTCGATCAACTCCAGTGGCGCATGATCGGACCGTTTCGGGGCGGGCGCGTGGCCGCCGTCACCGGAATCCCGGGCGACCCGGCCACCTTCTATTTCGGCTCCGTCGGCGGCGGCGTGTGGAAGACCACCGACGCCGGCACGGTGTGGACCCCAGTCTTCGACCAGCAGCCCATCTCTTCCATCGGCGCTGTCGCCGTGGCGCCCTCCAACTCAAACGTCATCTACGTGGGCACCGGCGAGGCCGATATCCGCTCCCAGATCGGGTTCGGCGATGGCGTCTACAAATCGACTGACGCCGGGAAGACGTGGAGGAACATTGGCCTCCGCGACACCCGCCAGATCGCCAAGATCCTGGTGGATCCGCGCAATCCGGACATAGTCTTCGTCGCGGCGCTGGGCCACGTCTACGGACCGAACCCCGAGCGTGGCGTCTTTCGCTCCACCGACGGCGGGCGGAACTGGCAGAAGGTGCTCTTCACCACTCCGGAGACCGGCGCGGCGGACATCGCCTGGGATCCCGGCAACACCAGGACCATCTACGCCACCATGTGGAACGCCAGGAGGACGCCGTGGAGTCAGTATCCTCCCCTGGAAGGCGCGGGCAGCGGCCTCTGGAAATCGACCGATGGCGGCGACCACTGGAGCCAGCTTACTGGCCACGGTTTGCCCGAGAGTATGTGGCATCGTTCGGGCTTGGCTGTTGCCACTGGCGGGCAGCGTGTGTTTGTCCTGATCGACGCACAGGACGGCGGCCTCTTCCGCTCGGATGACGCGGGCGGTACGTGGACCCACACCAGCGCCGACACACGCCTCACCGGCCGCGGCTGGTACTTCAGCGGCATTACCGTGGACCCGAAGAATCCGGACATCGTATACGCCCCTAACGTGGCGCTCTACCGTTCGCTGGACGGCGGAAAGACCTTCACAGTCCTCAAGGGCGCGCCCGGCGGGGACGATTATCACATCCTGTGGGTGGACCCCGGCACGCCCAGCCGGATGATCCTCGGCTCCGATCAGGGCACCAATATCAGCCTGGATTCGGGCGCGACGTGGAGCACCTGGTACAACCAGCCCACCGCCCAGATGTATCACGCGATCGCCGATAACCAGTTCCCCTACGCCGTTTACGGCGCACAGCAGGACAGCGGCACCGCGGCGGTGATGAGCCGCACCGATCACGGCGAAATCGACGCGCGCGACTGGTTCTCCGTGGGCGGCGGGGAGGCGGGCCACATCGTCCAGGATCCGCGGAACCAGAACATCTTCTACGTGGGCAATACCACCGGCAGCCTGGCGCGCTTCGACAGGCGCACCGGCCAGGCGCAGAACATCACACCTTGGCCAGCGCCTGGCGGTCCGCTGAGTAATGTCTCGACGCGAAAGTACCGCTTCCCCTGGACCCCGCCGTTGGTATTCTCTCCCACCGACCCCGCGACGCTCTACTATGGCTCGCAATACCTGTTGACGACCACCGATGGCGGCCTGAGTTGGAAAGAGATCAGCCCCGATCTGACCGGCGACACGCGCAAAGACAAGACCGTCGCGGCAGGTCCGGCGACGCCCGAGAACGCCCGGGCTCTGGGATATGGCGTTATCTATTCCATCGCTCCCTCCCCGTTGAAGGCTGGCCTGATCTGGGTGGGCAGCGACACTGGCCTGGTCCACCTTACGCGCGATGGCGGAGGGCACTGGGACAACGTCACTCCGCAGGGCCTGCCCGACTGGAGCAGGGTGACCGAAATCGAAGCTTCGCACTTCGATGCGGCTGTGGCTTATGCCTCGGTAGACCGGCATCGGATGGAGGATTACAAACCCTACCTTTACCGCACCCGCGATTACGGGAAGACGTGGGCGCTGATGACAGATGGTCTGGCGGAGCCCGCATATTTGCACTGCATCCGCGAAGACCCTACGCGTCAGGGCCTGCTCTACGCGGCCACCGAGTTGGGAGTCGCGGTCTCGTTCGACGACGGCGGGCACTGGCAATCGCTGCGGCTCAATCTGCCAGTGGTCTCGGTGCGCGACGTAGTAGTGCACGGCGACGACCTGGTGATCGCCACGTTCGGCCGCGGCTTCTGGATTCTCGACAACGCGTCCCCGCTGCGTCAGATTGACCGGAAGGCGATCTCCTCGGATGCCTTTCTCTTCAAGCCGGCCGTCGCCATCCGCTTGAATCCCGAGCCGTTCACGGGCACGCCGTTCCCTATCGAAGAGCCGCGGGCGAAGAATCCGCCGGAGGGCGCCATCGTCGATTACTATTTCCAGACGGCGCCGGCAGGTGAGGTGGTGCTGGAGGTACTCGACACAAAGAACCAGGTGATCCGGCGCTATTCCAGCCAGGATCGCGAGCAAGCCGCGCCACGCCGTGCCGGGGCGGTCGCGGACTACTGGACTGTGGAGCCGCCCCGCCTCACCGCGAAGGCCGGCGCCCATCGTTTCTTATGGGATCTGCGTTACCCTGCGCCTCGGACAGACCCAGCCTCGGAAAATGATTTCGAAGGCCCACCGCAGGGCCCGCAGGTGCTTCCCGGAGCTTACCAGGTGCGGCTCACGGTAGGCGGCCACAGCTACACGCAGCCCCTGGTGGTGAAGCTCGACCCGAGGTCCACGGCCACTGCGATGGACCTTTCGAAGCAATTCGAGTTGAGCATGGCCTCGGTGCGGGAGATGGGCAAGGCGGCCGACGCGCTACGCGAGATGCGGGAAGCGCGGCGGCGGCTCGCCGAGCGGAAGCAATCGGCGAACACAGACTTGGCCTCGAAGATCACGGCTCTCGACGCCGAGGCCGCCACGATCATAGGCGGCGGCGCAGGAGGTGAGGGCAACAATTTGGGGTCGGTCTCCGGCCAGTTGAGCGCCGCGTTGGGGGTAGCCCAAAGCGCCGATCGGACTCCTCCCGAGGCCGCTTACACGCTGTTCGGGCTGGCTACCCGCGCATTGTCCTCGGAGCTGGCCGCCTGGAAGTCACTCCAGCCTCGAATCGAAGGCTTGCTGAAGCCGTGAGTTGGTGGGCTAGTCGCCGGACTTACATCCCAGCTCAAAGGCCGGTTGCTGGATGAAATCCTGCCCCACAAGCTATGACCCGGCGAATGCAGCCCGCCCTTCCGACTGCTCAATCACCATGCCCTGGATCACTTCCAGCGCTTCCACCACGCGTTCCACGAGGTCGTCGGTCCGCGCTATGCCGGCCCGGCCCGATTCGATCGCGGCGGAGTGCGCTGTGATCTTGTCTGTCAGGCCCTGAAGCTCGGCAGACACAGCTCCCTGCAATCCCGCGATTTCACCAAGCGCCCGCTCGGCAGCCTGTTCGGCGAAAGCGGAGCGCTCCAGTGCGGCATCGAGCTGGGGTTCGGTCTCGTCGAGCCGGCCGCGCAATCCCTGGAGCGCCTCGGACACGGCTTCCTTCGAAGCCGCCTGCTGCCTGGCGAGTTCTTCGACAAGATCGCGATGCAGGTCGGCAATGGCGACTTCATACTGCTCCAGTTGGGAAGCCAGGCGCGATTCGAGCATCTCCATCTCGGCGCGCAAGGCCTGCTCAATCTGTTTGTGGCGAGGGACGGAGCCTCGCTCCGCCCGGCATCTGGTGGCCGCCAGACGGGCCTCCGTCACTACGTGCTGCATCCTCTGCCAACGCCCCGCCGGGTCCTTGGACAGGCAAGCGGATACCAGACGATCCAATCCAGCCACCCCGATGGGTGCCGGCACACTCGTGGAAATCGACTCGGCCAGAGCCTGGGAGGTATCCCCGCGAAACGCGCGGCATCCTGTGAGGATTTCATATAACACCGCACCGAAAGCGAAGATATCGGTCCTGACATCGGGCGCATGCCCGTGAAGCAGCTCGGGCGCACTGTAAGGCGTCAGTACTGCGGCGGCGCCAGGCTCGGCCGGCAACAATTCCAGCTTAGAGCCCTTGAGGTTTACGACGTCCGGAGTGAGTGCCCCTTGGATGCGGCCCTCGTCATGGACGCGGCGCAGGGCATCGCCGAGCTGTACTGCGAGGCCGAGCGCTTCGGAAAGTGGGATGGGCCCTTCGGCGAGCCGCTGGGAAAGAGTCTGGAGTTCGTTGGTCATAAGTCTCTATAAGACTTCCAACCTCAGAGTACCCGGCGGCCACCCGTGCGAACAAGTACTTCACGGAAATGAGCGTACTAAACTTTTTCACGCACAATGTACCCGCCCGATGGGACTTTTCGTGCACAAAGGCGCGAATTAGAACTAACGTACTACCGTGGCGACCGTGCGGCGCCGATACTCCTACGGTCACCGCCGGCACCGGCCGGACAGGATGCCCCCACTGACCTCACACCGTAGTGCCGATCTGCTCCACGCACCCTTGCGCGCAGTCGCACTTCTCACCCCATCGGGTGCACTCCCGAACCAGCGGTTCCCGATCCCCGCGAGCGTGCATGCGCACCGCATACCAGGGGTCCAAACGGACCAGCGCCGGGATACCAGACTCGGGGCAGGTGAGATGACGGGAGACCAGCGCCCTCCGCCAGGTTCGTCTCAGCGCCCAACCGACCGGCAATAGCAATGCCAGGATGAAATACGCCATCACTGTAAAGACCGACCACATCGAGACTACCTCCTCTTGAAACTCAGACCGCCACCACCGGGCAGCACGATTCGCGCACGATCCCGTAGGTGTTGGCGCGCAGACGTCCCAGCATGCCATGGGCGCGTCCACGGCCGACCACGACAAGATCGGCGCCAACCGCTTCCGCGGCCGAGCGCACCGCGCCCGGAACGTCTCCGACCTCGATGAGAATCTCGCCCTTCAGCTTCAACCCGGCCTGCAGGGAAGCGATCTGATGGCGTGCGTTGGCAACCATGTCCATGCGCCACTGGGGATCGAAGTAGATGCCCTCCAGGTGGGTTGTGGAAGCGGGGATGGCGTGGACTATGGAGATCTCAGAGCCGAATTCGACCGCGAATTGAGACGCCCATTCCAGCACACCGCGACTCTCGGGGCAGAGATCGAGGGCGCACAGGATCTTGTGGAACCGCGGCGATTCCAGGGCCGGCGGGTGCTCCAGGTGCGGTCCGGTGAAGACGGGGCAGGCCGCGTCATGGAGCACTTTGGCAGTCACCGACCCCAGCAGGAAGCGCCGGAACGGGCCGTAGCCGTGAGTGGGCATCACAATCAGGTCGCAGCCCTTCGAGCACGCGTACTGGGCAATGCCGCGGGCCGGGTCGCCTTCCGTCAAAAACCTCTGCACGGAGAGGGTCCGCAGTTCGTCCGCCAGGAAGCCATTGAGCTCGTCCTGTACCTGGCCCAGAGTCGACTCCAGGTCGTAGGGCGGAGGGGTGGCATACCCTTCCGGCGAACTGTAGGCGGCCCAAGGCTGTACGAAGACGTGCAGGAGGGCGAGATCGCAGTGGAAACGGCACGCCAGAGCGGCTGCGTAGCGCGTCGCATCCTGACATCGTTCGGAGAAGACCACGGGCACCAGGATTCGGGAAATCAAAGCCATAGCTACCTCCTTTAGCTTGTGGGACAGGCCTCCTGGCCTGTCCTTGTGGGGCAACAGGCGGAACCCCCAGTCCCAAGTCAGCCTGCCGGGAAAAAGTGGCCGAGTACGGCGATCAGGATCACGATGATAAAGATGAGCATGCTGGCTGGAACGAAGACCTCGATGAGGCTGGGGTGCGGAGCGTCTTCCAGCCTGTGGTTCCGCTTGCGGAGTACGGCAGACATAGTCTGAACCTCCTGCGCCATTCGGGCGGCCGGTATATCCACCCTTATTCTAGGAGCACTTTAATAAGAATACAAGGCCTGAAATATGCTGTATCCAGAGGCTCGGCTTCAGGGAAGACCGCTCCCTGACGGTCGCGGCTCGGTTGCGATTGTTGCTGATTCAGCGTGAGTTACCGAGCCGCGACCGTGAGGGAGCGGTGTTGACTGGTGAGGAATTTCCCAAAACGGTTAATAACTTAACCGGCCAATCCCTGTTTTGCAGTTAACCAGCGTAGAATCATGCGGATTGGCCGGTTAAGTTCGTATTAACCGGTCTAATCTTGTGGCGCGCGGTTAACCTATTCGATCCATTTGAGATGCGCTCCGCGCGTCGCAATGATTAGCCGGTTAATACGCACCCAGTGGACTTCTGAAACTTCGTACCAAACTACGGCGTGACGGTCTTAGCGCCGGAGCCTGTCGGCCATTCCTTCGCAATAGCTGAAGTGGGCGCGGAACCCGACGTGTTCATACGCGCGAATGGCGGCTGAATTCGTGCTCTCGACATTCAGGCCGATGGTCTGAATTTCCGCCTCTCTCAGCGCCATAGCCACAGCGGACGTGACTGTTTGTGCGAGGCCCTGCCCCCGGCAATCCGGGCGCGTAAATATGTTTCCGACTGCGGCGACTCCCTCGTTTCGCGACGCCACCTGCACACCAGCCACCGCCACCAACTCACCGTCACGCCGAACTCCGCGAAAGAACCCGTTCTGGAGTTGAAAAGGCGCAAAGGCAATTCCTCCCCCATCGCCAGAAGCGTACAGACGCTCGATATCGCGGCAGTCCTTGGCGTGGAGCGGCTCGGCGATTCCGGGGCGTGGCCGGAAGGCATCGAGGAACATGCGGCTCATCTCGTGGCGCTCTCGATAGCGGTAGATTCCTTCAGCAGCGTCCACCTGATGCGCCTTAAGGTTCAGATAACCAGACGTCTCAGGCAGGGCTTCCAGAAGCATCTTCGTCGATTCCGCGTCGCCCAGGACGAAAACAGGACGGATGGCAATGCCGCGAAACACTAATGCCAAAGCCTGTGGCAGCGCCCACCAGTCGCAGTGCTCGAACAGTCCATCGTCCAGATCAGCCAGTGCGTATAACGACCACTCGCGGTCTGTGTTCAGGTGACGCCGGATCTCCACCTTATCCGTGAGACGGTATGGAACCGGAACCACCTGGTCAGCCTCGGCCATACCGGACCGAAGACCAGCCGGGCGCGTACTCCACCGCGACCAGCATATGCAGCGCGATCGCCACGCTCTTCATTCGGTCCCTCCTGCCCTCCGCGTCGCCGGCTGATACTCCCCAGGAACCGCCCGGAAGGCGACCGACAGACGATTCCACCCATTAATCGCGACCACCGCCATGGTTCGAGTTCCTTTCTCTCACAAGCATAAGGCACCAGCGTTCACGGAACTATCGCGGGAACGGCGTCCCGCCCTCCGGTCCGTACCAGTCATATTCCACCGTCCGGCTGTGAATCCGCCAACGGCCTGGTGTCGTGGTGTCCATCCAGTCCAGCGGTTCCGCGATCTCCTGCCGCGTGGCAGCCGTCGCGAACGCACGTTGAATGGCCGGCTTCGTTTCGGCGTTCAGCGCTTTCGGATCCACGGAGACGAACAGGGCCGTCCCGCTCCGCGCCAACAGATCCATCCATCGGGATGCCAGGTCCCACGGGAGTTGGGGCGTGATGGGTGCGCAATCGGCGTCCAGGTCGAAGAACGCCCGATGCTGGGGCCCGCGGAACGCCAGGGTATTCACACCCATGCGCCGCGTGCGATGGAATTCGCGGCCGCTGGTATCGTCTCCGGTTCGCTGCAACTCGAATAATCCGGCCGCCAGATTGCCGAACGTGTTGCACCCGATAATCAACGCTCCACCTGCCGCTTCGCGAATCGTACGATACAAGGCGAGCGTGATCTCGGCAGTCGTCTTGCTTCGGTCCGCGAAATGCCATCCCCGGTCGGTCAGGTCCGCGCCCATCGCCGATCCCCAGCGGCCCAGCAGATCGAAGCTCGTGTAATCGTGCTTGATCAACTCGAAGCCCCAGGAAACCATCCGCCGCATATCCTGGCGTACGATCTCCATCATCTCCGGGATGGTGGGGTCAAGGATACTGTTACGCTGACCGGAGCCGGCACGCAGCCGCGCATTCTCCGGTACCACGGCAGTGGTGCAAAGCGGACGCAGCCAGATGCCAGGAAGAACGCCCCGGGTCTTCATAGCGGCGGCAATTGCGGGCATATCTGGAAACCGGTCGTTGCCGCGTTCCCAGGGACCCGCGGTGTTCGTAACTGACCAGCCGTCGTCAATGACCATAAACGGCCGATTCTCGCCGGAAGGCGCAAGGTCCGCCATCAGATCGGAATCCCGCTGGATGTTGGCGGCCGAGCAGTTCCGGCCGTACGCGTAATACCAGTTGTTGCCGCCGTAAACCGGCGCGGGCGGAAGACGTGGCTGCGCACAAAGAGTGCGACAGAAGCGGCGCGCCGATTCGAACGCGCTCTCGTCCTTGTTGCCGCGCCGGGTTCGCACCGTGGCGGCCTCCAGCGTACGTTCGCCCAGCCGGACCGCGCCACCCCCATTGCGCAGGTCGATCCACAAGGAGATGCCCACCGGATCCACCTGCCAGAATGCGAAAGACGCTCCGCCGGTCGTGACGCCATAGCCGTGAGTCGCCTGGCCGTCGAAGGCCAGAAAGTACCACGGGAGGACCCGCTCGCCGAGGATGCCGCGCCATTCCAGGTCGCCGTAACTTCGTTCCCACTGATCGTTCAGGATGCGCCACCGTTCGGGTACGGTCGCCCTCCATCGCAGATGAATCCGCATCAGCGGTGCGTCCGGTGCTTCCACTCGAACCGGCAAGTCCGACGCATGCGGCTCCGCTTCCACGGCGATACCCCGAGCCGTCCATCGGTGGCCGTCGCGGGTCAACGAAACGGTGTCGTTTTCCAGGAACGCGGTAACCACGTCCGGGGAACGCAGGATATCGACATATCCATCAGTCCGCCGGGTGGTCTGCGGGCTTGCCACAACGGGAAGACCCGCTGACAGCGCGATCAGGCTGCGACGGGAGAATCGGTTCTTCGGCACAGACTCCATTCTCGCAACTGCGCAATCGGTCGAGCGAGCATGACATCTGTACGTCGCAATCCCAGTCGCATGCCGAATCGTGTACGGCAACGTCCCCTTGGCGGCCGACTGGCAGCGCGTGGCGCGTTTTGCAAGTACATTGGCGCGTTCTGCTAGTGAAGGTGGCGACGGGCGCCAGTACACTGAGACTGCAAGTTGAAAAAGTCTGGAGGACAAATGCTCGATACAGAAGTAATCACAAAGGAAAGGTCTCATTCCGTTACATTTCCCTCAAAGGCGTTCGCGGCGCGGAGCGCAACCTCGGGCCTGGGACCGTTCACGATCGAACGCCGCACTCCCCGGGCGCAAGATGTCCAGATCGAGATCTTATTTTGCGGTGTCTGTCATTCGGATCTGCACCAGGTTCGTGACGAATGGAACGCGGTCATGCCCACCGTATATCCGTGCGTCCCGGGCCACGAGATTGTCGGACGCGTGGTGAAGGTGGGCAGCGCGGTCAAGAGGTTCAAGGAAGGGGACATCGCTGGGGTGGGATGCATGGTGGATTCCTGCCGTAAGTGCCCCAGTTGTCTCGCCGGCGAGGAGCAGTTTTGCGAGAACTTCATGACCCTGACCTACAACGGCGAGGATAAGATTCTCGGCGGGGTCACCTATGGCGGCTATTCGGACAGCGTGGTCGTCGACGAAGCGTACGTGCTGCGTGTTCCCAACGGACTCGATCCGGCGGGCGCCGCGCCGTTGCTCTGTGCGGGCATCACGACCTACTCGCCGCTGCGAACCTGGAATGTCGGCAAAGGACAGAAGGTGGGAATTGTCGGCCTGGGCGGCCTGGGTCACATGGGGCTCAAATTCGCCAAAGCCTTCGGCGCGCATGTCGCTCTGTTCACGACATCGCCGAAGAAGACTGCCGATGCGGTGCGACTCGGCGCCGACGAGGTAATTGTTTCCACAGACAACGCGGCGATGCAAAAGTATTCCGGCAGTTTTGATTTCATTCTCGACGCAGTCTCCGCGGATCACGATCTGAACGCCTATCTGCAATTGCTGAAGCTCGACGGCACGATGACATTGGTGGGTGCGCCATCCAAGCCGGCCCGGGTTTCTGCGTTCAACTTGATTATGAAACGCCGGCGGCTGGCCGGCTCCGCAATCGGCGGAATTCGCGAAACGCAGGAGATGTTGGATTTCTGCGGCGAGAAGGGCATCACCGCCGACATCGAGCTGATCAAGATTCAGCAGATCAACCAGGCTTACGAACGCCTGCTGAAGAGCGATGTGAAGTACCGGTTCGTCATCGATATGGCATCGCTTCGGTAAACTGGCTCTATCGGGACCTATGACCAATCGCTTCCGAGTTTCCGGCACACTGGTGAGACGACTGGAGGAATTGGGGCTTGCTCCGATTGCCGTGTTGCGCCACGCGGGCCTGCCGATGGGGTTGTTTGACCAGGCCAAGATTTGGATTACCACCGAGGAGATGTTTGCACTCTACCGTGCCATCCGGGAAATCAGCGGCGACCCCGGTATCGGCCTCAAACTCGGAAGCGAGGAACGAATCGAGCGCTACGATCCTATCGCGATCGCCGCGCTCTACACCCGCTCCTTTCGCGATGCACTGGACCGGATGGCGCGCTATAAGCGACTGACGTGCCCGGAAGAGATCCAGATCGTGGAGCGCGGGAATGACTGCGCGGTCCAATTCGTCTGGCTCCTGGCCGACCAGACGGAGCCGGCCACGCTCATTGATGTCTGTTTTGCCTGGATTGTGGCGATTGGCCGCCGGGGCATAGGGCATGGCGTCAATCCGAAGCGAGTGGAATTCCAGCGCCCCGAATCGGACCGGCAGCTTTATGAGGACCATTTCGAGTGTCCGGTGAAGTTCGGGGCGCGCCATAACATGCTGCTCTTTCGCAGCGAGGACCTGGCGCGGTCCTTCGTGACCCACAATCCCGATCTTCTGGAGATGGTGGCGCCGCAACTCGACGCGGAACTGAGGCAGCAACTCGCGCATACTTCCCTGAAAGAACAAGTAAAGGGAATCCTGAAGAAGTTATTAGCAGGCCAAAGACCGCGGTTGGAGGATGTTGCCGTAGAATTGAGCGTCGGTACCCGCACGCTGCAGCGGCGCCTGCTGGCGGAGCGCATTACGTTTCAGACCCTGGTAGAAGAAGCCCGGCGCGAGTTGGCCCAACACTACCTGCTACAATCCTCGATCGAGCTGAATGAGACAGCTTACCTGCTGGGATACGAAGACCCGAACTCCTTCTTCCGGGCATTTCACAGATGGGAGGGAACGTCGCCTGGCGAATGGCGGTCAGCTCGTTTCCAGTGAGCTCCATTAGATTCGCGTGCTCGTTGAAGGGTAACGGCCAGCCCGTGCACGTAAAAGCTTTCTCACCAAGCACACCAAGTACCACCAAGAACACCAAGAACAACAAAGAACAACAAAGAACGAGAAAAGCAAGAAGACCCGACCGCAGGTATTCTCTTTTTGTGTTCTTGGTGTTCTTGGTGGTACTTGGTGTGCTTGGTGAGAAAGCTTTTGTCTTGATGTTCCCGGCGTAATGATCTCTCGCTGCCCGTCGCGCCACCACATTCCGCCGATGTTCATTTCACGGCTGATCGAGAGTACACTCAGTACGTATGCGCCAAGCCGCCTGTGCCCTGCTCCTCCTCACCCCGCTCTTTGCTCAGGATCGATCCCCTGACGAACTCCTGAAACTTCCGGTTCCCACTGCTACCCGCATCGCTTACGGCCCCGGTCCGCTGCAATTCGGCGAACTGCGCGTACCTGCGGGCAAGGGGCCGCATCCCGTTGTCATCATTGTGCACGGCGGCTGCTGGGTCGCCAAACTCGGAAAATTCGACGACCGCGTCGTCGCTCTGGATCTCGTACGCCCCATCGCCGCCGATCTCACCGCCAATGGCTTCGCCACATGGAATCTCGAATACCGGCGCCTCGGCAATGATGGCGCCGGTTGGCCCGGCACCTTCCAGGACATCGCGGCCGGCGCCGATCACCTGCGCCAGATCGCGGTCAAGAACCAACTCGACCTCACCCGAGTAGTCGCCATCGGCCATTCCTCCGGCGGACACTTCGCGCTTTGGCTCGCCGCGCGTTCCAAACTCCCCCCGTCGAGTGAGCTTTACGTCAAGGATCCGCTGCGCCTCAAAGGCGTCGTCGATCTCGATGGCCCCGGCGACCTCAAGGCGACACTTCCCATCCAGCAGCCCGTCTGCGGCGCCCCCGTGATCACCCAACTCATGGGCGGCTCACCCGAAGAGCGCGCTCAACGCTATCGCGAAGGCTCACCCGTCGAGATGCTCCCCCTCGGCGTCCCCCAGGAAATCTTCGCCGGCCGCATGTTCGCCACCCTGTCGCCCGCCTACGTCGAAGCCGCCAAACACGCCGGCGACACCGTAAACGCCACCGTCGCCGCGCAGGCCGGCCACTTCGTGTTCATCGATCCCGGATCGTCCACCTGGCCCCAGGTGGTAAAAGCCATCCGTGCGCTCACCGATCCGCGGCCCTAGCAGGGTGCTGGCCGGCTTTGGGACAACCTGTCCCAATTGGAATAACGGGATAGTGATAACAAATGACTTATACGTTTCAGTTGGGACAAGCTGTCCCAACTGGGTCCACCCAGGTCGTCGGTGTATACTCAACAGAACCTTGAGAGCGCAAAAGAACAGCCCCGTGTATCGTCTTTGGCGCTCCCCAAAGGGGATGTCATACAGCCGGAATAATAAGATGCGTCTACGTTTAGCCTTGCTCGCACTAGTTTTGTCTTCAGCCGCTCTGCCCCAGTCGGACGAAAAGCTGCTCAAGGGCCTGCAATACCGCCTGGTAGGTCCGTTTCGCGGTGGGCGCGTGCTGGCGGTCACCGGAGTTTCTGGCGACCCCAATACGTACTATTTCGGCGGCGCATCGAGCGGCGTGTGGAAGACCGCTGACGGCGGCGCCAATTGGAAGCCGGTGTTCGACAAGCAGACCACTGCCTCCATCGGCGCCATCGCCGTGGCGCCCTCCGACTCCAACACCATCTACGTGGGCAGCGGCGAGGCCTGCCTGCGCGGCAACATCTCCTACGGTGACGGAGTCTACAAATCCACCGATGCCGGCAAGACCTGGAAGAACATCGGGCTGCGCGATTCGCGGCACATCGGCCGCGTGATTGTGCATCCGCGCGACCCGAACACGGTCTTGGTCGCCGCCATGGGCCACGCCTTTGGCCCCAATGCCGAGCGCGGCCTCTTCCGCACTACCGATGGAGGCAAGACGTGGTCGAAGGTGCTCTACCTTGACGACAGAACCGGCGCGATCGACGTGGAATTCGACCCCAACAACCCCAACATCCTGTTCGCGTCCCTCTATCAGGCACTGCGCCAGCCGTGGGTCTTCGAGAGCGGCGGTCCCGGGAGCGGCTTGTACCGCTCGTCCGATGGCGGCGCCACCTGGATCCGGCTTCAAGGCAACGGACTCCCCGAAGGCTTGCTGGGCCGCATCACGGTCTCCGTTTCCGCCGCCGATTCCAACCGCGTCTATGCCATGGTCGAAGCCGAAAAAGGCGGCCTCTACCGCTCCGACGACGGCGGCGACAAGTGGGAGTTGATCAACGACGACCAGAAATACCG
>PMTT01000584.1:0-15407 GCA_003167275.1 Bryobacterales bacterium | reverse complement strand
CCCTACTACATCTACGGCGCCCAGCAGGACAACACCTCCGCGGCGATCGCTAGTTGGAGCGACGCCGGGGTGATTACCCTGCGCAACTGGTACGAAGTCGCCGGTGGCGAGAGCGCGTACCTGGCCCCCGACCCGCGCAACAACGACATTCTCTACGCCGCCGGGCAGGGTGTGACCCGCTTCGACAAGCGCAGCGAGCAGGCCTTCGACATTTCGCCCATGCCCATCGATTTCGTCGGCCACGGCGTAGGCGACTTCCCCCACCGCTTCCAGTGGACCGAACCGATTCTGTTTTCTCCCCACGACCCGAGCGTGATCTACACCGCAGGTGAAGTCGTCTTCAAGACCACCGACCAAGGCAAGAGCTGGACCGTCATTAGTCCCGACCTCACGCGCAATGACAAGACGAAACAGCAGTCCTCCGGTGGCGCCATCACCAAGGACAACACCAGCGTGGAGTACTACGACACCATCTTCACGCTCGCCGAATCGCCTAAGGAGAAGGGCTTGCTGTGGGCCGGCAGCGACGATGGCCTGGTGCACATCACCCGCGACGGCGGGAAGAAGTGGGAGAACGTCACCCCCAAAGGCTTGCCCGAATGGAGCCTCTTCAGCCTGATTGAAGCTTCCCCGCATGACGCCGGGACGGCGTATGCCGCCGTGGACCGACACAAGCTCGACGACTTCAAGCCGTACATCTACAAGACCACCGACTACGGCAAGACCTGGACCGCCATCACGACCGGCATCCCGGAAGGCGCCTATGTCCACGCAGTCCGTGAGGACCCCAAGCGCAAAGGACTGCTCTATGCCGGCACCGAAACCGGCATCTGGATCTCCTTCGATGCGGGCGCGCGGTGGCAGACCCTGCAATTGAACCTGCCGGTGGTACCGGTGCATGATTTGGCGATCAAGAATGACGACCTCGTGGTGGCCACCCACGGCCGCTCCTTCTGGGTGTTGGACGATGTCGGCCCACTGCGCCAGTGGAACGAGCAGACCGTCACAGCAGACGCCGTTCTGTTTCCGCCGCGCGCCACACCGCGCATCCGCTTCCCCGACCAGGTGAACAAACGCCAACCCGTGGGCGAGAACCCGCCCGCGGGCGCGCTTCTCTATTACTACCTCAAGGCGGCCACCAAGGATGAGGTCAAGATCGAGATTCTGGACTCCAGGGAGAATGTCATCAAGACCTACTCCAGCCTCAAGAAGGCCGAGGTGGAAGGGCCGTCCGAATGGCCTGATGTCCAGAAACCCAGCGAGACGTTACCCGCGGAAGCCGGCTTGAACCGCTTCGCCTGGAACCTGCGCTATGAAGACCCCGTGACCATTCCCGGCGCCTTCTATGAAACGGACATCGCGCCGAAAGGCGCATTCGCGTTGCCCGGAATGTACAAGGTGAAGCTGACTTTAGCCGGCAAGAGCCAGACGGTCCCGATCGAATTGAAGCTCGATCCGCGCGCCATGGTGTCACGCGAGGATCTGGAAAAGCAGTTCGACCTGGAGCAGAAGATCAGTCGCCGGTTGACGGTGCTGCACAAGACCGTCAACCAGCTCCGCACCCTGCGCGCCGAAGTGCAGTCGATGAACAAGAAGTACACCGGCGTGGCCGCTTGGGACCCGCTCCGATCCGGGGCCGAGGACCTGGTGAAGAAACTCACCGCGATGGAAGAGCTGTTGGTGCAAACCAAGGTCAAGAGTACCGAGGGCGATCTCAACTTCCCTACCATGCTCGACGAGCAACTGATCTTTCTGAGTTGGGCTGTCGATTCCGGCGATGCGTCGCCCACCCAACCGCAGGTGGAGACGTTCGACATGCTAAGTAAGAAGATTGAGGAACAGCTCTCCAAGTGGGATGGCCTTCTCAGTCAGGATCTTCTCAATCTGAACCGCCTGGCGGAAAAGCAGAAAATCCCGCTGCTGGATCCGAGGGGCGGGCAGTAGGCCCATAAGCCTCCAGCTTCACTTGGCTGGCTTCAGCCCGGCCAGCACCGACTTCGGAACCTTCGCTACCACGTGGTCCGACGGATCGACCACCTCCGCCACGTCGTACACCATGGATGTCCCCAGCACTGAGGAGACTTCCGCCGCATTGAGCCCGTACTTCTTCTCCAGCCAGCGGACCAGGTTGGTGGTCGCGTTGCGGAAGGCTTCGTCGATGCTGCCGGCGATGCCGCTAGCCATCAGGAAATCCGCGTTCTCCATGCGCGGCGCTGGAGGTGACCCGCCGGGCTCCAGACTCACCGTGAACTCGATATCCATGGATGTCTCCAGCGCATTGCCGGTCAGCTCGCCCGCACCTTGCAACGCGTGGCCGTCGCCCACAAACAGGAGCGCGCCCGGCACATTGACTGGCAGGTAAACCGTGACGCCTTCCCGCAGTTGGTTGTAGTCCATGTTGCCGCCATACCCACCCAGAGAGCCGGAGCGGTACTGGTTGCCGCCGCCGGGCGCCACGCCGACACAGCCCAGCATGGGCGCCAGCGGCACCCGGTAGTTCTTCATGGTCTCGGTGGGCTTCGCCAGCGACGCGAATCCCGCGGCGCGATCGATCTTCCAATCCGCGTTGTAGCCCTTGACCTTCTCGCGATCCGCCACGTACCCCGGGTTGAGCGCGCCGTTCACAATCAGCGGGCTGCTGATCGCGCTATCCCGATTCAGCCGGATGCGGTTGAAGTGGACTACCAATGTGTCGCCCGGCACCGCGCCTTCGATGTAGAAGGGACCCGTGAGCGGGTTGCCGCCGGAGGTGCGCCGCACACCTTTCGGGTCGGTCCCGCCGGCGTCCACCGACCACGTCTTCACCGTGTCGCCGGGATTGATGTGGAGCGCCGGCTCGATCGCGGCGGAAAAGTAGTGGTGGAACTGTGTAGGTTCGAAAGTGTGGGTTTGGGGAGCGGCGGATTTGGCCGGTTCGCGGTGCGCTTCCCACTTTAAGTCCAGCTTCTCCTCCACGATGGTCGCCGTCCCTTCGATGCGGTCGCCCACGATCCGGCCGTGGAGCTGGATCGTCCCTTCCGGGTCCGGTTTCACGGTCGCCTCGATCCGCCCGTTTTCAAAAGTGCCGTTAATGGCGTCATCCCCGAGTTTGCCGGAGAGCTTGGTTCCGCTGAGGGTGAGTTCCAATCGATCGTAGTTGTCGCTGTCGAAGAACTTCAGGTTCGAAACCCATTTGCCCGCGGGCGAAGGGGAGGCGGGCTGGGCCCAGGCCGCGGACGCCAAAAGGAGCAACGCAAGCGCGTGTCGCATGGAGCGTAAGACGATCATAGCGGCAAAAGGTTCCCCTCACGTGGCGCCGCCGCCCCTTCTACACTTGTCGCGCCGGCCTGGCTACCATCGCGTTATAAATCACCATAGCCGCGGTCGAGGCCAGTCCGATGCCCGAGAGCACGTACCACATCGTGTTCGGGTGCCCGCCACGCACATAGTTCGCCACCAACCAGCCCGCCAACGGCCCGGCGACAAACGAACCAATCGATACCGGCAAGAACGCAAACCCCATGAATGTGCCGACCTGCCCCGGCGGCGCGAGACTCGCGATGTATTCGTAGAACCGGGGAGCGAACGTGGCTTCGCCGGCCGCGAACAACGCCATTGCCGCAATCGAAACCGGTATCGTGGGTGCCAGCGGGATCATCAACCATGCCACGCTCGCAATGAAAAACCCCAGGATCACGGCGCGAATCGGCTTCCAGCCCTTTACCATCGCCGTCGCGGGCACGGTGAGCAGGATGATCGTCCAGGCGTCTACCGTTTCGAGCAGTTCGAAACGCCCGTAATGCAGTATCTCCTTCACATAGAACGGGAAGGAGTAGAAGATCTGCCAAAACAATATGTAGAATCCCGAGGCGATGACCAGAAATAGCATGAACCGAAGATTCGCAAAAACCAGCAGCATGTCCCGCAGCACGGCGGCCATCGTGCGTACCGAGCCCTTCTCTTCGCGCGATGGCGGTTCGGCGAAGAATAGGAGCGTGCCCAGGAACAACGCGAACGACACCACCGACGACATGATCAGCACGTATTCGATTCCCAGGTTCTGCCGCACCTGTAGCGCCAGTACGGGCCCCAGCGCGCCTCCGACGTTCACCAAGGTGTAGTAGATGGAATAACCCAGAGAGCGTGTCTTGTCGGTCGACGTGTTGGCTACCGTCCCGACGATGCAAGGCTTGATGAGCGACCCACCGACCGCGGTCAAGAGCAGGACCGCGATCATGTACGGTGTGCGGCCGACGCTCTCGGTGATCCGCTGCCCGAACTGGAGCCCCGCCATGCCGATCAGAAAATATCCGACCGTGAAGATGCCAAAGCACGCCAGCAGCGTTCGCCGGAAGCCGTACCGGTCGACCAGCGTTCCCGCCAGCACCGGCAGAAAGTAGAGCACCCCGGAAAACGCTCCCACCAGCGAACCCGCGACTTGCGGACCCAGTCCCACCTTCTCAGCCAGGTAGACGGCCAACACCGCCTTGGAACCATAGAACGCGAACCGCTCGAAAAGTTCGAGTGTGTTGGCGATCCAGAAGGTCCGGTGAAACCCGCGGCGCAGGTCAGCGAGGCGTTCGCCCAGCGGCATACAATCCTGAAGTATAGCCCACCCACGCCGCGCGGGTTCGGCGTTTCTGACGGATTGGCAGGGAGCTAAGCGGCGGTCCAGGAATTGATTGCTAAGTGCTTGGTTATCTGGCGCGCCCGGAGAGACTCGAACTCCCGACCTACTGGTTCGAAGTTCGTAGGCATTTGCGTCACGGAAATCGCATGTGTCTATTATCAATCACTTAGAAACACGCCTCGACGAAGTGGACGCCCGTAGACGGTGCTAGACGAAAGGGATGAGCGAAATGTAACAAGCAAACCGGTCAATCACCGCGCTGCCACGCCGTTGTCACCGCGGTGCGCGCGACCCTCGGGCAGTATCACGAGCTTCAGTGAGCGCAGTTGTCCGGCGTTATCGTCCGATATCGGTAGCACTTTTCGGACGAACCCGTTCAACCCAGCCCCGCAAATCACAGGTTCTTGAGGAATATATAGATGAATTGACGAACGGGGCTCGGTGGGAGTAATATGGCGGAGGCGTACTTTCCAGGTGCGGCCGGTTCAGCCGGCTCTCCGTTGGGACTGCGTGACGCGAAGAAATCTCCACCCCATTCCGCATTTCGACACTGGCACTGATTAGGAGCCTCCAATGTACGAAAGCCGTCGCGAATATCTTACCCACCATCGGTCAGCGCGCGCCTGGGCGGCGCTCGATCGCGCCACTAACGATCAGATGAAGGTCACCCACGATCCGTACACGATCGAGCAAGACAGCCTGAACGGAAAGCACGTTGTGGTCATCGGTTCCGGGGTCGGCGGGCTGGCCACTGCCTACGAGGTGCTCTCCCACAACAGCGACGTCAAGGTAACGATTCTCGAAGCCCGTGACCGCACCGGCGGACGCTGCTTAACACTGCGCACCGGAGATACCTTGACGGAAGACAAGGACAGCGATCTCTACAGCTCGCCCGGCGACACGCAAGTGGTGCGGTTTGAGCGTCCGGTCGGCGACAGTGAGCCCTATCTCAATGCGGGGCCCGGGCGCATTCCTTCGAGCCACAGGCTCTTGCTCGACTACCTGCGGCGCTTCGGGGTGGCGGTTGAGATCTACGTTATGGCGAGCGAGTCGAACCTGACTCAGATGACTGGCGGTCCTGAGGGAGACAAGCCTGTCGTCAACCGCCAACTCACTCACAACACTCGTGGCTGGATCGCCCAGATGGTGTACCGGCACGCCGCGCAACTGCTCGGAGATCTCTCGCAGGATCAAAAACGCGTTGAGCAATTGCGCTCTTTGATGGTGACCTTCGGCGATTTGACCCCGGACGGGCGTTATGTCGTCGGCACAAGCAAGCCGGGGCAAGACGACACGGAGGATGTTTCCGATCGCGCCGGCTTCGCCGAGCTGCCTGGAGTCCGGCCCGGTGAGATCGCCGAGGCGATTGGGCTTGATCGCCTGCTCGCGTCGGAGTATTGGAAGAAGACTCGCTTTTATCAACCTGCCGATTTCCTCTGGCAACCGACCCTGTTCCAGCCGGTTGGGGGCATGGACCAAGTCCAGCGCGCGTTCCGTCAGCAAGTCGCTACGCTCGGGGGTGTGGTGCACCTGAACAGCCCAGTGACCGGCATCGACTTCGATCCCGGCACTGGCCAATTCCTCATTTCAGCTACAGGTCATGAGGCGCCATTTCGCGCGGATTACTGCTTCAGCAACCTCGCGATTCCGTTCCTTCAAAGAATTCTCTCAAAGCGGCTGCAGGCGCCTGACGACGCGAGCGGATTCTCCGCTGAGTTCAAGCGGGCGCTCCACGCCGTCTACGCCGCGCAGGCGAAGGGAGACGAGACCAGGCGATTCCTTGCATGCACGACGAAGGTTGGCTGGCAGGCCAACCGCAACTTGTGGCAAGGCAAGCCGTTGCATACTCACGCCGATTCCGACGGCTTATTAGCAATGACCTGCGATGACGCCGAGGTCGGCGTTGTGCCGATCTACGGTGGGATATCCTGGACCGAACACCCGATTACGCAAATCTGGTACCCCTCGAATGCCTATCAGGATCGCAAAGGCATACTGACCGGCGCTTACAACTTTGCGGCCAACGCCGCCCGCTTTGGCCACATGCCGGTCGAAGAGCGGCTGCTGGAGGCACGGGCCGGCGCAGCGCTATTTGGCAAGGGATTCGCCGAGGGTCTCGATCGTGGGGTTGCCATCGCGTGGCAGAACATGGCTCATATCAAGGGCGGCTGGGCGCAGTGGATCAACGTCCACGACAGCGTACACCACTACAATCACATCATTCAGGGCACGGGTGTCGACGGCTCAAGCAAGCCATGCTTCTTTATTGTTGGCGATCAGGTATCGTCGTTGCCTGGCTGGCAGGAAGGCGCAATCGCCTCAGCGCTGAATGCCATCAGCCGCCTGGCGCGCCCCGATCGCCTGCTGCCGTACCTGAGCGCGTTGCCTGACACGAAACTCATGGTCGAGGGTGTGTAATGGTTGAGTTGCGGCCCGCAACCAACGTCTGGCCTGGGGACACAGAAAAGGTGCCGTCGAAGGCACGCTTTTCTCTATCGCTCATCTCACGCCGTCAGCGATCATCTGAAAACGTAGTTTTCTGAACTCCAGACGCCAACCATCGACATCATCTGCGCCGAAGGCGCCGGTCATCCGTCCGATCATCAGGAAGTCAGGCCGTCAGGTGCGCCCGCCTTTTCCCCCGCTCAGGCGGGCCTGTGTGCTGCCTTGGCCCCGCCGTTGGGACATAATGTGGGAGTGACAGGCGCGACGCACCAGGCGGACACCGTGCTTCGGCTGAGGATCTGTAGGTCCCCGGAGTGTCGGGCGTCATTCACCGTCTGTGTGAGCTGCGACCGCGGGCAACGCTACTGCAGCGCGTCCTGCCGGAAGACCGCCCGGCGGGTACAATGCCGCGAGGCCAGCCGACGCTACCAGCAGAGCGAACGGGGCCGACAGTGTCACCGGGACCGGCAGCACTGGCTGAGAACGCTGTAGAGCTTGAGCGCCATACAGCCTCAGCCCATTCTAATGCAGCCTTACACGCTATTGGACGCCAGGAACCGCTTTTCCCTGTAAACGACTGATTCTATTCTGGCGGTGAGGGTGGGATTCGAACCCACGGAACCCGCAAAGGTTCAACGGTTTTCGAGACCGCCCGATTCAACCACTCTCGCACCTCACCGTTTCGATTTGCTGCGCCCGGTCGGGTTTGCCGGCGCGTTTCCTATTGTATCAAACACCCGGCCTCTCCTCCCAACGCCCAAACGCACGGGTGCTTACGCGTTTCCGGGATCTCTGCCTGGCACCATGTGGTAGGCCTCGTTGGGGTTGAGGTGCTTCCGGATGCGCTCTTCCAGTTGGGTTAAGGTGGGTTGGGAACGCGGCGGGAGTTTCTTGCGGAACTGGATCGCCGCTTTGGGCAGTTGGTTTAAGGCGGCGAGCGTGTCGCGTAACATGACGTGGCCGTCGAGGTTGCCGGCAGGCTGGTCTAAAGCCCAAAGGGCTTCCGCATAATCGGCATCGAGCTCAAAGAGTTGCTGAAGAAGCCTTTGTGGAATCTCACCAGCCGATAAACTCATTCGGTCCAAGGTCCGAAACAAGGCCAACAGGTCCAGTCGGGCGGTTTCCAGTCGCGTGCGCAGATCGTCGGGGATGGCTGGCGGTGAACGATAAGCCATGTCTTGAGAATGACTGAACGTCCCCACCAGATCAAGATCGGCGGGAAGATCCAGGAGTGAGTCTGAGATCGCAGTGCGAACACCCGCGTCGGGAAGGATCCCCAGCGCGAGGAGTGCCACCTGTTAGGCCACAGAGACCATCGCCAACCGGTCGAGCAACGCCCAGTTGTCGTTCAACAACAGCAGACGTAGCGCCAGCAAACGTCGGGCTCCGGACTCGCTCCAGCGCATCCCCGCCTGTCGAAAACGAGCATGCACCACCTGTTTGTGAGCGCTTTCCACGGCCCCGCTTCCGATCCCATAACCCAACCGCAGGTACTCATCATAGTGCATGCGGGTGCTATTGGTGCTGTAGTAGCGAATCAGGCCCTCCAGTTTTTCGCGCAACTCTGGAGTCTTCGGCCGTATGCGCTTCAGTCTCGCAATGACCTCTTCTACCTTGCCGGCGCGCAGGTCTTCGGCAATCCGATGAACCCAGCGGTCCGCCTGTTGCGATCCTTCCCCATAACAGGCTTGGGCGAATTCCCAGGCATGCTCCAGGGCGTGCCAGAAATCCAGGATTTCACAACGGTTCACAAAGATCGTGGCGCGGTTCCAGATCCACTCGGCTCCGTCGCCGACTACCACCACCAGGGTGCGGGCGGTATCCAGCCAGCCCAGTTCCCGGAGTTGTGCATACAGATGGCGGAAGATGTCGTCGGCATTCCCCAGGCAACTCACCAGAAACCGGCGCACCAGGCTGCGGCGTCCCGGCGAGGTCTCCACCCGTTCACCAGGCAACAGCAGCACGCCAGTCTTGACCTCCTGGAATTGGCCTGCTTCCACCGGGGGCAGGGGCGGAAGTGGCTCGCCACCTTGGCGCCGCCGACGCTGCTTTCGCACCTGCATGCCCAACATGCATCCATCCACACTCAGCACCACCACGGGCGGTGCGTCTTGGGTGGGTACCCCTGTGCTCCGGCTGTCCCAATGGTATTGACTCAACGCTGCGCTATGACGGACGGCTGCCTCACCCAGCCGCTGAGTGGCATTCCAGACCCCCATGGGGCTGATCTTGACTCCTAACAACAGCCAGGCTAACCGTGCTGCCAGGGTATACGGGGCGACCACCGCCAGCAAAGTTAACAGGCGCGCCAGCGAACCGCTGATGCGCCCCGGTTCCACGCCTAGAAGATCCAGTAAAGGCCGACACTTTTGCTTACAACCACGGCACCGGTAGCGCTCTACGGCTGCGTTCAATCGTCCAAAACGAGCCAGCCAATGAATCGTCTCGCTATCATGACGCTTCATGGGCTGACCGCATTGGGCGCAAACGGGTATCTGGGTGCGTACCACGTCAGCCAAGACATTCACCTTGGCTTGGAGCGCTTCCAACATGCGTGGCCGGAACTCGATCTCCACCTGGCGCTCCAACTCGATAAAGGACGGAACTCTCCCCAAGGGCGGTCGTTGCGGGACCGGCGGTGGTGGGGCCGGGGTCTGGGTCTGAAGCCGTTTGGGCACATGTCACCAGCCTTTCGCGGCAGCCACGGCTAAGGGCCATCGGTTTCCGAGCGCATCACCACGCTCAAGTTCGACGCACTAAGCTGGGTTCGCCACGTGCTTGGTAAAACAAGCACCAGCATGATTGTTTTAGGCCATAAAGTTCAGCTTTATTTTCGGGAGTCAGGACGGCAAGGATCGTCACGGACATCTTCCGAAAACTGCCCCCACCTCGGAACAACTCTGTCGCCGAGCAAGCGTCGGATCCCCTTCCCGGAAACGCGTAAGCACCCCGGGTGCCCGGTCCCTCACCGCGGCAGGCGCCGATGTGCATCGCGGTTCGCTCGAAGACTTGGACAGTCTGCGGAGTGGAGCCGCCAACTCCGATGGCGTCATTCACACCGCCTTCATCCATGATTTCCTGAACTACGCGGCCTCCGCCGAGGCGGATGCGCGCGCCATCGAAACCCTGGGCAGCGCGTTGGTGGGGTCCGGGCGCCCGTTGGTCGTCACTTCCGGGACCTTGCTTCTGCAACGCCAGGGCCCCCTCGCCACGGAACAGGACGAGTCCGCTCCCAACTTTCCCCGCAGGTCGGAGGCGGCCGGATTTGCGATGGCACGACAGGGTGTGCGCGTGTCGGTGGTGCGTCTTCCTCCTTCGGTGCATGGCGACGGGGATCATGGCTTTGTTCCGCGTCTCATCGCCATCGCGCGGGAAAAGGGTGCTTCGGCATATGTCGGTGACGGGCTCAATCATTGGCCCGCTGTGCACCGGCTCGATGCTGCCCGTCTGTTCAGGTTGGCACTTGAGAAGGGCACCACGGGTAGTCGATATCACGGCGTCGCCGATCAGGGTGTTCCGTTCCGCGAAATCGCTCAAATAATCGGCCGGCGCCTGAATGTGCCCGTGATTTCCAAATTGGCCGGGGAAGCAGCGGAGCATTTTGGCTGGATCGCGAACTTCGCCGGCGTTGACGGCCCGGCTTCGAGCGACGAGACGCAGCAACAACTCGGATGGCGCCCCACGCATGCTTCGCTCACCTCCGACATCGACCGGCCGGCCTATTTCCAAGCCACAACCGAAGTGACGCCCGCGGCGGGAGGCAGATGAATATGGAAAGCCCATTGAAAAAACTCGCTCTCGTCACCGGGGCGAACAAAGGCATCGGCTTCGAAGTCGCCCGCCAGCTCGCGGCGTCGGGTTGCAGGGTTTTCCTGGGCGCGCGCGACAAGGTACGTGGGGAGGTAGCGGCAGCCACGCTACAACGGGAAGGCCGCGACGTCCGGTATCTCCCGATCGACCTTGACGATCTCGCCACGATTGGTGCCGCCTACAGGGAGATCCATGCAGATTTCGGACATCTCGACATTCTCGTCAACAACGCCGGCATCGCGGGGCAGGGTGACGGTCTGCCTTCGAGTTGCAGTCTCGATGCAATAGAGCGGGCCTTCCGCGTAAACTTTCTGGGCACCGTGGCAGTAACTCAAGCAATGCTTCCTTTGTTGCGCAAGGCTTCATCGGCGAGCATCGTGAACGTGTCGAGCGGACTCGGATCGCTGACGAAGAGCGGCGATCCGGCATGGTCCCATGTCGCCGCGAAATTTCTCGGCTACGCCGCATCGAAGGCAGCCCTCAATATGCTCACCGTGCAACTCGCCTACGAGCTCCACGGCACGTCGATCAAAGTGAATTCAGTTGCCCCAGGCTACACGGCGACCGATCTCAACCAACATCGGGGGACGCAGTCCATTCCCGAAGGCGCGGCGGAGATCATTCGCCTGGCGCTGCTCGCTGACGATGGTCCAACCGGGACCTTCTCGAGCGCGCATGGCATCGTTCCCTGGTAAAACTACACGCAAGGAGGAAATGATGAGCAACGAAAGCTACAAAACAGCAATGATCTCCGGCGGAAGCCGCGGACTGGGGCGCAACACGGCGGTCAACCTGGCTCGCCGCGGCGTGGATATCCTCTTCACCTATCATTCGCATGCGGCCGAGGCGCAGAGCCTGGTACGCGAGGCAGAAGCGATGGGGAGGAAGGCCGCGGCTTTCCCACTCGACGCCGGAAATATCCGCTTGTTCGACCGTTTTGTCGACGACGTACGCAACACGTTGCGAAGTTGGGGACGCGAGCGGTTCGATTACCTGGTGAACAATGCCGGGACTTCCTTACACAAGCCGTTCGATCAAACAACGGAAGCCGAATTCGACCAAATCGTCAATGTACATTTCAAAGGTGTTTATTTCCTCACTCAGAAACTGCTTCCGCTAATCCGGGATGGCGGCCGGATCGTGAACATTTCGTCGGGGCTAGCGCGCTTCAGCATGCCTGGCACTTCCGCATATGGAGCGGCAAAGGGCGCAATCGAAGTGTTCACCCGCTACCTGGCCAAAGAGCTTGGACCGCGTGGGATTACGGCCAACGTGGTGGCCCCGGGAGCGATCCAGACGGATTTCAGCGGCGGCATCGTGCGCGACAATCCGGAAATCAACAAGCGTGTCGCGGAGATGACCGCGTTGGGACGCGCTGGCGTACCTGACGATGTTGGGCCGATAATCGCTGCACTGCTTTCAGATGATAATCGCTGGGTGAATGGGCAGCGCATCGAGGTGTCAGGCGGGATGTCGCTGTGAAGGTCTACATTCACTGTTTGAGGTAGTCATTCCTGCAGCTCAGTGCGGCACTGCGGGAGCATCGGCTCGCGAATGGTTGGAGACAAGAAAGCGAAAGCTGAGACTGGGAAGTGGGGCTCGAGGCGCTGCGTCGCAGCATACCAACGCTTTTCTGACCCGCGGCTGCACAGTCGCGAAAAAAGAAGGAGGCTCATTTCCCTGGCCGCAGGGGCCCGAATTCCACCTTTTCAGAGCCCCCCACTTGCATAGTTCACTGAGGACGAGCCCGAGTGGGGCCACTTTCCGATAACGCGCGGAGAGGCCATCGCAAAAGTAGTCCGACACTTGTCCACAGCGCGCCATCAGGCTCCTGTTGCACCTTACCCCTCCTGCGACCTCCCTGGCCCGGTGCCCGAGATCCGTGCCAGGCGCACGGCAAACTCCAGCGCGTTCTCGAAGCTGGCCGTCTGCGCCGTTCCCTGGCCGGCGATGTCAAACGCCGTGCCGTGGTCGACCGACGTCCGGATGATCGGCAGCCCCAGCGCCACGTTTACGCCGCCTTCGAAATCCAGCAGCTTCAAAGGTACGTGACCCTGATCGTGATACATGCATACGATCACATCGAAGCGCTTCCGGCGCACGGCCATATAAAAAACAGTGTCGGGCGGTATCGGGCCTTCCACCTGCATGCCCTGTTCACGCGCCCACTCTACCGCTGGCTGGATCTCCTCGATCTCCTCGCGGCCGAACAGCCCGTGCTCCCCGGCGTGCGGATTGAGGCCCGCCACTGCAATCCGAGGATTCTCTACCAGCCGCCCTACCGCGTCGCCGGTCAGTTTCAAAATCGTGCGGATGCGGGGCTGCTTCACCCGGCGGATGGCCTCGGCCAGCGAACAATGCGTGCTCACGTGCGTGACGATCAGCTCTCTGGAGGCTAGCATGATGGTCACATCCTCCACACCGCAAACCGCGCCGATCAACTCCGTGTGCCCGACGAAGCCCGGGTCGGTCAATTGCGTGGCTTCCTTGTTCATGGGCAGCGTCACCATGCCGGCGATCTCGCCCGAAAGTGCCGCGCGCGCCGCCCCAATCACGTATTCGCGCGCCGCGGCCCCCGACCGCGCATTCAGCCGTCCCGGCGTGATATCGGCCTCGCGCAATATGCCATGGTCGATGACGTTCAGCGCGCCGGGTTCGTACCCTGCGGGCCCTTCGATGACGTTTAACGGGACGGCATACCCCAGCCGCCGGGCATAGTGCAAGAGCGCCTGCACATCTCCATAGACCACTACCGGAACTTCAATCCGGCCGTCGCGAAAAGCTTTGAGCAGAATCTCCGGTCCGACTCCGCTGGAGTCTCCCGGCGTGACGCCGAACGGTGCAGTCACCCGACCATCTCCAAAATCTTGCATAAGATATCCGCGGCGCCAAAGCCGCCAGCCTTCGTTATCCAGAATAAATCGCCGCAACGAGAAAGCGGTACCCCCGGCACAATTTCTACCCACGCCTCAAACGGCGGACCACCGAGCGCCCGATGGATCCCGAGCGCCGTGTCGCCTCCGAAGACTGTCAGTACGTCAACAGGCGAAATCTCGATCTGTCGGCGCACCAGTTCGCCCATGCGGCTCGCGCGCTCCAGGCCCGCGCCGCCCGGGTCTTCCTCGAAAAGCCGCCAGCTACATTTGAAGCAGCCTGACGCGCGCGCCACGGCCACCTGCGCCGCTGAAGCCGGATGCCGGCTGCCGTTGACCACCAGGCATCGCGGGAGGCGTGGCCAGGAGCGAAGCTGGCCCGCGTGCCGCGCGCCAAGAAGGGCCGCCAGTCCCCCCGCGAGCGCGGCGGGACCCGCGGCCAGAGGCGGGGGATCCGCGGCAATGATCCGTGCCGCGACCGCCAGCACATCATCGCTCGTCTCACCATCCTCAACCTGCACGGGCAGTCCCCGCAAGATCACGCCGAGATCGCTCTCGCGCACCGGGTCCACTGGATCGTCGGCGAACACGGTTTGGTCGACTGGCTCCCCGGCTACGAAAAGGCGGCCCCGCCGTACCGTCCGGCCCATTTCTGGGTACGCCGGCGCGTAGACCATCGACCGACATGGTATCAGTTCCAGCAACGCGCGCAATTCCGGCGCGATGTTGCCGCGAAGGGTCGAATCGGTCTTCTTATAAATCAGCCAAGGCTCGAATCGTAGCGCCGCATGGACGACCTCGCGCACAACGGAAAATGCCGCGTCGGCCGAAAGGTGCCTAGTCTCGGTGTCCACCACCAGCACGGGGACATCGGGGCGCTCCCGCACTGAGAGTTCGGTGGTGACCCGCGCCCGCATGCCGCGTCCGGCGAATTTGGCGCCGGTCTCCAGCGCACCCGTGAGATCGTCCGCCACCGCCAGAATCCATCGTTTCGACAACTCGGCTTCGGAGGCCATCACACTCGATTGTCGCTCCCGGCAAGATCATCCGCAGTATCCGCAGTGGTTCGCCGCCTTCTCCCCAACTGCGCAGTTTTGCTTTTTAGAGTGGGGTCTCCTTAGCTCCAGGTCGGGGGTCGTCCGGATCATGCGGTCCAGCAATTCGCCACATCCCCAAACGGCGCGTTCTCCGATCCTCTGCGTAGTAAAACTGCATGAATACTAAAGACATTGTTGTCTGAAAGGAACGGAGCTAGTAAACTCCCAAATAATACGACTTTATGAACTTTCAAGGTTTCTTGACATGGGTTAGGCCCGGTGCGACGGCTACCGAGATCCCATTTCCAAAGCACAAGGGCGTTATCGCTTTGATTCCTGGCCTGCCGGAAGAAAGAGGCTATCGACCTTGAACATCAAATTCTTGAGTGGTCGGTCCGGCTTATGCCTCCGGATGGCGCGTGATCCGACCGGTTCAATTTCCCGATGCCCGTGGTTCCGTCACTTGCGAAGCACTCCGTAACGTCGGATGCCCGGAGACGCGACTCGCGCCATCGAAATGTGACCTCACCTTGGTCGAGCGCTACCAGGCGATGATTCGAGATGGCCACGCGATGCGTGTAGCCGCCCAGATAACGGAGCGCGTGTTCGGCGCCGAAAGGACGCTTGGAGTAG
>PMTT01000368.1 GCA_003167275.1 Bryobacterales bacterium | reverse complement strand
GCCCGCTTGACCAGTTCCACACGCTCCGAGAAAGCGGTCTCGGTGGGTGCGATCAGCACCGGATACAGGTTGTGACGTACTCCTTCATTCAGGTCGAATTTGTCCACTTTGCTGGGCCCTGCGGCAATGTGGGCGGCCACGTGCGCGGCCTTGCGGATTTTTTCCGGCGAGAGGTCGTCACTGTACGCGTACCCCGTTCGCTCCCCGGCGATCACCCGCACCCCGACGCCCATGGAAACGCCTTGCGCGGCGCTCTTCACGATGGATTCATCGATGCTGATGGAACTGGTGAGCAGATATTCGAAGTACAGGTCCGCGTAATCGCCGCCTTGGGAAAGCGCGTCCGCCAGATAGTTTTCGAGGTCCTGCCGGGTGATATTGAAACGTGTTGCAAAGATCGACTCTGAGAACTGCATGATTTCAGGCTACCATGCGCGATTTCGGACCGCCTGAACGGGAGTAAGAGGCGCGCAGGCTGGGATGGCTGATTGGTCTCGATTCAGCACTGGTCCTCAATCGGCGGACATTTGACGGACATCCGGAATTAACATCTGAAATAATAGGGTTAGCACATGATGTCCGTAACGGGTCGGAATTCCGAGTTTGCCATAGCCCGGAAGAGTCATATCCAACGGTGGAGCGGCGCTCGCCCGCTTTTGCGTTTCCATTCAAAGCTTTGTAACCTGTCTACTGGCCGGTACGCCTATCCAAACGGAGCCATCAGGGCTTCCGGATGCCGGCACTTTTAGCCATGGTGCCGCATGCTGGTTGACTTCGAGCTGATCAAACGCGCCCAGAAGGGCGATGGCGCGGCATTTAATGAAGTCGTACTAGCTTACCGGAAGCGGATTCTGGGGACGATCTCGCGGTTGATCGCCCATCCGGAAGATGTCGAGGACGTCGCGCAGGAAGTTTTTTTGCGACTCTATTTTTCTCTCGACCAACTGCGCGCTCCCGAGGTCTTTGAGCCTTGGTTGTACCGTCTGACGCAGAACGCGGCCTACGACTACCTTCGGAAGCAGCGGCGGCGCCAGGAGTTCCGGATGTCCGACCTGTCGGAGCAACAGGTGGTCATGGCAGATGCCATGGCTGGTGGAAAAGCGGAACAGAGCGATCAGCATCAGAAGAAGATTCGGGAATCCGTGGATGCGCTCCTTGGAGCGGTTTCGGAGGCGGATCGGATTCTGCTGATGCTCAAGGAAGTAGAAGGGCTTTCGTTGAAAGAACTTGAAAAGATTTATAAGGTCAACGAAAATGCTCTTAAGGTGCGGCTCTTCAGAGCCAGGCAAAGGGTTCTGAAGGCGTTTGGAGCAGGAGAAAAGGGAGGTGCCCGGCCAAAACCGGGCGAGTAGGTTATTATGGATTCGATGCGCGGCAATGATGAACAAAGACTGGATGCCCTGTTTCGGGCGTATCACGCTGCGTGCCCCATTCCGGAGGCCAGCGCGAATTTCATGCCGGAACTTTGGCGGAAGATTGAATCGCGTCAGACGGTGACGTTTTCATTCCGCCGCATGGCCAACGCATTCGTGACGGCGGCAGTGGCGCTGTCGATTGCGCTGGGCGTGTACCTGTCGATTCCCCGGTCAAACCCCTTCTACGCCCAGACCTTTATCGAGGTGCTTGCGGAGGACAACGCCCCAGACGCTCCGGTGCCCGCCGATCTTCCCGATCCTGGCAGGTAATGAGCAACGCTATGCCCAGGGCTAAATTCACCGCGGCTGCGTACCTGCTGTTGGTCTTTCTCAGCGGTGCCATGGTGGGAGCATTCGGCCACCGGCTGTACATGGTCAAAACGGTGCTGAGCACGGACGTCAGTCCGGTGCCTCGAAGACTTGGACCCGCCGAGTGGCGCAAGCACACGGTCGATGAGATGCGCGCCAAGGTCAAACTGGACGATCAGCAGATTGCCAGCCTGCAACAGATTTTCGACCAGACCGACGCCGAGATCCGCGATTTGCACGCCAAACGAAAGCCTGAGGATCAGAGGCGGAACGTGGAAAACCAATCCGTCCAGAACCAGATGGTGGACCGCATCAATGCCATCCTGCGTGACGATCAGAAGCCTCTCTATCAGCAATACCGGGCAGAGCGGGAAGCCGAACGGGAGCGCGAGCGGCAACGCCGACAACCGGGACCCGACGCTAAGAAATAGGTCCGGGAAACGAAATTAGATCCGGAAAACTTAAAGAGGCTTGGGCATCCCCCAAGCCTCTTTCCATTTAGTGCATTTGCGGCTAAAACCGTTCGTTATTTCACGGCTACGGTTTCTTGAGGTGCAGCCTCGGGCTGTCCTCTCTTGTCCTTGTCGCCACGCGTAGCCTTGTATTTCCTTTCGAACCTGTCGATGCGTCCGGCGGTGTCCATCAGCTTCTGGCGGCCGGTGAAGAACGGATGGCAGGAAGAGCAGATTTCCACGCGCATGTCGCCCTTATGCGTGGAGCGCGTCTTGAAGGTATGGCCGCAAGCGCAGATGACGTTGATTTCGTTGTAAGCGGGGTGAATACCGACCTTCATTTTGTTACGGGGATTCCTTTCGAGATTTCCAGTATACCAAAATCACAAACCCCCGTGATCCGCTTTCGGACCACGGGGGCAGGTAGCCTTTAGAATTAAAACTGAGGCTGTGAGCTGACGCTTGAGGCAGCCGGTCCACAGGAACGTGACCCCGATACTGGACGGGGTCGGCTACATTACAGGCTCGACTTCAACAGTCGGCCACCTCTCGCGGTCGTATGTTACTTTCCATTATTCTGGACCACCTCCTTTTCCAGTGATGCTATGATCCTCTCACGAGGGCGGGAGACTTGTCAATATGCTCGTTGCCCCATCCGAAAAAAACAAACAAGCATAATGCATTGTTCAGGTTACAGGTATCGGGAGGCGTAGCGGCACATCGTCAGACCGTCGATCAGGTTGAAAGGAAACTGACCCGTGGTGTAGTGCCCGCAGGGCAGGGCGAAAATCTCGTGGGGCAGTTCGAGTTCTCGGAAACTCCTCAGCACCTCGCGGGAATAATCGGGCAGAAAGGTGCTGTCGTAGCGAGCCCAGATCAGCAGGTTCTTGAGGTCGCGGCCCTTCAGCCGCTTGAGGTAGGCCGCTGGACTGATGACTTTCCAGTAATCCCGCAATTCATCCTGGCTGATGACCCCACAGAACCCTTGCCGCACGTTTTGGGTGGAGAGCCCGTTCCAGACCACGTCCGAGAAATTCATTGAAACATGATTGAAAATGCCCATTTTCACGCGCTGATCGTGAGCTGTGGCGAGTAGGGCGACGCAAGACCCCAGGCTCGTCCCCAGTATTCCCACGCGCCGGTATCCCTGCTGCCAGAGCCAATCCAGACAGGCGCGCGTATCGATCACCGATTGGCGATTGGCGTGGATGGTCCGGCCCACATTGCTCGAAACGTGGTAGTCGGCGCGCTGCAACTCAGCCGGCATGCGTTCGGCATGATACGCCATGGTCATGCGCAGCGCGCTGATTCCAAACCGGTTGAGCAGCTTCGCCAGGCCCACGTGGCCGTCCGGTCCGGAGTTCCATTGAGGCAGCACCACCAGCGCGCGTCCCTGGTCTTTGGGGGCGGGAAACCAGAGTGCTGGCACGGTGTTGTTTTCCGGATAGCGGGTTTCCACCGGGCTGGTAAAGGTCAACTTGCCGTCTTTCAAGAGGTAATCGGAAGGCGATTGGTAGGTGAAGAAACGGTCGGAATCGTCCAGAGCTTCCGCCACGAACCGGGCGACACACTCCCGCGCGTTGCCATTGGCGTCTGCCGGACACGGCGGATGTCCCACGGCGTGCAGCCAATCTGTGCCCCAGTCAAAAGGCCGTACAACACGGTTTGTGTCACGCGTCGCGAGCTGATGCTCCCAACGTTGGATCCAACGAGCGTAAAGTCCCGTCATGTGAGGAGATGTTTCAGTGTATCAAACGAAAAAAGCCCCGTGCCGGCAGATGGACCAGCACGGGGCTGCGGAAAGCCTGGAGGAGGCAACGCACCGAAGCCAAAAACCCTCTACAAAGAACCCAATCACACAGAATGCAAGTCGAGTGCCAAGCGTAAGTCATTGATTTGGATAGTCGCCTGAAGACAAGGATACCGAATTCGGTAGGCTGGGCTACGATTTTCCAGAATGTAGCGCCAGCGATCTGGCCGACGGCTATTTGGGGGTGCCTTCCTGGAAGATCAGCCAAGGTACAATCGGACTCAATGAGCTTCGCTCCCGCCAAAGAAGGCCCTGGACCCGCCGCCGTGCCGGCTGGGGTTGGAAAGGCGTTGGCGGGCTTTCTACTTTCCGGGTTTCTGCAAGCCTTGCTAGGGGCGGTGCTGATTGCCTGGGGATACCATAGCGATCCGCCGCATTTCACGGAGGTGGGCAACTACTTCCTCAGCCTGGCGGTAGGAATTGTCGCGGCCTCGGGGCTGGCAAAGCGACTGATGGTGCTGCGGGGACTCTCGTTTTTGCTGGTGTTTGCCTGTGCGCTTTCCTGCGTGGCTCTGTCGTACCTGGCATTGGTGGGGCCTCCGTATGCGGAGTGGTGGCGGGTGGCCGGCATTCTGGTGCTGGGCATCGGCGCCGGCCTCCTGAACATGGCCCTGTTCCATGCGATTTCCCCGGGATACCAGGCGGATCCAGCCGGTACCGCGACGAAAGGCGGGATCTGGTACGGGTTAGGCTGCCTGACAGCCACCTTGCTGGTGGCCAGCACTTTCTACGTCGACACAGTTCCCATTTTGCTCTTCATGGCGGTAGTTCCGGGAATCTATGCCTTCCTCTACGCCAGGAGTACCTACACTGCGGCTCCCGAAGGCAGCCAGCCGACCCTTCGACAGGCGATGCGGGATTTTCGGAGCCCCGGTGCGATCCTCTTCGCACTCCTGCTGTTCTTCCAATTCGGCAACGAGTGGTCGATCGGAGGGTGGCTTCCGATCCTGCTGTGCAGACGGGTGGGTCTCAGTCCCGAGGCTGCCCTTCGGACCCTGGCGCTCTACTGGTTGTGTCTGACGGCGGGCCGCCTGGGGGCCGTCGCGATCCTGCCGCGTGTTCGGCACGGAAAATTGCTGATGGGCAGCGTGCTGGCGGCGCTGTTCGGATGTCTGATCCTATTCGAAACAGACAACGGATTCGGCGCCGCCACCGGGGCATTTTTCCTGGGCGCGGGTTATGCCAGCGTCTATCCGCTAGTTGCCGAGGCCATTGGACGGCGTTTCCCCTACTACCACCCCGGTTTCTTCAACGGGATCTTCTCATTGGCCCTGGTGGGTGGGCTGATCGCCCCGGCCACCCTCGGTTACGTGGCGGCTGCGCTGGGCGTGGGCGTTGTGATCGGGATTCCCCTGGTCGGAACCTTTACCGTGATGCTGCTGATCCTGCTAATCTGGCTGGAATCAAAGGTGACTGGAAGATGAAAACCCGTGGGGTATGCTTTAGCTTGCCCAGCACTCCAAACCAGACTCGGCAAGCTAAAGCATANNCTTCCGGAGAGCGTCGAGCGCTTGCTCGCTACCACGCCGGCGGTGCGGACGGCTTACTGGGGTATCCAGATCGTCGACCTGACTACCGGGAAGACGCTCTATGAGCTGAATCCCGACCATTTCTTTATCCCCGCCTCGAATACCAAGCTATTCACGACCGCCATGGCCCTCACCCGCCTGGGGCCGGACTTCACCTTTCAGACGCGTGTGCTCTCCGATGCACCGCCGGATGCCGAGGGAAGGCTTCATGGCGCCTTGCGCCTGGTGGGCGGAGGCGATCCGAACCTGTCGGCGCGCGCCATTCCTTACCAAAAGGGTGCCATAACCGGCAATCCCCTGACCGCCATCGAGGACTTGGCGGACCAGGTGGCATCCCACGGCGTGAAGCGCATCGATGGCGGCATCGTGGGAGACGACACCTGGTACGTGTGGCAGCCGTATGCCACCGGCTGGTCGATCGATGACCCGCAATCCGACGACGGACCTCCCGTTTCGGCCCTGACGATCCACGACAACGCCTTCACCCTGAATGTCCGGCCAGGGGCGCGGGAGGGCGACATCGCCAGCCTGTCTTTGAATCCGCCGCTGGAGTTCTACCAGTTGGACAACCGCATCCGCACAGTGGCTGCGGGCGGCGAGCGTCGGATCCATTTCTCACGCGTACCGGGCAGCCTGGAGGCGCGGCTTTGGGGCTCGATTCCCCTGCGCGACCGGGGTCAGGATCTGGTGCTGGGCATCGAAGATCCGGCCCTGTACGCCGCCAAGGCCTTGACCCGGGCCCTAGAGGATCGGGGGATCGCGGTGGAGGGCGGGGCCACCGCCCGGCACCAGTTCCCCAACGAAGTCGTGGAATTGAAGGGAACGGTTGAGGGTACCAGCGTGTCGGGCACGGAACTGGCGCGGCGCATTTCGGCGCCCCTGGTAGAAGACCTGCGGATCACCGATAAGGTCAGCCAGAACCTGCATGCGGAACTGGCGTTGCGGGCGGTGGGCCGGGCACGCCGGAATATCGGGAGCTTCGAAGCAGGGCTGGAAGAACTCCAGACGTTCCTGGCCGAGTCCGGGATCGAGGCGGAGGACTACAACATCCATGACGGGTCCGGACTGGCGCGGCTCAACCTGGTGACGCCCGCCACCGTGGTGAAACTGTTACGCCACATGTATGCCTCTTCGGCGCGCGACAACTGGATCTCCCTGCTCCCGGTGGGNNGGATAAATGGGGATTGGATCGCATTTTCGATCCTGGTGAACAACTACAACTCCCGGACGGCGGACGTCCGTGGCGTCATGGACCGGATTTGTAATCTAATATTGGAGTAGGGCCTGCCGACCGCTCGCCCGACATCGACTATGCCTATCTACGAATACAGTTGCGAAGATTGCGGAACGAAGTTTGAGAAGCTCGTGCGCCGGACGTCGGACGTGCCGGCGATCGAGTGCCCTTCGTGCGGGCAGAAGCATTTGCGGCAGGAGCATTCCACGTTCGCCGCCCACGCCGCAGGCTCGAAATCCGCCGACGTGCCAGCCTGCCCCAGTGGGAGGTGCAGCAACCCCGGCATGTGCGGCATGAACTTTAACTGACGCCGCCCAGCATCGCCTCGATGAGCGCCCGTTCCACGCGCCAGGATCCGAAAACCGTCTGACCCTCGCTTCGGAAAGAGCCCGAGGCTAAGACTCCTGCCAGGTCCGCGGGGCCGGGTTTTTGATGCTCCCGTTCCAGCATCTGTTTCAACGTGAGGGTGGCGCTGGAGAGTTGCGACGCGACCAACACGGCGTCCTGTTCGTTGCGGCAGCGAACTTCGAGCCCGGCGGCCAGGTGACTCTCTTCCGGGGAGAAGGTCAATGTCACCAGTTCGGCCTTCTCCATGCCATCGGCGAACATTTTTGTGCCGGGGGGCAGGTTGCCGCCGGACTTCAAAAGGGAGCCGGGGACCGACATCCAGAATGGCGTGTTCGGCACTGCCACAGCGGGGCCCGACGGACTCGCGGTTAATTCCAACACCGCGGATTCATACGGGCTTACGGCCAGAGCTAACAGGCTGGACTGCACCGGGAAGAAGGAGATCCGCCGATCCGAGGTGGTGCCGGTCATGCGGCAGAGCGCAGTCACACAACTGCCGCCCGATTCCAGGGCGTAGGAACGCAGGCTCTTCCAATCGAAGCGGCCTTTTACCAACATGTACTTACCGGACGGAGCAAACGACACCATGGCGGCATCCAGATCCTGCCGGTAATCGAAATCGATTTTGCGCGCGAAATTCTGGTAGTCCGGATCCTCGCCGGCCTTGGAGCCTTCCAGCAACTGGAGAATCCCGCCCTGGCGCAATGCTGCGAAATCGATGTAGACGACGACCGCATCCCGCACCGGTAGCCGTTTGAGCAGCATGCCGGGGCTGACGGGGCGCGCCCGGTACCAGGCCACGCCCCAAATCGATCCCCCGCACAAAGCAGCCAGAATCACAATCAGCAGCGCGGCGCGGTTTCTTGGGCTCACAAATGCAGTATCACACAGCCACGGAGACTCCGACGGTCTCCAACCTCGACGCGCGCGACTCGTTCCACAGCCGGATGTAGGGCTGCAGGTCGCGCATCATCTGGCGGAACCCCGGCAAGGTGAGGGACTGCGCGCCGTCGCTGACCGCCTTTTCGGGGCAGGGGTGCACTTCCAGGATCAGCCCGTCCGCGCCAATGGCTACACCCGCCCGCGAGACAGCGGGCACCAGGCTGCGCTTCCCCGTGGCATGGCTGGGATCGAGGACCACGGGCAGGTGCGTCAACTCGTCCAGCACGGGGATGGCGGCGATGTCGCAGGTGTTGCGGGTGGCCGTCTCAAACGTGCGGATGCCGCGTTCGCAGAGAATCACGTTGGGATTGCCATGGGCCACGATGTATTCGGCGGACATAAGCAACTCCTTGATGGTGGAACTCAT
>PMTT01000279.1 GCA_003167275.1 Bryobacterales bacterium | reverse complement strand
CTAGACTCCCTCCAGCTCCGCCAGTCGGCTTCTCACCCTCCTCATCTCCTCTTCCGCAAGCCGCTCGCCGCACCCCGCAACCACCCGCCTTCCCACTTCCACCAACACGCCCCGGTGCCTTGCCGGCGCCCCAATCGCGATGTCGCCGAGCGCGCGCAACAACCGCAAACTCACAGCCACGTCGCCCTTCGAATACATCCGGATCTGCTCGAACGCGGAATCCAGCAACCGTTCAAAGTCAATCCACTTCACGCTCACGCGCACCACGCCCGGCGGATCGTAAAGCAAAAACTCCGGCTGTTCTCGCGAGGCGAACCGGATCAGGATCCGGCTCAACTGGTCCACGCAACTGATGGCCGTGGTCGGGTCGTTCACCGCCGGTGAAATCGCCTTGAGCGCAATATCCACGATCTGCAGAACTCCGAACTCCACATCCTGCTGCAAGGTTCGCGAAGGCCCGAGATCGAAGGTCCCGCGAAAGTCCGCGGCCGCATCCTCCGACAAGTTCCCGGCCTTCGACAGCACCACTAGCGGCACTCCGGCGGGAACGAATTGTCCCACCCGCCGCAGCACGCGGATTCTGACGTGATAAGACTTCGCCAGGGCGATGAGCCGCTTCGTATCCAGAAAGCGAATGTAGCCCGAGCACGCGTTGAGCACCACCGCCCCGGAAGCCTCCAGGCCGGCATCCGGATGGGACAGCCTGTCGGGGCTGTGAGGCCGCGGCATCATCTCGTCAATCACGGCTTCCGTTTCCGAGGCGATCCGGTCTACGATCTGGTTTACGCCGATCGCCTGCGAGATGTGGTGAATGAAGAAGAGCAGCCACCCCACGCAGGCGATGGCCAGCAGCATCGCCCCCAGCACCGTTGCCACCGGAGCGAACGGGCGCGGCAGCGATCGTGCCGCCGGCAGCGCGCCCATGCAGTACAGGAAGGTGCCCAGGAAGATTCCCAAGGTCCACTGCGTCACCCGGTCCCTGGTGAAGCTGACGATGATGCGCGGCGAAAACTGCATGGAGGCGAGCGTCAGAGTCATGAGCAGAATCGCGAAGACGATCGAGACGACTGTCATGATCGACGCGGCGATGCCTCCCAGGATGATCTGGGCGATCTGCGGGTCCGCATGGGAAGGAAAGATCACGCCCGGCACCCACTGACTCAGTGCCGGCGTAGTTTCTTCCAACCAGGACAATACCGCGCCCGCGCACCCCAGCGTGAGCGCGATGCTAAGCGGCCGGACCAGAAAGCCGCCGCGCAGGTTGTACATCAATTGGCGGAACAGCAGTGGGAGTCGTTTGTGCATCCTTAACCCCGCGTGATGTTCCTGAGATGCTCCACGCTATCGAGCTTCCCCAGCAATTCCCAATCCAGCACCGGCCGCGACCCCACGGGCGGCACGTAGAGCGTGAACCCCGCATGGATCTCCGCGGCGTGCTGGCCCATCTCCTCCAGCGCGAAACGGAGGATCGTGGGCGGCATGAGCGGGTGTGGCGCGCAGTAGATGGCCGCCACTTCATGCCTTGCCGGGTAGAACTGCCGCAAGTGGGCCACGAACCGGTCGAACCGCTCCGGCCGCGACACCCGCATCGTGTGCAGTGCCGTTTCGAGCGGCCCGATCTGCCAGATAATCGCCGGTACGTCGGGCTGCAATGGACGGCGCCGCAGCAGCAGGTCGGTCGCTTCGTACATCTGGACGCCATCGACCACCGGGTCGATCCGCAGATCGGCCAGAACCGTGTCGATCCCCGAGATCCCGGGCAGCACCACCGCTCTCAGATCCAGCGCCCTGGCCAGTTCCAGCACCAGGAACGGCGCATGGACCGCGACCAGAGGATGCCCGTGAATCGCAAACGTAACGGGCGGATGGTCCAGGGCCGCATCGATCACGCAGGCGGCCATATGCTCATACGCGCCCACGCGCGGCATCTCTTCGGAGTAGCTCTGCTGATAGAGTGATGTGACCCGCGGGCAGAGCCCTTCGAGAAACGGCCGGGTGGCCACCCCCGTGTCCAGGTAGAGCACTTCGCACGAGTCGCGGATGGCCTGCTCCACTTCGCGCGTCACCTGGCCAACCGTCTGGATGCCCAGTCCCGCGATCCAGAGGTCCGTCATCGAACTCCCCCGCTGTGCAGGGCCCGCATCAGGTCGATCAGGCGGCCGTATCGCTCCTCTTTGGAGGCGCTGCGCACCGCCGCTACGGCCGCATCGACCGCCCTTCCCGCGTTCTGAGGTGATGGCGGCCCGATGATGTTGGACGATTGCCGGAGCGATGCCGACAACCCGACCTGCGGTTGGCCCGACGCGTCCCGAACTTCGACCGCCGAGAGCTGAATCACGATGTGCAGCGGAGCCAGCGGCTGTCCGGGCAATGTGGCGCCCGCGGGCGGCGCCAGATTCGCCGGATCGGCGCCCTCCGGCAATGGATTCACCCACACCGCGTAGGAATACTTGGACTCCCCGTTCTCGACCCGCGCGCAAGGGACCACCGTCAGCGCCAGCGCCATGTCCGGCAGCGTGCGCGCCGCTCCCGACGTGGCGCGGGCACTCGTNNCGCGTCGAGACTCGTCTCGACGTAGTTGGGATGGCCACTCATTCCGGCGTCAGGGGTTTTCGTGCCTGCCGGGTCCGCACCCGCCTGACACGCCTCCGTAGTAGACCCCGGACTGAGCGGGCATGCGAAAAGCGTCGAGACGACTCTCGACGCAGCAGGCACGAATGCCCGCGCCACAGCCTGGTGTGCCAGCACGCTTCCCAGCACGGGCAGCAAACGATGGTCGGGCTGCCGCAGAAGATCCTTCTCCTCTTCGGTGAGGTCGAACTCTTGGAACACTTCGTCCGGGGATTCCCGGAGTTGCCGGCACAGGTCCGCTTCAAGGGCCGACCGAACGAGCAATCGATCGATTCCGGGTTGGGGCATGCTTTTAGCTTGCCATTAGTGGGTCATGGCGTAGGTCACGTAGTTCACGCCGATGCGGATTCCCAGTGCGGCATATCGGGCCGGGTACTGCGGGGCATCCGCCCATTCCCAGGAATCGCCCACATCCGACTGAAACGTGATCGCCACCATCAACCGCCCTTTGTCGTCGAAGATTCCGCGCCAGTGGTCGGGGCAGCCATCGCATTTCCAGCTTGTGCCCCGCATCACGGAACCCTCGCTGGCCACCTGGTAGCGGTCGTCCAGATCGTAGACAGTATGGAAAATGGCCTCCTTGTTTTCGAGCTCCACCGGCTCCCGGTCGGGAAAGACCCTGTGCATGCTTTCCATGAAGACTTCCCACTCGTTCTGGCCCCAGAAATCGTCGGCCATGAAAAAGCCGCCGCGCAGCAGGTATTCGCGCATCGATTTGGCCTGCGAGTCAGTCAACTGCCAGCGACCGGTTTGCACTGCGTAGAGCCAGGGCCAATCGTAGACCGCGCCTTCGTCCAGATTCACGGGCTGCTCCACCGACCGGACGTGGATGCGCGTCAAGCGCCGGAGCGCCAGCACGAAATGGCGGTCCGCCCGCGGATAGTCCTGGGTCCAGATGGTGTTTCCTTCGGTCCAGACTCCGCCGCCGCGGAAGCCGCCACCGCCGTACCCGCCGCCGCCGAATCCGCCGTAGCCGCGTCCAAACCGGCCTCCCGGAACATTGGGGTACATCAGCCGCGCGAAGGCCCACTCGGTCTTCTCCTGGTAATCCGCCGGCAGAGGAATGTCGCCCAGGCGGTACTCCACCCCTGGGAACTCCCGGAACGGCAGTTGAAAGGCGGACAGCGTACCGATCAGGGCAATACCCGTTCCCCACCAGAAGGCCTTACGGAGCTTCATGTTTTTGAGCCTATCTGGAGAATATCATTGTGTGCCGGCCCGGTGGGGGGCGAAGTCGCAGGTCAGGGTATCGCGCTTTGGGCAGGACTAGCTTGTAAACAAGTGGTGGGCAAGCTAAAGCATACCCCACGGTGTAATCCTGGTTTCGACGCTGTCGTCATACCAGTTACGAAAATCATCCAGTTGCCCGGTGTACAGACGGCCGCCGTGTCTCTGCATACGTCCCGGACGAAGCTGAACGCCGAGTAACGTCTTTTGCTCGCCCCAGCAACGAAACGAAGTAATGAAACGAAGTAACGGAACAGCCCCGGCTCGTGGCTACACGCACTCCAGGTTCGCACTGATCGTGTCGCTTACCTTCGGGTCACTGGCGATGATCGTGGCGGTCTGGTGGTATTACAAGGTTCAAAGCGGGGAGACAGAGGACGCCACCACCCGGCAGCTCTACGCAGTCGCACATGGTAAGACGGACCAGATCGCCAATTGGCGGCATGAGCGAGTCGGCGACGGCCGTGTCGCGATGACGAGTCCGGTGATGCGGGTCCTCAAAAGGTCCCTCGCGAGCCGCGTCATGAACGCGGACGATCGGGCGGATGTGTTGGATCTCATGACCCGGATGGCGAGTCAGGGCCTGTATTCCGATGTGACCCTGGTCGATCTGGATGGCAACGTGGCCCTTTCTCTGAAAGAGGAAACCACCGAAGGCGCGGAATTCAGGAAACGATCCCGGGGCGCGTTGGCCCGTGAAGCGGCCAAAGCCAGCGACGTCGTCCTTTCAGATCTGCATCCGGATACCCGAATCGGCCGCCCATTGATGGCCTTGACCGTGCCTGTGGGTGACTTGGGGGCACTGATTCTCGACATCGATCCTTCGGTTTTTCTATACCCGTACCTGGAATCGTGGCCAGGGTCGAGCCGTAGCGCCGAGACTCTGTTGATTCGACTGGAGGGGAACGAACTGGTCTACCTGAGCAAGATGCGCACCGCTCCGCAGATCACGCTGTTCGCCCACAGACCTGTGACGTTGAAGGCCCCCTCGGATGAAGTCCTGGATTCGGGATGGTCGCTACGGGCTCCGGACCCCCGCGGGGTTTCCTCATTGTGGACGATCCGCCGTATTGCGGATTCCCCATGGTATCTGGTCTGCAAGATGGATATCGCCGAAGTGGACGCGCCGCTGCGGCGCCTGGGCTGGGAAATGGCGCTGGTGACCGCGCTGATCGGCCTGGCGAACGCCGCGGGAATCGGGCTGATCTGGAGGGGCCAGGAATCACGCATCCATCATGAAAGGGAGGCCTGGTACCAAGCCATCGCGAACGATACGCCCGCCTACCTCTGGATGGCGTCCGCGGGCGAGGAGAACTCCTTTATCAACCAGCCGCTCGGCCGATTTCTTGGCACGGACCAGCAAAAGCTGACCAAAGCCTGGAGCGACTATGTCCATCCCGCGGACAAGGGCCGAACTCGCACGGCATTTCTGGACTGCCTGGCTGCCGGCCGGGGGTACACCTCGGAATTCCGGATCTGCCGGTTCGATGGGGCCTATCGCTGGGTGATCGCCGAAGCCGTGCCACGATTTTCGCCAGGGGTGAGTTTCTGGGCTTCGCCGGTTCCCTGCTCGACATCACGGACCGCAGGCACGCCGAGGATCAGCTCCGCTCCGCCAACGCCGCACTGGTTGGCCAGTTAGACGAGGCAATCCGGAAGGAGCGGGAGATCCAGGCCTTGGGAGCGCGCCTGATTGGAGCCCAGGAAGAGGAACGCAAGCGGCTGGCCCGGGAGCTGCACGACGATATGAATCAGCAGATCGCCGCACTGAGCATTGCGATGAGCAATCTCAAGCGGCAGATCCCCGAACAGCAGGCGAATGCGCGATTGCAGAGCGACCACATTCACCAGAAGCTGGTCCAGATTGCGGAAACGGTGCGACGCATGTCGCACGAACTGCATCCCGCGATTCTCCAGTATTCGGGGCTCGCGGCAGCGCTGCAGTCCTACTGTCGCGATTTCGTTGGATTGACTGCGGTTCAGGTATCGCTCACCATAGAGGGCGAGTTCGATGGTGTATCGCCCGGCGCCGCTTTGTGCCTGTATCGAATTACCCAGGAGGGGCTGCGGAATGTGGCGAAGCACGCGAAAGTGGATCGAGCGGCGGTCGCGCTCCGCCACTCCGGCGGGGTGTCGGTTCTCACCGTCTCGGATTCGGGTGTAGGCATGGAGCCGGCATCCGGGGAAGGTACTGCGGGGTTAGGATTGGTCAGCATTCGCGAGCGCACTCGGCTCGCTCGCGGCACCCTCGAGATCACCAGCAAGCCCAATCGCGGGACGACGATCACGGTGCGGATTCCGGATTGAGGGGAAACGGGGAGTGAGAAGCACAGGTCATGGCCAGAAGCATTCGATGGCGCATTTGGGTCCCACTCCTCCTGTTCCTCGCGACGTTCGCCGTCTACGCGCCCGCTCGCCACTTCTCATTTCTCAATTACGACGATCCCAGCTACGTCACCGTCATTGTGGACGATCCAAGCTGTGCGCGCGGCTCGGTCTACCGGAGCCAGCGGTCGCGATTCTGCGCGACGAAATCGTCATCGGCAAGGTTGGGATAGGTTGCGCAGACGCGGTCGATCTCGGCGAGTTGGCCGGGGGAGAGCGTTTCCTGCGGATCGAGACACCAGATGCCTTCCAGCAAACCCTGGCGGCGGAGGATCTCATGGAGTCCGGCGATGCAGCCTTGGAAGGAATTCGCGACGTCGAAGATCGCGGCATTCACGTCGGTGAGTTGCCAGGCGACTTCGCGCCAGACGGGCGCGCCGGGGTCGCGGTGGATGGATTCGAGCATCTCTACGGCGCGGCGGGTCCAGACAGCCCACTGGCCGAGCAGGCCGCCCACGATCCGCAGGCCGCGGTAGGTGGCGATCAAGTCGAGCACGATGTGGTCGTCGTTGCCGGTATAGAGCGCGATCTCGGCGGCACGTCCGGAGTCGGCCACGCCGCGCAGGACGTCGAGCGTGTGGTAACGGTTGAAGGGCGCGATCTTGATTGCGACTACGGACTCGAGTGACGCAAAGCGCCTCCAGAATTCCGAGTCGAGCAGACGACCACCGACCGCGGGCTGGAGATAGAAGCCTACCAGCGGCAGGATCTCGCCCACGGCGCGGGCATGATCGATCAGCTCGTCGACGCTCGCGCCGGGCAAGGCTCCGAGGCTTAGGAGTGCGGCGTCGTAGCCCAGCAGGGCGGCGGACTGGGCTTCCCCGAGGGCCTGGGATCGCGCGCCGCACACTCCGGCAATCTTGACGACGTTCCGGTCGCGGGCCTCCTGGGCGGCCAGTGACAGGACCGGCTCATAGAGGCCCCGCTCGCGAATGGCGAACTGCGTGGTATGGACACCGACGGCGATGCCGCCCGCGCCTGCGTCGAGATAGTAACGAGTGAGCACGCGCTGGCGGCGCTCATCCAGTTGGCGCGATCGGGTGAGCGCCAGCGGGTGGGCCGGGATTACAAGGCCTTCCCGCAAGCGGGCGTGCCAGTCAAAAGGCGCCATCGCGCACCTCGAAGTGAGTCGGCTTGTTCAAGGTGGGTCCACCCGAGCGAATCCATTCCGCCGTCATTTCGATCATCTCTTCCGGACTCTTGGTGGGCGGGCCAAGGAGGCGGCAACAAAGCGAGGAGTCACTCAGTAGCGCCGTCCCGGTTTCGGTTCCCTCAAACAGCGGTTCGATGCCAAAGATCTCGCCGAAGCGGGTGGCCAGCCAGCGCACAGAAAGCGGCTCGGGCCCGGTGACGTTCAGCACCAATGGCGGCGAGGTTGCGAGCACCAGGGCGCGCAGGCAGATGGAGTTGGCGTCGCGCTGCCAGATGACGTTGACCGCGCCGACGGCGAGTGACACGGGACGCCGCTCCCAGACGCGCTGGCCGATATCGAGCAGCACACCGTAGCGCAGATCGTTGGCGTAATTGAGGCGGAGGAGCGCGACGGGGGTTCGGTCGCGGACCGAAAAATATTCGAAGACGCGCTCGCGTCCGAGCACGGTCTGCGCGTATTCGCCGACGGGGGCGGGGGGAGTCTGTTCGGTGGGGGGAATGCTGGCGAGGGCGTAGACGTTGCCGCTGGAGAGAGCGACGATGCGGGAACCGCGGTAGCGTTCGGCTACCATCGCCGGAAGAAGCACGTTGGTGGCCCAGGTGAGCGGTTGGTTTCCCGTGGAGCCGAACTTGCGGCCCGCCAGGAAGAGCACGTTGGGACATTCCGGGAGACGGGCGACCTGGTCGCGCTCCAGGAGGTCGCAGGATAGGGCTTCGACGTCCCAGGCGGTCAATTGCTGCTTTAGGTCTGCGGTTGGGAAGCGCGAGACTGCACGGATGCGGCGCGGCGTTCCGGCTGCGTCAGCGGCGCGGCGCGCAAGGCGGGCTAGCGAAGGGCCCATTTTACCGCCGGCGCCTAGGACGAGGACGTCACCCTCAAGGTGGCGCATCATGGCGCGGTCGGCCTCACTGGGGCGCGAGAGCTCGTCTTCCAGGGTTTCGGGCGTCATGGTGTCTACTGTAGCGCGGGAGGGGGTGGGGCACGCACGGCGCCGGCAGGCCGATTGACAATCGGCCGCAGATTGGAAATCTGCCCCACTGAGCTGCGGCCCTGCGGGCTAAACCTGGGGCGGACGCCTTGTCCCAACAGGCCGACCGGGGGGTCGGCCGCGGACCAGGGGGTCCGCCCCACTAAATTGGCGCAGGCTGCGAGGAATTGGGACAGTCTTGTAGCAGCGGGCGGATCTTTCAGTGCGGTTCATCGGGTCGGGGCAAGAGCCGGCTGAAAGCCGGCTGCAGCCAGGATTGGCTGCCCCACAAAACAGTATGGGGTCCGGGTGTGATATGCTCTCTCCTTGGCTGTCTAGGAGAGCTTATGGCTGGGAAAATTGACCTTTTGCAAGGGACGCTCGATCTGCTCATCTTGAAGGCTGTCTCGCTCGGGGCATTGCACGGGTACGGGATTCTGCTGCGGATCCAGCAGATTTCCAAGGAACGGCTGGAGATTCAGCAGGGGTCCCTGTACCCGGCACTGTACCGGCTGGAACACCAGGGCTGGATTTCGAGTGAGTGGGGCGAGTCGGATAACAATCGCAAGGCCAAATACTATCGCCTCACTCCCGCGGGGAGGCGCCAATTGGAAACAGAAACGGAAAGGTGGAACCAAATGGCGGGCGTCATCGCCGGGATTTTGCGGACGACTCCGGGAGCAGTGTCATGACCCTACTGGCCCGTTTTCGTTCCTGGTTGTACGCGACCTTGTGGCGCTCGCGCGTGGAGCGGGACATGGAGGTCGAGTTACGCTTCCATATGGAGGCTTATGCCGAGGATCTCACTCGCCAGGGTGTGCCGCGGGAAGAGGCCGAGCGGCGCGCGAGGGTGGAGTTCGGCAGTCTCGACCGCGCCAGGGAGGAGTGCCGGGACGCGCGTGGCGCGGATTTGCCCGGATCTCTTCTTCGCGACTTGAATTACGGAGTTCGTGTGCTGCGCAAGAGTCCCGGGTTTGCGTCGCTGGCTGTGATGACTCTGGCGCTGGGGATTGGCGCGACCACGGCCGTGTTCAGCCTGGTGAATGCGGTGCTGCTCCACGCTCTCCCGTACCGCGATCCGGACCGGCTGATCTACTTGTTTCAGCCCACGCCCCACATACCCGGTGTGCCGCTCGAAGCGTGGAGCCCGTTCAATGCGGACTTCTACGACTGGCAGGCGCAAAGCCACTCGTTTAGCAATCTTGCCCTGTTTACCACGGACAGCCTGAATCTTTCCACGGAGGCGACCGCGGTTCGGGTGGGCGGGTCGCGCGTCACGGGAGAGTTTTTCCGGTTGCTGGGCATCTCACCCGAAATCGGGCGTGCCATCGAAGCCGACGACGACCAGCCGGGGAAGGGCCAGGTGGCGGTGATCAGCCATGCTCTGTGGCAGTCCCGATTCGGTTCGGATCGTAATGTGCTTGGCAAGGAACTGCTGCTCAACGCGCGGCCCTATCGCATCATCGGCGTGATGCCCGGGGGCTTCGCCTTTCCACACGGCGGCGAAAGCCTGGAGACGATCGGCAGTGTGACCGATGTGTGGGTGCCGTTTGCAATGACACCGCAAGAACGGGCTTCGCGCGAGGATAGCGTCGGCACCGCCATCGGACGCCTCGGACCGGGCGTCTCGTTGGCCCAGGCGCGAGCGGAGATGAGCACGATTGTCGCCCGGCTTGACCACCTCCATCCGCCCATGTTCCAAGACGCTGAGGCCGTGCTCTGGCCATTTGCCATCTACATCACCGGCGAGTCGCGGCGCACTTTGCTGATCTTCATGGGAGCAGTGTTTCTGGTATTGCTGATCGCGTGCGCCAATGTCGCAAGCCTGGTGCTGGCGCGCGCAAATCGCAGGGCGCTGGAAATCGGGGTGCGGGCCGCGCTCGGCGCGTCGCGGTGGCGCCTGATCCGTCAACTCCTTGCGGAATCCATGATCCTGGCGGGGGCCGGCAGCACTTTGGGAGTGGCGGTGGCATTCCTGGCCATCCGACTCCTGCCACGCATGCATCCGGGTAACATCCCACGGCTCGATGAGACGTCGATCAACGGGTACGTATTGTTGTTTACCATCGGCTTGTCACTGGCGACGGCGGTGCTCTCCGGGTTGTTGCCGGCGCTGTCGGCGTCGCGCTGCACTCTGAGCGAAGTGCTGAAAAGTTCCGGGAACCGCAGTGTGAAAGGCGGCCAGTTGCGCCACGGGCTGGTGATTGGCGAAGTGGCGCTTACCGTGGTGCTGCTGACTGGTTCGGGCCTGCTGATTCGGAGCTTCCTCCGGTTGCAGTCGGTCGATAAGGGTTTTGACCCTGCTTCGAGGTTGACGATGGGCTTCCGGCTGGACGCGAGATACCAAAGCCCGGCACGGCAGAACAGGTTCTTCCGTCATCTGATTGAAAGGGCCGGCGCCATGCCGGGAGTGGAGGAGGCCGCGGCGGTGAGCCAGGTGCCGCTCGGCGGCGGCGAATCGATCGTTCTGCTGCAGGTGGAAGGGCATCCCTTCGATGAGAAGACGATGTTCGAAGCCCGGTCGGTCACGCCGCGCTACTTTGCCGCCATGGGGATCCCGGTACTCGGGGGCAGAGACTTTAACGAAGGCGACGTGACGGGCCGCCCACAAGTGGTCATCGTGAGCCGCAGCTTTAGCAGGAGATATTTTCCCGGTGATGGGGCCGTGGGGAAGCGGCTCTCGTTTGGGCGGGACGGTCAGTACCCGATGAGCATCGTCGGGGTGGTGGGCGACGTGCGGCAGCGGGAGCTGGGCACCATGCCGCCCATGCAGGTCTACACGGCTCTGTGGCAAGGGGGCTCCCCGGGTGCTTCTATCGTGGTACGAACCCATCTTCCGGCCGACCGCGTGGCTTCCGACATGCGCGCGGTGGTGCGAGGGCTCGACCCGGCAGTCGCGATGGCCGATGTCCGCACCATGGATCAACTGGTTTCGGGGGCTGCCGCGGAGCGCCGATTCCAGACGCTTCTGCTGACGGTGTTTGGCGGCATGGCTCTGTTCCTGTCGCTGGTGGGCTTGTACGCTTTGGTGTCGTACTCCGTGCAGCAGAGAACGGCGGAGATCGGTATTCGGATGGCGCTGGGGGCGCAGCGGAGCAGCGTGATGCGGTTGGTATTGCGGCAGGCGTCGAATCTGGCGTTCGCGGGTGTCGCGGTGGGGGTGGTGGGGGCATGGGGGCTGACGCGGTTGATGGCGACTCTGCTGTTCGAGGTCACGGCTACGGATCCGGCGACTTTCGTGGGAGTGGCGATTTTGTTTTGCGCGGTGGCGTTGGCGGCGTGTTATATTCCTGCGCGGCGGGCCACGAAGGTGGATCCGATGGTGGCGCTGCGGTATGAGTGAGGTCTCGGCTGGCGAGCGTAGTGTGCGGAGAACCGGAGAATCTGTGGTGATGGCGACGGCCGCCTGAAAGGCGGCTCTGTGAGTTTGGCCATTTCGACGAGCCCAGTGGGACAGACGATCGTCTTTTGTCGTCTGTCAGCCGGCTTTCAGCCGGCTCTGGAGATTGGCCAT
>PMTT01000357.1:7451-9267 GCA_003167275.1 Bryobacterales bacterium | reverse complement strand
TTATTTTTGCTAAATGTGCGCGTGGAACCCGCTTTCCTGTATAGGCGCCCGGAAACTGTTCCGTCCCGGCGAAGGGAGACCATGCGAACTGCCATCGTGCTTTTCTGTCTTTTTCTCGCCGCTTGCGGGGAATCCGGCCCGCCCACGCGCGGCGTTCCGGTGGCTTTCGAATCGGTCTGCGGAAAAGCCAACGAGGGCAAACGCGTGATGCTCGAAGGCTACCTGAGTTTTCCGGACAGCTACCGCGGCGACGATATCACCGTCATGATGCGACTACGGCCGTCGCTGGAATCGCAGGGGACCCCTGTCGGAGCCAGCGCCACGCTTGGGAACGAGGTGAATCATCTGGAAAAACCTCCGGATCAATACCAGAAAAAGGATCTCAAGCTGCATCTTGCCGATGGGCAGGTGGTTGGCTACCGAGACAAACTCCAGGTATCCGGGACGATGTATTATCCGAGTTCCATAGCTCACGTCGAGTTCAAATGCGGGCTCACAAACACTCTGTACGAACGGGCCAATAACTAACGAGATAGGCGCAGTTCCAGGTAGAGCCCGGCCCAGCCGGCTTTGGAGGGAAGACCATGCGAAGTACCATCCTGCTTTTTTGCTCTTTTCTGACCGCGTGCGGCCAATCGGGTTCGCTTGCCCGCGGCGTTCCGGTGAAGTTCGAGGCGGCTTGCGACAGAGCCAACGAGGGCAAGCGGCTGATGCTCGAAGGCTATGCCGACTTTCCATTGAGCTTCGACGACAAGGCTACCAGCATCATGATGCGGGTGCGGCCGCGGCTGGGTTCATGGGAGAACACGGTGGCCGCCAGCGCCACCATCGGGCACGGGGCGAACAGCGTGGAGATGCCCCCTGCAAACTACAAGAACCGGGATCTCAGGCTGCATCTGGCCGATGGCCAGGTGGTTGGCTATGCGAACAAGGTCAAGGTGTCCGGGACCATGTATTACACCACCGGTTTGTCTCCGGGCGCATATACATGCGGGCTCAAGAACACGGTATACGAGCTTGGCGGCGGCTTTCAACCCGCGCCACCGAAATAGAGACACAGTGCTATGTGGAACCCGCCGCCCACAGTTACCGAACATAATGGGGAGCCGCTTGCTCCAGACCTGGACTTCTTCGTCGAGCCTCCCGCGGAGATCGGCGCGGTCAGGACGGCCCACACATCGCTGAAGAAAGGCGTGCGAGAGCGGCCGGTGGCGCTTCGGGTGGGGCTTGCCCTGGTTGCCGGGGCGGTGGGATTCGTGCTGACGGTGGGGTTCGACCACCTCACGAAGATCCTGTTTGTCGCATCGGACATCACGCGGACGCCTCTGGTTCTCTGGTACAGCATTTTTGTGCCCTTGTGGGTGTACCTCGGATGGCGCAAATCGGCATTCAAGCATTTTTGCAGCTTCGCCGGCGATTACGGCTGCGCCCATTTCCAGTGCGAGCACGCGCGGACCAAAGTCACCCGGATTTCCGATTTGCATTTCAAGGATGCATCGGCCGTGTCGACCCGGTTCATTCGCCGCACGAAAAACGGCGTTTACCAGGGCACCAGCTTCTACTTCGATTGGTATTCATCGAACGCGGAAAAGGCAATCTTCAGCATCTCCGGCAGCCACATGGCGGATTCCAAGACGCCGCCGGCGAATAACTTCTACCATTTCGCCCGCGCGGTTGAATCGGCCTGGTACCGCTATGTGACTCCGGCAATCGACGCTGAGTTCACTCAAAAGGGCTCCGTCAAATTCTACATGGGTAGTAATCGCTGGTCGGTTCTCGGCCGCGGGTACATTGAATTCGTGGACGAGCATGGCAA
>PMTT01000357.1:0-7437 GCA_003167275.1 Bryobacterales bacterium | reverse complement strand
CCGCCGTGCACAACGCCCGGCTGTTCCTCCATCTGTTCGAAAAATCTCTCGGTATCCGGGTTCAATAGGAGCAACATGAAGACCACTTTCGTTTTGGGATCCATCCTTTTCCTGATTCAGGCGCCCACCGCCGGCGCACAACGGCTCACCACGGACGACCCGAATTTCTCATCGCTATCGCAACTCTCCAATTCCATCGGCTGGTACCAGGTCAGCGGTACCAAGGCGTGGAGTGTGGGGGACGGCGATGCCAATCGGGATGGCGCGCAGTGCATGGCACTGCTCAATAAGGTCCGCGCGGCTGGGGTTCCGGACACCAGGACACTCGACGTTCAGTGGGAATCGCCGGAGTTCAAGCCTGGTACTCACACGCTGGCTGAGATTCGCAGGTCATGCGAGCACGTGGAGCGGATCGGCAAGATCAAAGAATTCGAGAGGTGGGGGATCCTGGCCATGCAGGCCGGGACCAACTACCGTTCAGGAGCCGATTACTACCGCCTCTGCCTCAAGACGTATGACGACATCGTCAAGGCCGGCATCCCGCCCACGGAACGGGTTCCCGACCGCATGATTGGCGGCGCGCAATGGTCGGGCGCCATCCAGGAACTGCGCACGAAGTGGTGCGAGAGCGGCGCGAGCATGGCGAGCAGCCAGACGTCGGCCAAGGAGGCGCCCTTTCGCAAGGATCTGAAAGGCGACAAGCTCAAAATCGCTCTCACCTACGGGAGCGTGTTCCTGCCGGGCGGCGCGGGCACCAGCAATGCACGCAAGATGGCGGATGCGTCGGTCTGGTTTCTGGATTTGTCGCCACCCCAGCATTGCGTGGATGGGCGCCAAGTCCATACCATCCGCCGCTACCAGTTCGACGGCGACCAACACCTGGTCAAGACAACCCACCACGATTACTGCGGTTCGGCGCCGGGCTCCGCATTTCAATGACGCGTCTGCTTGGTAGGGCGACCCGCAAGTACTTGTGCGTATGTTCCCCAAGGGGAAAAACGGGCGACTGCACCAGCACGGTGGGNNGACCAGGGGGTCCGCCCCACCCGGGGGTGTTTTCAATTCAAGGGTTCAGTCGCGCTGGACGGAACTGGTGCGGTCGGCCGTCAGCACCTCGGCGGCGTGCGCGGAGGCGCGGGCGTAGACGCCGTCCAGGAATTCGTGGAAGTTGAGCCTGCCACGCCAGAAGGGGAATTTGCCCAGACGGCGCGGCAGGGCGGCTTCATTTGCTACTTCCGTAGTAGCAAGAGCTGCGCCGGACGATTCCTTGGAACCGCCATCCGTGCTGGCCGCCGGTTTCCAAAACGCGGCCGGGTCGGCGGGCAGCGGTTCCGGCGGCAAGATTGTCGCAGCGGCTGCCGGGACGCCGGTCCGGCCGGAGCCCAGCAGACCGAGGAAGGCGTCGCGCGACATGCCGCGCATCCGGAAGATGAGGAACGGGTCGCGGTCGAACTCCTCACCGAGCAGATAATAGACGGCGGCGATGTGCTTGCAGGGGTTGGACCAATCGGGACAGGAGCAATCCGTGGTTAGGTCCCTGGAGCGCTCCGGGAAGAGCGAAACGCCGGCCGCCTGGAAGATCTCCTCCATTTCCTGGGGCATCTCCCCGGCCAGCAGTTTCGAGGCGAAGATCGCCTGGGCAGCAGCGGCCGCCGCCACTTTGGCCCACGCCTCCTTGGGGAGTTCCTTGACTTGCATCTTGATTTCGTATGGCTTGGGCCGCGAACCTTGGACTTTCGCTTGGATCTTTCCTTCGCTCACATCAATGGAAAGCACCTGGCCGGAACGCGCGTAGCTCCGCCCGCGGCTGAGGCGCGCACCGAGGTCGAAGCCATCCAGTACCGCGGTCCAGCGCTTGGCCCACCAGCTTGAGCCGAAGCCGCCACGTTGCGACTGGGCGCGAATGCCGCCCTTCGCCGCACGCGGGCGGGAAGGAGGGTAATTGTCGAAATCCCTATACCAGCGAGCCATGATTATTCTCCTACTGCATCCTTCCGAAGGGCGAACAGCTCTTTCAGTTGGGCGTTCGACAGATCGCCGAGCCACGCTTCGCCGGTGCCGACCACCCGGCCGGCCACTTCCTTCTTACGTTCGATCATTTCGTCGATCTTCTCTTCCAGTGTGCCTGCGCAAACGAACTTGTGCACCTGGACGTTCTTGGTCTGGCCGATGCGGTAGGCGCGGTCGGTCGCCTGGTTTTCCACCGCCGGATTCCACCAACGGTCGAAGTGAAAGACGTGGCTGGCGCTGGTCAGGTTTAGTCCGGTGCCTCCAGCCTTCAGCGAAAGCAGGAAGATGCGCGGGCCGGCCGGATCCGCGAAACGTTCCACCATGCGGTCGCGATGCGTCTTGGGAGTGCCGCCGTGGAGGAACATCACCTCGATCCCATAGGTCTCCTGCAAGTGCCGCCGGATGATCTCGCCCATCTCCGCGAACTGCGAGAAGATCAGGGAGCGATCACCCACCTGGAGCGTCTCCTCCAGCATTTCACCTAAGCGCGCCAGTTTTCCGCTGCGGCCTGGGATCGCGGAGTTGTCCTTCAGGAACTGAGCGGGATGGTTGCAGACCTGCTTCAATTTCATGAGCGTGGCCAGCACCAGTCCTTTGCGTTCAATTCCTTCAGCCGATTGGATGGCCTCCTCCGCATCCTTTACCACCGACTGATAGAGTGACGCCTGTTCCTTGGTGAGGTTGCAAAAGACCTTCATCTCGTTCTTTTCCGGCAGGTCGGCGATGATGCTCTTGTCGCTNNTCGGAATAGACCTGGATAGGCACGAAGAATTTCCGGTGGAAACCGGCGCGCGATCCGAGGAATCCGGGGTTCAGGAATTCCATGACGCTCCACAGGTCGCCGACGTTGTTTTCGACCGGCGTGCCGGTCAGGGTAATGCGGTACCCGGCCGGCAGGGCGCGGGCCGCCTTGGCCTGCTTGGTCTCGGGATTCTTGATGTTCTGGGCTTCGTCGAGGACCACTCCGGCCCAATTCACCTGCTGGAGGATCTCCGCATCGCGATGCAACAGGGCGTAACTGGAGATCACCATGCCGTGGAGTTCGGCTTCCGTCTGGAACGCGGCGCCGCGCTTCCGAGTGGTTCCGTGGTGGACTAGCACTGGGATGTCCGGGGTAAACTTGGCGGCCTCCTTCTGCCAGTTGCCAACTACGGATGTCGGACAAACCAGTAGCACTGGCCGCTGTTCGCCGTCCACGCGATCCTTCTGGAGGAGGGCCAGGGTCTGGATCGTCTTGCCGAGGCCCATGTCGTCGGCCAGGCAGGCGCCCAAGCCGAGCCGCTTGAGAAAGTCGAGCCAGGAATATCCGCGCCGCTGGTAGGGACGCAGCTCACCCTGCAGGCCGGGGGGCTGCGGGAGTTCGGCGAAGGGCTCACGGCCCTCCAACTTCGCCAGGAGGTCGCCCACCCAGCCGGTGGCCCTCACACCCTCGACTTCCAACACGCCGACCTGCCCATCGGCGCCCAGTGACATGCGGATCACGTCGCGCAGGGTCTTCTGGCCGCCCGCGTTCTTTTTCAGGAACTCCAGGGCGGCCTGGATTTCGGCCGCTCCGGCCTCGATCCACTGGCCTCGGAACTTCACCAGCGGCGATTTTTGGCTGGCCAGGGCCAGCAACTCGGCGCGCGTGATCTTGTCTTCGCCCAGCGCCAGTTCCCAATTGAAATCCAGCAGAGTCTCCAGGCTCAGTCCGCCGGCGCCCGCTTTGGGCGGACTCTTGACGCTGGCGCGCGCCTTGAGCTGCAAGGCCGTGCCGCGGCGAGTCCACCAGGAAGGCAGCATCACGCCGAAGCCGCTCTGCTCCAAGGCCGGCGCGGTTTCGCGCAGGAACTGGTGGGCGCCGGTGGCGTCCAGGGCATACCCGCCGGGAGCTTTCTGCTTCAGGCTGGCATCCACCTGGGGACTGATCCCCGCCGCCTGTCCGAGCGAAACCAGGAGGTGCTCGCGCAGCTCCGCGGCATCCTGGCGCAACTCCGCGAGGGCCTTGGACTTCGCCTGCCAGACGTCCTTCGCCGGCAGGTGCAGGCTGAGGTCTTTCCGGCCCTGCAGCAGGTACTCCACCTGCCACGAATCGTCCGCGGGCCCTGGCTCCTGGAGGCGGAAGCACAGACGGAAAGGAACCCGCGCGGACACCTGGATGGGGCGCTGCCACTCCTCTACCTGCCGGGCGAATTGCGCCAACTCCGCTTCGTCCCCCAGCAGGGCGGGCTCCGCAGTCAGGGCATTGAGCCACTGATCGTGGAGGCTCTCCACCACCTTCGGCCGAGCCCCGGCGGAATCGCAGACCAGGGTATCCACCATGGACTGCACGAACGTGGTCAGTACGGTTTCCGCAGGCGTGTCCGGTGGCTCTTCGACGCCCGTCCAGGTGAGCGCGCGGGCTGCGGCGGGCATCGCCTGGGTGAGCGAATGCAGGCGCGCGCTGTCGTAAATGGGGAGCCACCGCGCCAGGTACGAGCCCTCCCGGTGAGCCAGGCTGGGCAGGAACTGTCCGCGCATCACCAACTCGGCAGCGAAACGCAGGGCGGTCGTCCAATAGGCCAGATCTTCGCCGATCAACAGACCGGGAGTGACCATCCGCTTGCCCACGCAGGCGGCCACGAAATCGATGGCGTGACGGGCGCTGAGCGGCAGGACTGTAGTTTTAACTGGTGCGATTTCGTACTGAGCGGATTTAGATGGGACATCGACTGGATCGTCGGTGAGAAGCGCCGTGGATGGCGCGGCCCAGCCATCCAAAGCCGGCAGCCATGCGATTGCGGACTTCGCGATGCGCTTACCGAATTTTAATGTTAGGCCAAGTTCACCGATGGCCTCCACGAGGGCCGCCTTGCTGGTTTCGGGTTCCACCCAAATTGCAAGAGAATCATCGAGAAACGCGCCGTGGAGAATTAGCATTTCGGCAAAGCACTATGGTAGCAGCCAGGGAGATATGTCGCTGCCGGAAACCACTCCACGAAGATGTCGCCAACCGGTGGGAAGCGATCATGGTGCGCCACAGGGCAACCAATTACCCGGGGATGAACCTGGGGGGCGGCGACCGGCCCGAGCAGGTCAAGGGCATCCACGTCTCGCATGAATTCTTCCGCCTCTTCGGCGCTCCCGTCGCACTGGGCCGCACCTTCTCCGTGGATGAGGACCGGCCCGGCGGCGGCCGCGTGGTGGTGCTCTCGAGCGGCCTGTGGCAGCGGCGCTTCGGTTCCGATCCCGCGATCCTCGGCAAACCCCTTTCGCTGGGTGGCGAGATTTACACCATCATCGGCGTCATCGGTCCGGGCTTCGCCTTCGACTCCGCTCCGGATCTCTATCTGCCCTTTCAGGCCGACCCCAACAGCACCCAGCAGGCCCATTACTTCAACGCCGCCGCGCGTCTGAAACCCGGTGTGCCACTCCAGGCAGCCCAGGCCGGGTTGAAACTGGCCGCCGGGGAATACAAGCGCAAGTTCCCCAACTCGATGGGTCCCAACAACGCCTTTACCGTCGAGCCGATGCAGCAGACTATCGTCCGCAACGTCCGCACCGCGTTGCTGGTCTTGCTGGGCGCGGTGGGCTGCGTCCTTCTGATCGCCTGCGCCAACGTGGCCAACCTTCTGCTGGCGCGCGCCACGGTGCGTGCGCGGGAAATCGCCATTCGCGCCGCGATCGGCGCCGGCCACGGGCGCATTGTCCGGCAACTCCTGACGGAAAGCGTGCTGCTGTCGCTGATCGGCGGCGCGCTCGGCCTGGCCCTGGGCGCTTTCGGCGTGCGCGCCCTGCTGGCCTTGAACCCCGGCAACATTCCGCGCATCGGGACCGATGGCTCCGGAGTCACGCTGGACTGGACCGTGCTCGGCTTCACCGGGCTCGTCTCCGTACTCACCGGGATCCTTTTCGGATTGGTCCCCGCACTGCAGGCCTCGCGCGCCGATCTCAATTCCACCCTCAAGGAGACCGGCTCGCGCTCCGGCACGGGCCTGCGCCAAAACATCACCCGCGCTCTGCTGGTGATCTCCGAAATGGCCCTGGCGATCGTCCTTCTGGTGGGCGCCGGACTGCTGATCCGCACCTTCGCCGCCTTGCACCGGGTGGCGCCTGGATTCGATTCGCACAACGTGCTCACCATGAACACGTCTCTCGCCGGCAGCCACTTCGACCGCACCGCGGCGATCTCGGACCTGGCGCGCCAGGCGACCGAGCGGATCGAGGCGTTGCCCGGCGTCGAGGCGGCGGCCGGGACCTGCTACCTGCCGCTCGAAGGCGGCATGGGGCTGCCCTTCCTCATCGAAGGGCGTCCGCTCACCAACGGGCCGGTCCACGGCGGCGCGGGCTGGGCCTACGTCACGTACCGCTTCTTCGAGGTGTTCAAGGTTCCGATGGTCCGGGGCCGTGCTTCACCCAGCGGGACGATGCGGGCGCACCCGGTGTAGTGGTGATCAACGAGGCATTTGCCCGTCAATTCTGGCCGAACGCGAATCCCCTCGGCCAACGGATCACCATCGGCCCCACCATGGGCCCGGTCTTCGCCGAACCTCCGCGGGAGATCGTGGGCGTGGTAGCGGACGCGCGGGATGCCGGGCTCAACAACGACCCGGTCCCGGAGATGTTCGTACCGCTCCCGCAGGTCCGCGACGGGGTGATGGCCTTGAACAACGGCTTCCTGCCGCTGGCCTGGGTGGTCCGCACCAGGGTGGCGCCGTTCTCGCTCTCCGCGCCGATCCAGCGCATCTTCCAGGAGGTCTCGGATCTCCCCGTGGCGCACATCCGCTCCATGGATCAGGTGGTGGTCGAATCCACCGCCCGCGATCAGTTCAACACGCTGCTCCTGGGAGTGTTCGCGTTCGTCGCGATTCTGCTGGCGTCGATTGGCCTGTACGGGCTGATGGCCTACGCGGTGGAGCAGCGCACGCTCGAATTCGGCATCCGGGTCGCGTTAGGCGCGGAGTTTGCGCAATATGATTGTCCGCCAGGCGATGCTGCTGGCCGGCATAGGGATTGTCTTCGGCCTGGCCGCGGCCTACAGCGTCACCCGCCTGATGGCCACGATGCTGTACGATGTGAAGCAGCGGGACCCGCTGGTCTTTGGATCGGTGGCATTCCTGCTCGGCGCCGTCGCGCTTCTGGCCAGCTACCTGCCCGCGCGCCGGGCCGTGCGGATCGACCCGCTGGTGGCGCTTCGGTACGAATAGCCGTGGGGCCCGGAAACGGTGTTAGCCTATACAAATGCGTGGATTGTTCCTATTTCTACCGGTGGTCCTGATGGCCCAGACGACTCCGCCACAGACTCCGCCGCCCGCCCAAAAGGCTCCCGTGAAATCAACGACACCGGCATCATCGACGACTAAGACTGGCGCGCCCGCAACCAAGACTGGCGCGCCGGCAAAGCAGGCCGCGCCGGCCGCGACAGCACTCTCGACGGACGAGCAGAAGACCGTGTACGCGCTTGGCCTC
>PMTT01000189.1 GCA_003167275.1 Bryobacterales bacterium | reverse complement strand
GATTCCGGCAAAGCGTTTCCTGAGCTAGTGTAACCGATATGGCCCTGTTTCAGGCCGTGGTGATCGGCCTGCTCGCTTTAATTATCACTCCAGGTTATTTGTTTTACTTCGATGTCACGCCAAAAGTAGTGGTGCTGCTCGCCGGCACAGCCGTGGCGCTATTGGGCTGTGGGGCGATCGACTACCGGGGGCGCGGGCGCGGCTATCGCCTGTTTTCCCTGCTGCTGGTCCTCAATCTCGTGTCAATGGCGATCTCCACCGCGCTCTCGGCGAATCCCGCACTCTCGGCATTCGGCACCAATTGGCGGCGGTTCGGATCCGTCGTCCAGGCCGCCATTCTGCTATTCGCTTGGCTCCTCGCTAGCCACGCCGCCGGCCGCCCCGACCGCGTCCGCTCGATCCTGCGCGGCATCGCGATCGCCGGCGGCATCTCCGCAGTGTACGGGATCGCCCAATACTTCGGATTGGATCCCATCCTGCCCACCGCGGCCTACCACATCGGCGAGGGGATCTGGACCATCGTACGTCCCCCCGGCACCCTGGGATACGTGAGTTACTTCGCCACGTGGCTGCTGTTTGTGACTTTCCTCAGTCTGGCCCTCGCCGCGATGGATAGCAGTGCCTGGTGGCGCCGTGTGGCGTTCGGCGCCGCGGCGCTCGCGACGGTCGCCATGCTTCTAACGGGAACGCGCGCCGCGATGCTCGGCCTAGTGGCGGGTTTGGCGGTGGGGGCGTACTTCAGGAGAAAGGCAAGAAAAACTGCCTTGAGCATGGTGGGGCGGACCCCCCGGTCCGCGGCCGACCCCCTGGTCGGCCATCGGCCGGAGGCCGACGAAGGCGGCGTGAAGCCTGCTGACGGGGTAAAAGGAGCGGCTTCAGGCCGTCCGGTCGCGATCGAGGGGGTGGGCAAGCTAAAGCATACCGTACGACTTGTGGCCGTCATAGCGCTGATTTTGGCGGCTGGGGTGGGATTCTACTTTTCGCCACCCGGATGGAAACTTCGGAGCCGCACGCGCTGGATTGTCGAAGACCCCTGGGGCGGCAACCGCCCGGACCTGTGGCGCGACAGCCTGCGCATGGGCATTACGAAACTCGCTCAGGGTTACGGGCCCGAGGTCTTCACTGAGGCCTTTCCACGTTTCGAGTCCAAGGCTTTGGCCGAGTCCTACCCCGACTTCCTACATGAATCCCCACACAACATCTTTCTCGACGCCCTGGTTTCGCAGGGGTTACCTGGGTTTCTGGTCCTTTGCGGGCTGTGCTATGTAGGACTGCGTCACGCGTGCCGTGCGACCAACACGCGGCAGCGGGACCAGGGGGTCCCGCGCGGACCTGGGGGTCCGCCCCACAGTGGGGGGCTGGGGGTTTCGATATGGATCCGGGCGGCGCTGGCGGCGGGCATCGTGAGCCAGCAGTTTACAGTCTTCACCGTTCCCGCGGCGTTGATCTTCTACACCACCATCGCCCTTGCGGTGGCCATCGCCGAAGAACCCACGGAGCCACGCCGCAGTTGGCGGTTTCAACTCGCCTCGGCTCCGGTGGCGCTCGCCCTGCTGTACCTGGCCGCACGCTTTACGATCTCGGACCATGCTTTGGCCCTGGCGCGTCGCAGTGTGGAGGCCGGCGATCTACCATCGGCCGTCGCGCACTACGGGCGATACCAGCGTTGGAACCTGCCGGGAACTTCCGCCGATCTCTGGTATTCACGCGCGCTGTTCGGGCTGGCGCAAAAAACACCCGATTTCACGCTGCGATTCCAGACGATCGCGCAGTCCGGCGCCGCTGCCGTGAGGGCCACCAAAACCGCCGAAGACCCCTTCAACGCTTGGTTCAATCTGGCGTTGCTCTATGCCAGCCAGAACGATGCGCCGCAGACGGAACGCAGCCTGCGTGCCGCGGTGGCCGCCAGCCCCAACTGGTTCAAACCGCACTGGACGCTGGCGCAACTGCTGCGCTTGGAACACCGCATGGAGGAAGCGGAGCGGGAGGCGGCCCTGGCCGCGGAACTGGACGCAGGCAAGAATCCCGAAGTCGCCCAGACCCTGGCGGAGATCCGCGCGCAACGTGCCCTGCCCGCACCATCTGAACATAAGTAAATTCTGTGGCCAGACCGTTCCATTTACGCCGCCCGCACCCTATGATGGGAACGTACTAGATAACCCCATGAGACTTTACGCTCCTGCCTTCATACTGTTCGCGGCCATAGCCGCCTCGGCCCAAACTCCTCCGCCCGTGGTGAGCGCCGGCGGCGTCGCCAATACGGCCAGCCCTTCGGCCGGGCAAGGAATTGCTCCAGGCGCGCTGGTCTCCATCTTCGGCACGAATCTGGCCTCGAACATGGCGGCTTCGAGCACGGTCCCGCTCTCCACGACCCTGAGCGGGGTCGGCGTGACCGTCAACAACATCGCCGCCCCCATGCAGTTCGTCAGCGGCGGCCAGATTAACATCCAGGTGCCGTGGGAAGTGACTCCATCCAACAGCAGCTCCGCTCAAGTTGTGGTCACGCGTGACGATGGTGTGGTTGCGGCTCCCGCCTCCGTGACGGTGTCCGCCAGCGCTCCCGCCATCTATAACATCGGAGGACAGGCGATCGCCATCAATGCCGATGGCAGCCTGGCGGCGCCGGCAGCCTCAATCCCCGGATTCTCGACCCATCCCGCCAAAATCGGTGACCCCGGCGGGCTGACCATCCTGGCCACTGGCATGGGCGCCGTAGACCAACCCATAGCAGATGGCGCCAACTCCTCGGACATGACGCGCAACACGCTCACGCAGCCAACCGTGCTGATCGGCGGTGTCGCGGCGCAGGTGACGTATAGCGGCCTCTCGCCGCAGTTCGTGGGCATCAATCAGATCAACGTCATGATCCCTGCGGGCACGCCAACGGGCAACGCCGTTTCCCTACAAATACAGGTAAACGGGACGGTCAACTCCAATCCCGTATCGATCGCCGTAAGCCAATAAAGCACGATCGCCAATGTTCTCGACCCCACCTTTGCATCGGTAAAATTGTGAGGAATTCCTTGGACCAGCGGGCGGGTGACCGGTAGAATCTTAGTATGAAAGGCATCTTCCCTTCGGTATCTTTGGTTACTGTTTTCGTGCTTGGCAGCGCAGGCGCCGCGTATTCCCAGACGCCGGTGGTCGCGGCGGGCGGCATTCTGAACGCCGCGAGTAATGATAAGACGGGCTACGTAGCCCCCGGCTCGCTGGTCTCGATCTACGGAACGGAACTGGCGGCGTCGCTCCAGCAATCCGGGTCCATTCCGCTCTCCAATCAGTTGACCGGCGTGAGTGTGACCATCAACAACGTTACCGCGCCCTTGCAGTTCGTCAGCACGGGACAGATCAACGCTCAGGTGCCATGGGAAATGCTGCCGTTGTTGCCGCCGGTTTCGGCCGGAACCATTCAGGTTCCTGTGGTGGTGACCCGCAACGGGGTCGCGTCCGCACCGATTAATGTGACGGTTGGGCCGGCCTCTCCCGGCATCTTCACCTTCCAGTTTGGTGTGGGGCCGGCCATCGCGGTCAACGGCGATGGCAGCATCGCGGCGCCCGCCAATGCCGGCCTTCCGTACACCTCGCACCCGGCCAAGGCCGGCGATGTGCTGGTGATGTACGCCACTGGACTCGGTGCTGTGGATACAACGGTGGCGGATGGCGATGTTCCGAAAGTAATCACGTCCAAGGCTCTCTCGCAGCCCACCGTTCTGGTTGGTGGACAGTCCGCCCCGGTTTTGTTTGCCGGTCTGGTGGGCCGCGACACCAGCGGGGCGGCGATTGGGTTCGTCGGAGTTTACCAGATCAACTTCACGGTCCCCTCCGGCGCGGGAACGGGTGTCGTTCCGTTGCAGATTCAGATGAACGGAGTGACCAGCCGAAACGACGTGACGATCGCGGTGCAGTAACAAGCAGTCAGCTATCAGCAGTCAGCGATCAGCCGAGGTGAGTGAGGCTGACCGCTGATTGCAGATAGCTAGACTGCTATTCTGACATGAACAACTTCGCCGCAGCCTCGCTGGGCTTGGTCAACGTGAAGTGCAGTCCGTCGAACAAGTACTCGATCCGGTAGCTCTACATGACCTGAGTGGGGCAGCCAATCCTGGCTGCAGATCTGCCACCGACCCGCGAGCCGGGGCTTCACCTGCAGCACCTCGACGCATCCCTGCCGGTAGTGGCGCCGCATCTCCGCGTCAGTCACGCTGCGTGCTGATGGCTGACAGCCCTTTCCTATCGCGCGGCCCGCACCATACCCTCCGCGGGCGCCCCGATCATGTCGGCGTACACTTCCATCAACGCGCGCAGATCGCCGATGTCCTGCTCGGAGCAATCGGTGAGGGGGGGCCGCACGGGACCGGCACACATCCCCAGAATCTCCATCGCCGCTTTCATGGCGGAGACTTCGTACCCCTTCACCCGGTCGCGGATGGCGTAGAGCGGGTGCACATACTTCTGCATCAGGACTTCGAGCCGGTCGAAGTCGCGCGCCATCCCCGCTTCCGCGAGCGCCAGCGAGAGTCGCGGGGCGATGTTGGAGATGCTCGAGGTGTACGCCTGCACCCCCACCGCGAAGTAGGCCGGGACGCAGTCGTCTCCCAGTCCTCCCAGCCAGGCCAGGCGGTCGCCTACCGAGTGCATGATCCGCTGGTACTTGCGGGCGTCGCCCTGACCATCCTTCCAGAACGTCAGGGACGGCACTTTGTCGGCCACCCGTGCCACCATTCCGGGCGTGAACACCGCCCAATCGCGGCTGTACACCATCAGCGGCAGCCCGGTCGCCGAGCCGATCGCGCGATAGTAGTCGATCAGTCCCTCGAAGGGTGCGCCGGTGTAGTAGGGCGGCAGCGCCAGGATGCAGTCCGCACCCGCCTTCTCGGCGCGCCGGGCAATATCGGCGCCCATGGTCGCGTTGTAGCCCGTGCCGGCCACGACGGGCATGCGGCCGGCCGCCGCGTCGACGCTCACGCGCACCACCTCTCCAGCCTCTTCGGGCGTCAGCGAGTAGATCTCGCCCGTGCCCCCGGCAGCCACCAGGGCGCAGAATGGGTGGCGCGCCATTCGATCCACGTTGGCCGCCAGGCCATCGAGATCGAGAGAAAGGTCCTTCCGGAAAGGAGTGACGGGAAAACCGAGGACACCTCGGATGCGGTCTCTGAGTGACATGCTTACCAGTTTACCTGTAGCACGGGCATTCTTGCCTGTGTTGGTTTGCCGGGCAAGAAACACCAACACAGGCAAGAATGCCAGGCAAGAATGCCCGTGCTACGGCGCCTTGGCCACGGGGTCCCAGAACACCGTGCAGCGGCGGCCTAAGGCGGCGTGCTGGCGGAACGAGCGTGGCAGATTCAGGTTCTCGATCACGTCGTCCTCTTCGCAAGTGGAGACGGTGGCGAACACTCCCTCCGCGGCCTTTTGAGCCAGACCCTGGTCGGACACAATGTGCAGCGAGCGAGCCATGTCCTGCGGCAAGTCGATGACTTCGGCGTACGAGAATTCGCTGCCCTCGGCCGGAGGACGCCGCGTCAGAAAATAGACGTGTTCATCGGCCCACAAGGAACCGTTGGCTGGCGTGACTTCGTTGACCTTGCGGGCAACCGCTTCCATGTCCCGCCAGGCAAGCTTGTTCCAGTCTTCATGTAACGACCACGCCAGCCCCAGCGAAAGCAGAACGCCCAGGATGGGCACGGGCCACCAGGCTCGAACCGGGTTGCGAATTCGCGCGGCGGCCACATAGAGTCCGGCCGCGGCGGGAATCGCCAGAAATGGCGTCACCAGGACGAAATAGGTTGGAAAAGTCGGATGAGTGGCACTCAACTCGGCGCCAATCGCCAGGGCCAGCCAAGCGCACAGGTAGAACTCGGCCCGGCTCGAAGCCTTCCATTCGCTCCTACGGGCGACGAACCATAGTCCCAGGACGGCAAGCAATCCAAGGATAAGCGCCGTCGGGGATTTGAGCCAGGAGGTCAGCACTTCCACATCGTGGGGCGTTGCATCCTCCCAGTTCGTGCGGCGGTATACCAGTTGGTATTGGACCAGGTTGAAGAACACGATGCGCGGCGCCTGGCAGAACAACCAAATTACCGGCAGGAACGGGATCACCCCTCCGGCGGCGAAGCTGAAAAGCCTGGCCCACCTTCTTCCGGCGGGCGCGTGGCACAGGATCCAGATCAGCAGGACAGGCGCCGCCAGGGCGGTCAGAAGGGAAGACGCTGCGGCGGAGGCTGCCAGCAAGCCCGCGATGCCCGTCCATCGTCCGGATCTCCGATCCACCGCCAGGATTGCCACACGGAATGCGGCCACTAGCAGGAGCAGGCAGAAGGCGTAAGACTGTCCGATGGTCGCATACTCCACCACCACGATGTTCAATCCCAGCACCAGGGCGGTGGTGGCTGCGCCCGGCAATCGCCAACGCGACTCGGGGAAGCGCGTGCGGATGAAATCGGCCGCCAGCAGGACCGCTGCCGTGGTCGAGAGCGCCGAGAGGGCGTGTACCAGGTGCCACGTATCCCCGAAGATTCGCATCCACCCGGCGTTCCAATAGGCGTTCAGCGGGGTCTGCGGAAAACAGAAATCGAGATACGGCCTCTTTCCTCTCGCGATCAACTGTGCGGCCAGCACGTGAAAGCCCTCGTCCCAGGAGAACGCCGCGGTCTGGGAGTAAATCAGCAGGACGGCGAAGATAATCGCCACCACGCCGCAGAGCGGGAGAAACGAGCTTTTTCCTTCGGTCGACGGAATCGCTTCCACTGTCCCAACATACCCCATGGTGGCCAGGCGAGTCTCCTCGCCCGCGTTCCGTCTGGCGATCCGGCGCTACCGATCCAGCACGCGCTCGCAAACTGGGGGTACGCGAGCCAGTTCCCGGGGATTACGCTGCTGGCGCGGCCCGACATCGATGTGCTGATCATCGGCGAGGCGCGCGAATGGGAGGTGGTGGAATACGCGGCGGACACGNNCGGCCGTGAAAGCGGATGTCGTCGCGGTCCATGAAGAATCCCTGGACGCCGTAAGTCGGTATGCCTGAGGCTCGAAGATACAGGCCGTCCGTCGCGCCCATCACCATGATCGGAACGGCGCGCACACCCGGCCACATGGTGTCGGTGAGACGGCTGACGGCCTTCATGACGTCCTCGCGCATAGGCGACGCCGGACTCTGACTGACCGGTCCCGAAATCGTGAGCTGCACCTGGTCATCGGCCATTACCTTCTTCAGCGTGCTCTCGACGTACTCGGTGGAATCCTCGGGCAGAACCCGGCAGTTCACGTTGGCGGCGGCCAGTTGCGGCAGGGCGTTCTTGGCGTGGCCGCCCTCAATCTGCGTGGCCACGCAGGTGGTGCGCAGTGTGGCATTCCAGGAGGTCGAAGCCGCGGCGACCCGATCCATGGCTGCCCGGGAACCCTCCGCCACCTGGGCGAGGTCCTGCTTCGCCGCGCCGGTCTCGATCTTGGACATTGCCTCGAAGTACGCCTTGGTCACCTCGTTGGTCTTCAGAGGGAAATCGAACTTCGAGAGCCGGTCGAGAGCCTGCGCCAGGTGATAAATCGCATTGTCCTTGACCGGCAATGAACTGTGGCCGCCCTTGTTGCGGACCTCCATGCGGAAGTTGATCACGTACTTCTCGCTCACCTGGACGTCGTTCGAGATCTTCTTGCCGCCCGCGCTTTC
>PMTT01000216.1 GCA_003167275.1 Bryobacterales bacterium | reverse complement strand
GCTAGCACTCTTTCTCGCGAGCGGTGGGCATATCGGAGCATCTAAGCTCGACCGAGTGGCGTGGATTGGATGGCCTTTGCCGGGTTTGGCACTCGCCATCTTGCTCTTTTACCGATCTCGCAAGAGCCAGACAAAGACTGACAGCGAGTCTCCGCGGGAGCCGGACGACAAGGCCGCGAGAGCTCTGAACGAGCTGAGGAGCGGACATTGGTTTGCGCCCGGCTCGTGGAGCGGCCACCGGTGTGTTACAACAACAGAGTTGTCCCAGATCCCTCCCCCGCGCAGGCGCGTCGTCCGATAGCGACTGAGGGCGCGTCGGCCGCACCGCCTCGGTACTACTAGCTTGCTTCCCGGCTCGGGCAATAGGCGGCTCAGCTTGCCAGCCGGTCCGTTCGAAGCGAATTGAAGGCACGAAGGCCCTATCCATCTCATCACGGCTTTCCGCGATTCAACCCGAGTATACACGAGGTCGGTCCGGCCGGCAGCTATCCCCGCGATCTGCCCGCCCAGGAAAACCAGCAAAGTGTGATCTCGACTGCGCGGTAGCGATTATCCCGGCCACGGCGAGCACCACCACGAAAAGCGACAATCGTTCGCGCCTAATGGTTTCGTTCTTACCTTTCTATATAAGTGGGGTCAGAACTCGTTGATGGTCCCATTGGTGGAATCTCAGGGAACCGGGCGTCGTGTAGATCCGGGTCTCTCGACGCTCAGAGCCCACCCCTCACGCAACGCAGCCGGCGGGAATCCCAACCACGCCCCAAACAAGCCGCGCTGCCGAATCTAACCAGGACCGCCACGCACTGATGACTTTCAAATCTTGGACAGAAAACTGAAACACACAGTCTCAGTGCCAGCGACAGAAGCCGATGAAGTCAAGGATGGTGGCCGTACACGTCAGGACCAGAAGACTGGCGACGCCGATTGGCACCAGGAGGCTCGCCGCGAATTCCACCCACCGTGGGCTCAGCCATTCCTGACAACCGAGCAGCAAGATGTGCCCTCCGTCGAGCGGCGGCAGCGGAATCAGATTCGTGACTCCAAGGACCCCGCTCACCACCGCCGCGAATCGAAGCGCAGAAGGAATTCCCTGTCCGAACGCATCACCTCCAAACGCCATCAAGCCGAGCAGACCAAAAGCCGGTCTCCCGAAGACATCCAGAACGGGAGGCTCCGCCGCGACAATCTCGGATTGATCGGGAACGACCCTGTGCCGGCCCCACCATCGAAGCATGCGCCGCCTCCATCCAAAGCGACGAGGCAGCCGATCCGCGAGCCCCACCACGAACAACCCGAAGAGAATGCTCGCCACAGGACCAGCGACCACGAATATGGCCTCGTCCCAAGGCGGCTTAGGTCGCCGCGGGCCTTGTCGCGACGTCCGAAGGATGCTTCTGGTCGCCGGTCGCCCGAACCGGGGACGGATCCGGCTGACGGTGTAGCCCAGCAACGGCACGAGCCGCACATCGAACCAGGTGCCGGCCACCCTGGTGGCGATTAACCGCGGCCCAACACCCGCAACCACCCGATCCACCTTTACGCCTATCGCCCGGCTAGCTGCGTAGTGCCCTATTTCATGAACGAGAATAACGCCCGTGATCGTCAGCATCGCAAGGGTCAGCCCGATCAGGCGCACCAGCGCCCGTCCCAACGCCAGTCCCGCCGCCCGCGTCGTCATTGGTGACCCTCCGTCGCCTGCCGGGCGGCCTCCTCCGGCCCGCCACGCGCGAATCCCGCGACCGTCCACAGGAGAATCCGATAGCCCGACTTCGCATTGAACTGGACGAGGTTCCATCCGTATCCCGCCGCAGCCAGCAGCTTGCGCAAACGATACACGCGGTTCTCGAGAGCGTGATGCGTGGTTGGATGCTTCGCGCCGCGGTCGAGCTCCTCGATCAACACGGCGATCGGCTTCCATCCATCGATTGGCCCGCCGGACGGAAGCGTGTTGTCCTTGAACAGGAGCCAGAACAGATCGGCCAACGCCGGCGGCAGAACCACCCACTTCCCCCGGTCAACGCGGACCTGCGCCCGCCCGTCCGGTAGCCTCTCGAATTCCGCGGCGCCTCCCGCGGGGTACGCCGACACCTGCGGCCGCACATCGGCCGGCCCGCGGTCATCGGATAGGAGCCGTTCGACACTGCGCTCCAGGATTCGGAGATCCCAGCAGAGCTGGTCGGCCAGGTCCTTGATGCGGTTGCCATTCCGCAATACGCGCCGAATGCGATCGGCCTCTCCGCCGCCCTTCCGTTTGCCCGCTGCCATACCTCTTCAAACGGAATAGCGGGACCTCTTTTCATCGAAGACCCCACGCATGGAAATCGAATCCGAGGGTCTCCGCTTTCGGACGCCAATTCAGGCAAGTCTCAAACGGATCGCCAAGATCCAGCACCATCCGGTTCTTCCGGTCCAAAATGTAGTTCCAATCGCCCCGGCAGGAGTCCGTCAAGCCAGACGCGAAGCAGGCGCCGATGGCCTTGCCACGCACGGTGGCGCGCGTTGGCACTGGCTCCTTCGGAAAGCCAGTGACATCGATCCGATGGTTGAGTGCGCCAAGCTGGTCCAGAAGTGGAAACATTCCTGCCCGTCCCACTCTGCCCAGTTTGTTGTCCAGTTCGAACAAGTCGGCTTTCTCGTGTCCCGCGGGCAGATTCGACCAGTCGAATCCCCGGCTGGTCAGATACCGTTCGAAAACCTTCCGCCGGATCACCCATTCCAGGCGCATCCTCTGTTGTTCGGAGCCATCCTCCAGACCGTCCAGCACCTGCGCCCAGAGTTGCAGAACCGCTCCCGCCCATACCGGCAAGGCGCCAACCTGCTGCTCCGCCAGCCTCAGATAATGCCGCTGGATGTCGATGGCACGCAGCCTGCGCCGTCCTTTGATCTCCGCGCTCTGGCGGCAGGATGCATCTCGGGAGAATGCCTGTATCGCGACCAAGGGCTTCGCAAGCTCAACGCCCTCTCCAGGATTCACGCTGGCTTCAATCAGCGCGACCACCAGTGCCGTAGTGCCAGCCTTGAGCACCAAGGCAACTTCCGACGAAAGCGATTCCCCGATAGTCAGGTGAATCCGATGGTCTGTCTCCCGATCTACCTGCCGGCCTCGCGAGGAGGCGTCGTGGATGAGCCCGCGCGAGTGCGTCGACTCCGTGCTGACGATGCGCTTCAGATGAGGCACCCGCGGCGAAAGGGTGAATTCCAGGCCCGGGGCCAGATTGTTCCAGCCCCCGGAGCCGGTGAAAATCACGCGAGAGCAAAGGAACGAAATGAGATTCCTGTTAATCTCCTGCCCCCGGCGGATGGCATAACTCTCATGCGCCCCCCACGTATTCGCCGAGGCATAGTCGACGTTGGTCTTGGTGACCATGACGTCGCCGCCGAGTTCAACGGTCAGCCGCTCAGCCAGGCTGCTCAAAATGGCATCCGACTCCCGAAGCTTGCGGACCAACTCGACCGGTGTCGTGCACTCAGGCGTCGCATACTCGGGGTGGTCGGTAAGATCGACGTCCAGCCGCCCGCCATTGGACAGGAACAAGCCGCGGCCATCGGCTGCCGGAATACTCGGGATCTCGCGGGCGGCGATATCCATCATCTGCCGAAGTAGGAGACGCCGCGCGGCTTTTTGGCCCTCGGGCGCCAGATGGCTAATCGCGTATTCTGTCTCGGCTCCGAAAACTCGCTCCATCGGTTACCCCTTTCGTGCAGCTATTGCACCGAAACGTCCGGCATCGCCTGGCAAGATGCGGCCGGGGATCTCCTCTGCGCAGCCGGGGGCCCCCATACGCCGTGCGATTAGTGTGGCCGGCCGCGGCGACCGCCCTCGCCCCCACCCTTCCGCTCATTGGTTTGTCCGTACCCGACGCCCGGGCACGCGCACGGCAAGCGACGCGGGGGCTGGCGGGGGACTACCCAGCCCACGGTTGTCGTCCGCCGCAGGACGACCGGCTGCAGCCAACCACGGCCAACGGTCCATTCCTACTGGACCCGAACCAAAACTCTCCATTCAGATCCTCTGGAACCAGTCTGCCCACACCGGCTGGGTTGAGTCTGCAATCCCTCGGCACTCCCGAGTGATCCGTTGCTTCTGCGAAGCCGCCGCGTGAGTTTCCGCGATTCCTATTTACTGCGCTCCCACTGGGTCACCAGTGATCACGCCGCCGTCGGTCACACGCCTCAGACGGGATCGGCCCGTAGGGTGGTGGCAACTGCGCCAGATCGGTGGCGAGCTGGGCGCGATACACTCTCTTGCGGGGTCTGAAGATACGCCAACCACCCGTGGATTTGAAGATCCGCCACCCACGGGACATCAACATCCCCAACGCGAACGCGGCACCCCTGCGCACGGGTTCCTCATTGCCCAACAACGCCTGCACCAGCGCCGCCAGCACCTCCGGCCGCGCCCCCGCCTCCCCAAGCCTCCCCAACGCTTCCGCGGCGTTCAGGCGCACGTATGAATCCGCATCGCCCAACACCGCCTGCACCAGCGCCGCCAGCACCTCCGGCCGCGCCCCTGCCTCACCCAGATCCCCCAACGTCTGCGCGGCCCTCCCGCGCACGGACCTCTTAGCATCGCCCAACAACGCCCGCACCAGGGCCGCCAGCACCTCCGGCCGCGC
>PMTT01000724.1:9135-12550 GCA_003167275.1 Bryobacterales bacterium | reverse complement strand
TCCTACCTCGCCTCGAAGAATACCGCCGTGGCCGATCCCGCCCAGGCGGGCCTCTTCCAGCCGGTGCAGTCGGTGACACCGCCCGAGAACACGGACCACTTCGTGGCGGGTTCGAACCAGAACTACATCACCCAATTGGGGGCGCTCCAGGCGCAAATCGAGTCGATTGCCGGGCAGGGTTTGAACGATGCCAACGCGGCACAAGCGCTCCAGGTTGCCGTGCAGGCGAAGGCGGCGGTGAATCAGATGGCGCAGGCCTTCCGCATCGACTCTCCTATCCAGCAGATGGTGCAGAAGCTGCTCACCGATCCCATCACCTATGTGGAACCGCTGTTGAAGGGCGCCAGCGCCACGGAACTGAACGCCGGGGGAAGGGGGATGTGCAACCAGATCAACCCGATCCTGGCCAAGTACCCCTTCAAGCCGAACAATTCGGTGGAGGCCACCCTGCAGGAAATCGACATGGTCTTCAAGCCAAAGGACGGATTGATCTGGCAGTTTGTGGATGGCAAACTGGTGCCGAAATACCTCACTAAAGTGGGATCGCAGTACAGTACGATTCCGGGACCGGTGACCATACAGCCGGGGTTCCTGAACTTCGTGAACCACGCAGCGGCTTTCTCGGACGCGGCTTTCGCGGGTGGATCGGCCGACCCACACTTCAACTACACCGTCACGCCTGAGGTCACCTCGGACATGGATAAGGTCACGCTGCTCATCGACGGCCAGAGCGGCGTGTTCACCTCGACGACGCTCAAGAACTATACGTGGCCGGGGAACCCGCCCAGCGTGTCGTTGACGATCACATACAAGGGCGGCTTCCAGAGCCTGGTCACGAGCTTCGACGGGCTTTGGTCGGTGTTCCATTTTGTGGCTGAGGCCAACCGGCGCAACCTGCCGACCATCGATTGGGACGCCACGGCCGGCAATCCGCCGAAGCCCCAGAAGAATCCGACGACCGGCCAGCCGATCACCATCCGGTTCAACATCGGCGCCAATCCGCCGATTTTCACGCCGGGTTACTTTGCCTTTACGTGCGCCCCCGACGTGGCGCGGTAGAATATCTCCATAGATGGAACTACCGGCAAAGATTGGCAAGTATGAGCTGGAGGAGTTTCTCGGCGGAGGCATGTCACACGTCTACCGCGCGCGCGACACGGTGATCGGCCGAACGGTCGCGGTGAAGATCCTGACCGAGGCGGGGTGCCAGGATCAGGAGGCCAAGGCGCGCTTCCTGGCCGAGGCGCGAATGGCCGGGAACATCACGCACGACAACGTCCTCAGCATCTACGATTTCGGCGAAGACGAACAACACCGTCCGTTCATGGTGATGGAACTGCTGCGGGGCCAAGACCTGCGGCACGCCATCAAGAGCGGGCAAACCGGCGACCAGAAGGCCAAGCTGAAGATCGCGCTACAGGTGGCGCGGGCGCTCGAATACATCCATACCCAGAAGATCATCCATCGGGATATCAAGCCGGAGAACATTCACCTCAACACCATGGGCGGGGTGAAGCTGATGGATTTCGGCATCGCCAAGACGGAAGGCCTCAACATGACGCGCGCCGGGTACGTGCTGGGCACGCCCTACTACATGGCGCCGGAGCAGGTGATGGGGCAGGACGTCACGGACCAGGTGGACGTTTACTCGTTCGGCATCCTGCTGTTCGAGTTGATGACCGGGGGGAAGCCCATCACCGGGGATTCGGTGGAGCGGATCTTCTACAGCATCCTGAACGAGCCCCTGAATCTGGAGCCGATGCGCCAGGCGGGGGTATCCTCGGCGATCTGCGACCTGGTGGCACGGTGCACGGAAAAGAGCGCGGCCGCGCGGCCGCAGGGGTTCTCGCCGATCTGCGCGGACATCGAGCGGGCCATCGCCGACGTGGATGCGCCCACGCTGATGCTGCAGGCTCCCACACTGGTTTTACCAACACGCGGACCAACTCCGGCGCCCGCGCCCACGCCCACGCCAGGGCGGCCGGGATGGCTATTGCCATTGGTGCTGCTGCTGGTAGTGGTGCTGGGCGTGGGGGTATTTTGGGCGATCGGGCGGAAGCCGAAGACCGTGGAGGACAAGACCACAGTGACGGTGGAGCCTGCGTTGCCGAAGACCCTTGCTACGCCGACCGGCGAGATGGTGTTGGTGCCGCAGGGGCCGTTCCTGTTCGGCGAGAACAAGGAGACGATCTCGCTGCCGGCCTTTTACATCGACAAGACCGAAGTGTCGAACAAGGCTTATGGGGACTTCTGCACGGCTACCAACTACAAGCTGCCCAAAGATTTCCCCAAGGACCAGCCCGACTTTCCGGTGGTGAACGTTTCGTTTGTGGATGCGCAGGAGTTTGCCACGTGGGCGGGCAAGAAACTTCCCACGGGGCACCAGTGGGAGAAGGCCGCGCGCGGCGCCGAGGGGTGGATGTACCCGTGGGGGAGCGAGAAGGATTCGACGCGGGCGAACGTGAAGGCGAAGGCGGAGCCGCCCCTGCCGTTACGGCCGGTGACGGATTTCGCCAATGGCGCGAGCCCGTTCGGGGCATTGAATATGCTGGGCAATGTCTGGGAGCTGGTCAACCAGACTGGCTCACCCAGCAATACGGAGTTGAAACGGTTCCTCACGCGGATGAAACCACCGCCGACAGCTCAGGATAAGTGGTATGAGATCCGCGGGGGGTCTTCCTCGGAGCCTTTGATGGATGGCCAGATCTGGGATTCTACGCACGTTCCCTGGAACTGGAAATCTGAGAACATCGGGTTCCGTTGCGTGAAGGATCCGCCGAAGGACGGGGGGCAAGGGAAGTAAGGTGCGGAGGAGCCCGACGCGCTGGACTCTCGTAAAGCACCCTAACCGCTTCGATCGAAGCGGAAAATCAGAGACGATTGTGAGAAACAAAGCACTTAGCGGGAAGAAACCGCTTCGATCGAAGCGGTTTGGCTTCCCGCCGGGCAAAATCCGGGGAGGCCCGGGTCGGACGGTTCCGTTCGAATCAGTCAAACCCAGAGCGACACAACTTCATTGTAATACCGGGGTTCCAAAAACGAGGGCTGCGGGGATTGCTGGAAAGCACGGTAAGTCTTTTGCTAGCAGATGGTTAGGGAATATTTTCAAAATGCGTGACTGACTTCCCTCAAGGATCAGGCGTGTGGCTCCCGCGGAGAGGTGCGTGATCGGTGTGAAGCCCTGTGGCGGATTCCGCGAATCGATGCAAGGTGTGGGGGATGCGCATGTCAGCGGCTTTATCCAGAGCGCGAACGTCGACCTTGGCCTGTTCGGTCCAGGCGATCCGCTTCAAGCCCGTTCCTGATAGTTCTCGATTTCTTCGTGCGTGATGCCAAGTTCGGCCAGCACTTGCTCATGGGGAATCGGTTTATTGTGTTTGAGCCATTCGCGAGCTTCGCCGAGAGCCTGTACGTC
>PMTT01000724.1:0-9036 GCA_003167275.1 Bryobacterales bacterium | reverse complement strand
TCTGGAGCTTCACTCACCGTTGAGAACAGGTTTACTTTGCCTCGTTGGCATGCCCATCGGTATGATTAGAAGGCAATCTCATGAAGATCGCCATATCGGTAGACCACGGCCTCATCACCGAGGCAGACCGTGCGGCCCGGGAGATGGGTGTCAGCCGGAGCCGTCTATTTTCGCTGGCACTAGAAAGCTATCTTCGGAACCGGGAGCATGGGAGGATTCTGGAGCAGTTGAACCGGGTTTATACCGACGAGGCAGCAACAGCGGACAAGCTCATGGCGAGGCGGCTGAAGGCAAAGTTCCGGGAGACGATCGTTGAGAACTGGTGAAGGGCCGGGGAGAAGTGGTGGCCGATCGAAGTGACGGACCGGGTGATGACGGGGGCAACTTTCGCTTCGAGAGACCGCTCTGGATTGAAACGGTTCGGTGGCAATTGTGGGCCCCCGCGCAGGTGTTTGAGAAGTGAGGAGATGGGGTTTTGGTAGTATCGAATGGGAGTTGGGCCAATGAACATAATACTGAAGCCGGAAGTGGAGAGGCTCGTTAAGGAGAAGGTGGCGCGCGGGGAATACGACACCGCGGATGATTTTGTCGATGAAGCGGTGCGTCGCTTGATCGACGAAGAACAGGAGGATGATGCCGATCGGGCCGAGATCCGTGCCGACATTGATGCCGCAGAAGCCGAGATCGACCGCGGGGACTACGTCGAGTACGACGAGAACACGATCCACGAACTGGCCAGGGACGTGCACGAGCGAGGCTTGAAAAGGCTTGCCGCGGAACGCAAGGAACCTGGCGTGCGCGGATGAGGCTCCGGGTTTCCCGCAGGGCCACCTTGAATTTGGATGAGATTTGGGTCTACGTGGCCAAGAACCAGAGTCTCGAAGCGGCTGAGCGGCTCATTAATCTCATCACTCGCCGCTTTACAATGCTCGCCAAGAGTCCCGGCATCGGCCGCAATCGCCCGGAACTTCGCCAGCGCGTCCGGAGCTTCACTGTTCAGAAGTATCGCATCTACTACCGTCAGGAGAGAAGCGGCGTTGTGCGGATACTGTCCGTTCGACACGCTGCTCGCGACGAAAAGCGCTCGGGACCTTTGTGAGTATAGTCCTTCCAACCACTCTTGGTGTTTTGCCGCCATTGACGGAGCGAATTCCGTCGGCCGGCGGTTTAAGCCGGCGTTCAAGTCGCCCCGGTTGTCGGTCCCGAAACTGCCGAACACCAGGGCAGGCGAGTTTGTTGTGGTCGCTTGATAGTCGGAAATAGGATCGCGCCAGTCGAGGCCCCTTATGCGGCCCGGTCCCCAGGCCCCACACCGCCCTTCACCCCCATTGGACACGTTCCCCTCCCTGTCCTACACTCAAACTGATGCTGTTTGCCGCTGTCCTTCTCGCACTTCACTTGGCGCCGGTCTCGCCGACTGCGCCTAATCGTCAACCGCAACTCGCCGCCGGGCACAACACTGTCGCCGTGGTATTCGGTAGCGGGGAGTCCATCTGGCTCGCCCGGTCCGGGGACAACGGACGTAGCTTTTCGCCACCGTCCAAGATTGCCGAGCTTCCTAAGATGTCGCTTGGACGCCATCGCGGACCGCGCCTCGTCATCGCCGGCAAAACCATGATCGTCAGCGCGATCCCTACCGGTAGCGATCTGTTCTACTGGCGCTCCACAGATGGCGGGCAGACCTGGTCGAAACCCGCCGTCATCAACGATCAGCCGACATCCGCCCGCGAAGGACTCCAGGCTATGGCGGCCGATGACGAAGGGCACGTGGCCGCCGCCTGGCTCGACGACCGGATTCCCGGCGGCAAGCGCCTGTGGGGCGCTTTCAGCAATGACGCCGGCGCCACGTGGTCGAAGAATGCGATGCTTTACCAGGCGCCCGGCCGGACCATCTGCGAATGCTGCCATCCTTCACTGGTGTCGCTGGGACACGGGGAATTCGCGGTGATGTGGCGAAATGTGATCGATGGATACCGGGACTTCTACACGATGCGCCTGCGCGATGGCAAGCCGGTTTCGCCGGCGGTGAAACAGGGCACCGGGACCTGGAAGCTCGATGGCTGTCCCATGGATGGCGGCGGCCTCGCGGTCCTGAACGGCGAACTGGTGAGCGCGTGGCGGCGCGACCACGATCTCTACCTGGCGGAGGCTGGCAAGCCGGAGGTAAAGCTCGGCGAGGGCCAAGACATCGCGCTGGCGGTGAACAGCAAGGGCGCCTACACGATCTGGTCCACTGCTGGCGGTATCGAAGCTCGTCTTCCGGGCGCCTCCTCCAACATGCACCTGTCCGATGCTGGCGGGTTCCCCGCCCTGCTCACGCTTCCCGATGGCTCGATCCTGGCGGCCTGGGAAGAGAACGGCTCGATCGCCACGCGGCGGTTGGAGTAAGGACATGCGGCTGGAGCCCGGGGCCAAGCTGGGCCCCTACGAGATCATCGCGCCCCTCGGCGCGGGTGGTATGGGAGAGGTTTACCGGGCGCGCGATTCGCGCCTGGGCCGCGAGGTGGCGCTCAAGGTCCTGCCGGGAGAGTTCTCCGGCGATCCGGCTCGCCGCGCGCGCTTCGAGCAGGAGGCCCGAGCGGCGGCCGCGTTGAGCCATCCCAACATCGTCGGGCTGCACGATGTCGGAACCGAAAATGGCGTCTCCTACTTTGTCGGCGAGCTGGTGGCGGGCGAGACCCTCACCGATCTGATCCAGCGCGGCCCGGTGCCCCTTCGGAAACTGCTCGACATTGCGGTGCAGATCGCCGATGGGATGGCCGCCGCGCATGCGGCCCGCATCACCCATCGCGATTTGAAGCCCGCCAACATCATGATCACGCCCGAGGGCCGCGTGAAGATTCTGGACTTCGGATTGGCGAAGCAGACGTCGATTCCTACCGGGTCGCCCGATGAAACTATGACGGTGCAGCAGACCACGCCGGGCATGATCCTGGGCACCGTACACTACATGAGCCCCGAGCAGGCCCGCGGCACGCCCGCCGACCACCGCTCCGACCAGTTCTCCTTCGGCCTGATCCTCTACGAGATGGCCACCGGTAAGAAGGCGTTCGATAAGGCGGAGACCATCCAGACCATGTCGGCGATCCTGAGCGAGGATGCGCCACCAATCGAGATGGCCTTGCCGGAGCCTTTGCGGTGGGCCATCGAACGCTGTCTGGCGAAGCAGCCGGCCGAGCGGTATGAATCCTCAAGCGACCTTTACCGCGACCTGAAGAACATCCGCGACCATCTTTCCACGAGTTCCGTCGCTTCAGCTTCGGTTATCTCCGCGACTCGGGCGGTGGTCCTGTTGCCGGCTGCGCGACGGAGGGCCTGGTGGCCTTGGGCAGTTGGTGGGGCGGTCGCTTTGGTGGGCGCCTTCGCCGCGGGATTCTATCTCTCAGGTTCGCAACTCGCGGATCAATCGGCGTACCGCTTCACTCCGTTTGCGTTCGGACCGGGCGGGCAGGGGTCGCCAGTCTGGTCGCCGGACGGCAAAGCGGTGGCTTACGCGGCACGACCCGGAACGGACCCTACCGCTCCATTCCAAGTCTTCGTGCGTTATCTGGATTCACCGACACCCGCGCAGGTGACTCACATCGCCGAGGATGCCAGGCCGATGGTGTGGGCGCCGGATTCCAAGCGCATCCTGTTCCGAAGCGAGCGAACTCCCGCCGGGATCTGGTCGGTTTCCTCGGTGGGCGGGGAACCGGAGTCTTTCATGCCGCTGACCGACGATTACACTTCCGCGGTGGCTCCGGGCCTGCAGGCCGTAGCCTTTGTGGCCCGCGGAGAAGACGGACTGTTCGGCGTGTGGATCAGCTCTCCCCCGGGCGCGCCGAAGCGGAAATACCTGCCCGATCCAGTGGCCTCCAAAGCATTGTTCAACGACACGTACCTGCGATTTTCGCCGGATGGCAAACACCTTCTGCTCTTCATGAAGAACGAAAAGAGCCACGACGAGGCGTGGCTGATGCCCTATCCTCCCAACCCCGCGAACCCTCCCAAAATGGTGCTGCCCGGTCTGCATTCCTATGGCGGGACCCCGAACTTCGCCTGGATGCCCGACAATCGCAATATCGTAGCCTCATACCAGCCCATACCGGGGATGCCAGCTCAGCTTTGGTTGGCAGACACCGGCTCGGGCAAGCTACGGGCGCTGACCAGCGGCACCACGCTGCGAACTTCCCCTGCGGTATCGCCCGACGGCGGCAAGATCGTCTTCTCGGAACACACGGGCAATTACGACGTGGTATCGGTCGACCTGGAGCGCGCCACGGTCCAAAGGCTGATCGCCACCGAGCGCGATGAATACATGCCCGCATGGGCCGCCAGACAGCCGCTGCTGGTATACGTGACCGACCGCAACGGCCCACTGGAGATCTGGCTGCACGGCCCGAATGGCGCCGAGCGCCCACTGGTGACCGATCGCGATTATACGCCCGGCTCCACGCAGTGGTTCGTGGCGCCGGCACTCTCGCCCGAAGCCGACCGCGTGATCTATGGACGAGTGGACATGCAGGGACGCGATCAACTGTGGATGTCGGCGGTCTCGGGCGGCGCGCCCGTTCCGCTTACCATCGATGCCGCTTCGGCCGAATTCCAGGGATCCTGGTCCCCCGATGGGGCCTGGTTCGTATATCTCGCCAGCCACAACGGCAAATTCGACCTGATGAAAGTCAAGACCACCGGTCAGGCAAGCCCGGTCGTGGTCAAGTCTCCCACGGACTGCGTGGAAGTGCCCTCCTGGTCTCCCAACGGCGACTCCATCCAGTGCGGCAACCAACTGTTCTCGCCCGATGGCGGGCTCGTTCGCTCTCTGGGCGACCATCATACGGTGAACTATGTTTTCTCCAAGGATGGCAAGCTGCTCTATGGCCTTCGAGCGGAGGGGGCGCGCGAGTTGTTATTCTCGGTGGACGCCACTACCGGCGCCGAAAAGACGATCGGGGACGTGGCCACGGAGTTCGCCCCGCGCGGCGATTTCCATCCCGGCATGCGGTTCAGCCTGGCGCCGGACGGTAAGAGCTTTGTCTATAGCACGGGAGTGATCAAGTCCAACCTGTGGCTCATGGAAGGCTGGACGAGTTCCAGCGGGGCAGGATTTCATCTTGCAGGCGGCTTTTAGCGGGCGTTCGACGTGCGGGCAAAACAGAAGGTTAGAATCGCGTCGAGAGCAATCTGATAGCCTCAGAGTATATGCAGCTCTCCAAAGAGGAAATGATCGCGGCGAGACGCTGTGGTGGAGAACAGAGTTTAGAGGATGCCTTCCAGGAGCAAGCGAAGCGCTGGAAGGAAGAGACACGGCATTGGTCCTCGGTAACCAGGATGATATCGCACCCTAGCTATTTGCGAATCATCGGGCTCGCGGGAAAGTCGGTCGGTCATGGAATTGAGCGGCTCATCCTCCACGAACTGGAAACGGAGCCGGATCACTGGTTTGCTGCCCTCAGTGCGATCACGGGTGAAGATCCCGTGGAGCCGCAACACGATTTTGACGACGCTCGAAACGCGTGGCTTGATTGGGGCCGTGAAAAGGGGATTCTCTAAAAGTTGAGAAACCTAACTCCTCAAGAGTTCGAGGCCAAGTTTCCAAAGCTCCGCGCAGGCAATTACCAGAGGATCAGCGATGCTTCCGCACGCTACAACTGCATGGCTTTCGTGAACGGAGACACCAGACATTGGTGGCAGGCCGGAGTGTATGGAGGCCGGTACCACTGGCCGCAGACGATTAGGCAGCAGGATACTCTAGAATCCTGGGTCGAGCTCTTTGAGAAGCACGGATATGAGCCGACAGGCAATCGTGTGACCGAGGCCGGCTTCGAGAAAATAGCGATCTACGTGGACTTGATAGATATGCTACCCAGTCATGTGGCAAAGTCGGATGGCCGGGTTTGGAAGAGTAAGCTTGGGAAAGGCCAAGACATTGAAGACTCTTCACTTGAACTGCTTGAAGGAAACGATCAAGACGAATATGGGATCGTTGAGCGAATTCTAAAACGCCCGCTACCCAAATGAGTCTCGCCAACATCATTCGGCACCAGCTTCTTGGAGCATAGACCGTGGGCGAGGGTGGGATTGGATTCGTAGCGTGGGCGCGCCGCAGGGAGTGCGACGATGTCGGTGGCTTGCAGGTAGAGTCAGGCGTCGCCAGAGGCGTCGCGGCGCAAGAAAACCAACACAGGCAAGAATGCCCGTGTTACGGAATGATTTCAGAGTTTAATATCCCGGTTGGCCAGTTGCTCCCGATACCCGCCTCCTGATATCCTTTGTATTAACGATCCCTACCAAAACAGGAGAAACAATGGCAGTAAAAGTTGGCATCAACGGCTTCGGCCGCATCGGCCGGAATGTCGTTCGCGCGGGTCTGCATCGTGATGACGTGGAGTTCGTGGCGGTAAACGACCTTACCGATACGAAGACCCTGGCCCACCTGTTCAAATACGATTCCGTGCTCGGAATGTTGCACGAAGAGATCACTTCGGACGCCGATTCGATTACCGTCGCGGGCAAGAAGATCAAGGTATTCGCCACCAAGGATCCCGCTCAGCTCGACTGGGCGTCGGTTGGAGCGGAGATCGTGATCGAGTCCACGGGCTTCTTCACGGATGCCAAGGACGCATCGAAGCACCTCCGCGGCCCGGTGAAGAAGGTGATCATCTCCGCGCCGGCGAAGAACGAGGATATCACCATCGTGTTGGGTGTGAACGACCAGATGTACGATCCCGCCCGGCACAACGTGATTTCGAATGCGTCCTGCACCACCAATTGCCTGGCGCCAGTGGTGAAGGTCATCCACGACAAGTTCGGTATCGAGAAAGGATCGATGACCACGATCCACAGCTATACCAACGACCAAAAGGTGCTCGACTACCCGCACAAAGATCTGCGCCGGGCCCGCGCCGCGGCGCTCAATATGATTCCGACCACCACAGGCGCCGCCAAGGCGATCGGGCTGGTGATGCCGCAGTTGAAGGGGAAACTGGACGGCTACTCGATGCGCGTGCCGACGCCCGATGTGTCGGTTGTGGATCTGGTCGCGGTGCTGAGCAATCCGGCGACCACGGCGGACGTGAATGCCGCGCTGAAGGCCGCCGCCGAGGGCGAACTGAAGGGTATCCTGGCATACACCGAAGATCCGGTGGTCTCGACCGACATGCTGCACAATCCCAACAGTTCGATCGTGGACTCGCTGCTGACGAAGGTATTGGACGGCAACCTGCTGAAAGTGGTCGCCTGGTACGACAACGAGTGGGGCTATTCCTGCCGCGTGGTCGATTTGATCGCGTTCCTGGTTAAGAAGGGGCTGTAGTAGTACTCGAAGCTCCGTGGGGTATGCTTTAGCTTGCCCAAGCTCAAAAAAGGCTGGGCTGGGCAAGCTAAAGCATACCCTACGGAGTCCGACCCGAGCCGGCGGCGAAAAAAGCGAACTAACCCTCCTGGTTCCCGAATCAAATGTAGTCCCCCCATGCGCTTCCTCGTTGTCGCTGTGATGATGGCCGGTCCGTGGTTTCTCAACGCGGCCCAGCATACCGGTTCTGTACGAGCCGCCGATCAGTTCATCCCCGGAGCTACCGTGACGGCCCGAAACGGCGCGGCCAAAGTGGTGGCTTACACGGATGAGACCGGCCGCTACGCTCTGGATCTCGCGCCCGGTTTGTGGGACATCCAGATCGACATGTTCGGGTTTGCGCCGGCGCGCGGCCAGATCACCATGGGAATGGAGCCGGTCAGCAAGGACTGGACGCTCGAAATGCCGCGTCCGGGGGCTGCGGCTCGGGCAGGCGCCACGGCGGACGGCACGAAGCCCGCGGCGCCAGGCGCCACGTCGCCAACCGCGCCGGCCGCGGGTGCGACTTCCCCGGCGGGTACGGCAGCCCAGGGAACTCGGCCCGCGGGGTCATCCACAGCGCGGAATACCGACAGGGCCACCCAGGGCAATCGGCCGGGCGGACGGTACGGGCAGGGTCGAGGCGGCAACGGCGGGCAGGGCGCGCCGGGCGGTCAGGGAGCGAACACCGCGCAGGGGCGGGGCGGGCGGAATCCCCAGCAACAGGGGCCCGGCTTCCAGAATATGTCGGTTACCGCGACCGAAGAAGGCGAGCAGGCGCTGGCCTCGGCCGCTGCCGAACCTCCACCGGACCTGAGCGGCGCCGGCGATGGCGGCGATTCGTACCTGGTCACCGGCAGTATGAGCGGTGGGCTGGCGGCGGCGGCCGATGAGCAGGCGCGCCGAGATCGGATGAACGGCCGCGGCGGCGGCCCCGGCGGCCCGGGTGGTGGGAACCTGGGATTGATGGGCATCGGCGACGGACTGGTGCAGAACGGCGGTCTGGGTGCCGACCCCTTGGGAATGAGCGGATTCGGCGCGGCTGGCGCGAACAGCGGCTTTGGCCTCGACAATGGGGGCGGCTTCGGAACTCCTGGCGGCCGCGGCGGCGGTCCGGGCGGCGGTGGGGCCGGCGGCCGAGGTGGCGGAGGAGGAGGTGGTGGTGGTGGCGGGCGAGGCGGCGGGGGCGGTGGCCGTGGCGGGAGAGCCGGGAATGCCCCGGGCCGCGGGCGTGGCCCGTTTAATGGACAGTTTGCCTCCTTCGGCAACCGGCGGCGTACACAACCCGCGTACCAGGGATCGGTGGCCGTAACCGCGACCAACTCTGCCCTGAATGCGGCGCCCTTTTCGCTCAACGGCCAGAGCGTGCCCAAACCTTCGTCGGCGCGGGAGACGATTACCGGCAATATCGGCGGGCCTCTGCGCATCCCCAAGCTGGTTACCAACGATAAGTGGCAGATTTACCTGAACGGCACGGTGACCCAAGCCCGGACCGCCAGGGACCAGGTGTCCACGGTTCCGACCATGGCCGAACGGTCGGGCGATTTTTCCGCCGCCGTGGTAAGGAACGTGCCGGTCACCATCTACGATCCGCTCAACAACACGCCCTTCCCCGGCAACATCATTCCGGCCAACCGAATCAATTCCGCTTCCCTCGGCCTGTTGCAGTATTTTCCGGCGCCGTTGTATCCCGGGATCGTGCAGAACTATGCGATCGCCCCGTC
>PMTT01000361.1:1751-4332 GCA_003167275.1 Bryobacterales bacterium | reverse complement strand
CACACGGCCTCGCCGTAGGCCGGCCCGATCTTGGTGCGGGTGAACTTCTCGGAAAGCGCCGCGCCGCCCACCAGCAGAGGCACCACGATCCCGGCGGTCTTCAGATCGGTCGCGGTAATCACCATCTGCTGGGTGCTCTTGACCAATAGCCCGGAGAGCCCGATGGCATCCGGCTTGTGCTCCTGGTAGGCGCGGATCAGCACGTCGGGGGGCACCTTGATCCCCAGATTGACCACCTGGTAGCCGTTGTTCGCCAGGATGATCTCGACCAGGTTCTTGCCGATATCGTGCACGTCGCCCTTCACGGTGGCGAGGATCACTTTGCCACGGGCGGCTGTGTCGGCCTTCTCCATGAACTGCTCCAGGTGGCTCACCGCCGCCTTCATGGCTTCAGCCGACTGCAGCACCTCCGCCACGATCAGCTCATTGTTGTTGAACAGGCGGCCGACCTCGGCCATCCCGGCCATGAGCGGCCCGTTGACCACATCCAGCGGCGCGGCGCCTTCGGCCAGTTTGCGATCGAGGTCGGCGACCAGGCCGTCCTTGGTGCCTTCGATAATGTAGTTGGCCAGGCGCTGGTCGAGCGGCAGATCCTCGGCGTGCTGCTTGACGCGCTTGCCGGTCTTGCGGAAATGCTCCGTGATGGCCGCGATGTGCCATTGGTTGAGGGCGGCCTTCTGCCCGGCGGACTGCTGCCGCCAATCCTCGGGCGCGGTGCGCAGCGATTCGTCCGCGGCATCCACCGCGGGCCAGTTGAAGAGCAGGCTTTCCGCCAGCCTCCGCTCCTCTTCCGGGATGGAGGCGAAGCGCTCCAGCTTTTCGGCATTCACGATGGCGAGGTCGAGCCCGGCCTTGGTGCAGTAATAAAGGAAGACCGAGTTGACCACCTCGCGCGCGGAGGCCGGCAAGCCGAACGAGATGTTCGAAATCCCCAGCACGGTCTTGACGAAGGGGATCTGCTCCTTCACCAGGCGGATGCCTTCGATGGTCTCGACCGCCGCACCGATATAGTTGACGTCGCCGGTAGCGCACGGAAACACCAGCGGATCGATGATGATATCCTCGGCCGGGATGGCGTACTTCTCCGTGAGCAGCCCGACGGAGCGCTGGGCCACCGCCAGTTTGCGCTCGCGTGTGAAGGCCTGCGCCTGCAGCTTGTCTTCGTCGATGGAGCCCACCACCAGCGCCGCGCCGTAGCGCCGCGCGATGGGGCAGACGCGCTCGAACTTCTCCTCGCCATCCTCCAGGTTGATGGAGTTGATGATGCTCTTCCCCTGGCAGTAAGTGAGCGCCAGTTCCAGGGCTTTGGGGTCGGTGGTATCGACCATCACCGGCGCCTTGATCTTGCGGATCAGCTTTTCGTAGAAGGGACGGATGTCTTCCAGTTCGTCGCGGTCGGTGTTCTGCAGGCAGACGTCCACGATGTGCGCGCCGTTCTTCACCTGCCAGCGAGCGATCTCGGTGGCCTCCTCCCACTTTTCCGCGGCCACCATGTTCTTGAAGAGCCGCGAGCCGATGACATTGGTTCGCTCGCCGACGATGAGGGGCCGGTTGCTCTCCTCGGCCTCCACCAGGTCGATGCCCGAGTAAAAGGCGCGGTGCGAGCGAACGGGGACCTTGCGCGGACGCTTGCGCTCAGCCATCTGGGCGATAGCGCGGATGTGGGCCGGAGTGGTGCCGCAGCATCCACCCACGATGTTCAACCAGCCGTGATCGATGAACCGTTCGATCTGGGCCGACAGCGATTCCGGAGTCTCGCCGAATTTCCCCTCGGTGTTGGGCAGGCCGGCATTGGGATAGCAGGAGATGCGGAACGAGGAAATCTCATTCAGCGTCCGGATGTAGTCGGTCATCAGATCCGGGCCGGTGGCACAGTTCATGCCGACCGCCAGCAGGTCGTGATTGGCAATCGAGGCATAGAGTGCGTCAATCGTCTGGCCGCCCAGCATGGTGCCGTTTCTTTCAATGGTGACCGAGGCGACGACGGGGATGGGAATTCCGAGATCGTGGCGGAGTTGCTCGACCGCAACGAGGCCAGCCTTGAGACTGCCCGTATCGAAGCAGGTCTCGATGAGAAGGAAATCCGAGCCACCCTCCACTAACGCTTTAGCCTGATCGTAGTATTCGGAGCGGAAATCCTGAAAGGTGGCGGCCGCGGTGATGTTCACGTTCTTGGTGGTGGGCCCGATGGAGCCGGCCACGAAGCGCGGCCGGGCAGGCGTGGCGAACTCGTCGGCAACCTGTCGCGCGATCCTTGCGGCGGCGTAGTTGAGCTCATAGGCGCGGTCCTCGAGCTTGTTGTCCTCAAGGGTCATCCGCGCGCCGCCGAAGGTATTGGTTTCGATGATGTCGGCGCCGGCCTCCAGGTAGGCACGGTGGACGCCTTGAATGACGTCGGGCCGCGTGACGTTGAGGATCTCGGGACAATTCTCGCGGCCGAGGTAGTCGGCTTCAATCGAGAGCGGCACCTCGTGCAACATGGTCCCCATGGCCCCGTCGATGACAAGGACACGTTGCTCCAGGATGTCGGCGAGCGCCTTCCGACGCTCTTCAGGTGTGGTCATAAGAGGTGTGCTGCTTC
>PMTT01000361.1:0-1718 GCA_003167275.1 Bryobacterales bacterium | reverse complement strand
CCTGGGGGCCCGCCCCACCAAGCTTACTTACCAGTGACGCCGGATGCTAGCCGCGGCGCAGTCTACGCCGGCCGTCGGCTCCCCGGCCGCTTCGATCGAAGCGGAAAACGGGAAAGGCGCTGAAGAAAGCAAAGTACTTATCGGATTCTGACCGCTTCGATCGAAGCGGAGGGCTCATTCCCGCGCGCGAAGATCAACAGCGGGGTTACACGCCTCTTATTGTAATGCAGGGGCGGCTAAAACCCAGGTGCGCGGAATTGAAGTTTTCGGTATAAGTCATTTTGTGACAGTCGATTACAAATATTTTTCGAACTCGTGACTGTGGATCACCACAGATACCACCGGCTGCCCATCAGAACCCACACGGCGAGCAAGGCATTCGTAGTGGCGTGGGCGACCACTGCGTCGCCGATGCTCCCCCGCCGCAGAAACGTCCACGCATAGAGAAGCCCCGCCAGGGTGCCGGCGATCCATCGGCCGCCATGCAGCATACCGAACGCAACCGAGGAGACGAACAGGGCGACGTAGCTGAAGACTCTCGGGTTGAGGGTCTCGAAATCCGCGGACATCAGGCGGCGGATCAAAAAGCCGCGGAACGCGAGTTCTTCGGCAATTGGGACGGTGACCACAGCCGCCAGAACTCGAAAAACAAGCCAGGCGGCCCGGCCGGGGCCGGGAAGGGATGCGAGTCCGGACGCGATGGCATTATCGGGGTGGATGCCGGCGGCCCAATCCACTGCCAGCCACATCAGGAATACCAGGATGCCAGCGATCGGAGCGAGGCGCGCGACACTCCAATCGAGGGCGGCGTATTTGCGGCGGAAAGACCATAGGATTGCGGCGGCAGCCAGGAATCGCAGGGGATAGAGCCACTCGAACCCGCTTGAGACCGCGCGAGAGACCATGGCAGCCGCCAGGATCGTGAGAAACGGGGCGAGCCAGGCCGCGGTTGGATTTTCCACGGGCTGGCCGGCGGCCGGCGGGTCACCCGCCATCAACCATGGTATGCGCCGGAAGGCCAACGAGAAGGCCAGCGCGACTCCGTTGAACGCAATCCAGCCTGCCTGCGAATGAAAGCCGCCCAAGGCGATACCCGGGGCTCCCGCGTTACCGATCAGAATCAGCGCGGCGATGCGCAACGCGTTCAAGAGCCACATCGCCACGATGCCCACCGGGACTACGACGAAAGCCCGGGGAAACCGGCATTCGCGTCGAAAGAACCAGAGCCATACGATGCTGAAGATCAGGATCAGTCCCACGCCTTCCAGTCCGGAACATTCCGGGTCGATGGTTACCTTGAAACGAGAAGTGCCGATGAGGCGTGCCGCCGGGTCCGAGATCACAGCGGGGAGGAAAACGCGTAACATCAGGTGCACCACGGCAAACGTCAACTCCGCAGCGGGATTCCAGAGCAAACGGGTCAGGCGCGCCAACAGCACGATAGCGACTCCCGCAGGCGCCGCAGCTATCCAGATGGGGCCGGTATCGCGGAAAAGCTGGTACCAGGACATCGGCGGCAGAAACCCGAAACCCGCCAGCACGATGCCGCTGACGCCGGCGGCCAACCAAGCTCCCGCCACCCAATCCGAGGACCCACCGGGATTGTGCCCAAACAGAAGGAACGAGAGGGCGGCAAAGACAATCATCGCGACACAGTGACCGGCGAGCCACCCCCAAGCTATAGGGGTACGGGTGAGCCGATCGGAAAGCTGCTGGAT
>PMTT01000456.1 GCA_003167275.1 Bryobacterales bacterium | reverse complement strand
GAACCGTTGGCGCAATTGGCAATCTGGTCGTACTCCAGGTGATCGGAAAGGTCCGCTCGCAATTGCCGCAAGCCGGCGCCGGCAGACTCTTCCCGATAGAGGCGGTCCCGGCAGGCGCCGCAGTGCGCGATGTGCTCATCGACGTCGAGCAGTTCCACCGGCGTCAGCGTCCGGCTACGGTACTGAGCAAACTGCTCATCGGTCAAATGATCAGGCTGGGTCATCGCCTACTAAGATCGAGGGCAATCCTCACGGCTTATTACCATACTAGGTTAAACGATATTTTCCGCCCATTCTACGGGTTAGCCGCTCCCGTGCGGATTTTCGCAGATTGATCACCTGCTGCCGGGATACACCCAATCGCGCGGCAATCGCCAGGTCGTCCAGCGGCAACTGGTTCCAGACCTTGGCGAATTCCTCGGGTGGCAAGCCCAGTACTTCGGCCACCTCGCGGATGGTGGCAACTCCCGTCAGCGGCAGCAGCGCCGCCGCCGAGGACTCCGCCCCACACCGCAGGTTCAGCAGCAGTGCGGCGCGCTGGCCCTGCGGAAGGTCCCGAATCTGCGCCCAAAGCTCGGTCATCCACTGTTTCAGCTCCAGCCGATAAGCCGGGTCGGGGTCGGACGCCTCCAGGTCTTGCGCGGCCTTTTCCGGCGCGGCGGGTGGATCGTCCACCCCCCAGATCTGGCCCACGATGCTCACTAACTCGTCGAACTCCACGGGGCCGCCGAAGCGTTCGAAGATCTTCGCCAGCAACTCCGCCGGTGGCAGAGCCGAGCGGCCGTGGGGCAAGTCCGACAGCTTCTCCCGCCAGCGGTTCACCACGTCTCCCGAAGGCGCGGCCCGCCGCCCGGCCTGCCAATCCCGGAGGCCGCAGATCCACCCGGCTGCCGGGCTCTCCCAGATGGCGAAGCGCTTCTCGGTATTCAAGAGGTAGCGAAGCCGTGTCTTCAAGCGGTGGCGGTTGGGATACTTGCGCCGCAGGTATTCGTTGCAGGCGTGGTAGGCGGCCACCGCCGTATATCCGGAAAAGGCGCCGATCGACTCCCCCGCCGCGCCCTCCTTCATGGCCCGCAACCGCGAGAGCAGCTCTAGCAGGACCTCGGAAGACACATCCTCAATGTCCTGAGCCTCCCGGGCCCCCTGGAACGCCAGCTTGTATCGGACGATTCTCCGGATGCCCGGCTGCGCATGCTCCACTATGAGAGTTTCGAGCAGCGCCTCCGAAGCCTGCGGGTCGGGGCACTCCGCATATTGGCGCAACAGGGCATCTGCGGTGTTGGTTTCCATCGCGAAGGACTGTGACCATCTTACATGGAGCGGCGAGGGTAGCGCCGGGGGCTTACCGCCGGTACCCCGTTGCTAAGGCCGGTGGGCACTGCCAGATGCCGGCAGACCACTCTTCGAGCGCGACTGCCTATTGTATGTGGGAGAATGAACAAGGCGGCCGATATGCAAACCACGGTGAATCTTCCCGACTCGCTCTACCGGAAAAGTGAAGCCCTGGCGGCCGCGCGGAGGGCTACGGTGGAACAGATCATCGTCGAAGCTGTAGAAAAAGAGGTTCAAGGCGACCTTGCATCAGGCACTTCCGACACGTACGGTGACCGCGACGTAGAATTGCCGATCATCCGCTCAAAACGGCCGGGCACACTAGACCTGTCCCATTTCGACTTTGATGACGTACTTACCTGACATCAACGTATGGATTGCGCTCGCCGCAGAACGACACATCCATCATCAGGTGGCGCGACACTGGTTCAAGAGTCTCCAAGGCGAAAAGCTCATGTTCTGCCGCCTTACGCAGTTGGGCTTTCTGCGGCTGTTGACGAACAAGCACGTCATGCAAGATGAGGTCAAGAGTTCCGACGAAGCGTGGCGGGCATATCGCATACTGCGATCAGACCGGCGGATCGGCTACTTAGCGGAGCCGCACGACCTTCCCGAAACGTGGCAGGCGTTCACCCAGGGCCCCTTAAGTTCGCCGAACCTCTGGACCGACGCGTACCTCTGTGCCTTCGCAAATAGCGCCGGAGTGACCTTGTTAACGTTCGACGCGAAGATCCCGGCAAGACCGGATGTGAATTCCCTTATACTCCGCGGAAGCTCCTGATATGGTCCGCTCTATCGTCGTGCGTTGCGCACGGCTACCGTAACGATCTCCGGCGGTAAAAAGCAGTCACTCGCTCCGCAGCGCCGTCATCGGGTCGACCCTCGCCGCCCGCCTCGCCGGCAGATAGCAGGCGAACAACGACACCACAATCAAAGTCCCCGCCGCGATTCCGAACGTTAGCGGATCGCGGGAATTGACCCGGAACAGCAGAGACGTCATGAAGCGCGTGAAGACCATCGCTCCGGCGAGCCCCAACGCCAAACCCGCCAGCACCAGCCCCATCCCTTGCTTCTCGACTTGCAGCAGCACCTGCGATTGGCGCGCGCCCAACGCCATCCGGATGCCGATCTCGCCCGTCCGCTGCGTCACGCTGTACGACAGCACCCCGTAGACCCCGATCGCCGCCAGCACCAGCGCGGACCCCGCGAAGAGCGCCAACAGGATCAGCGACAGCTTCCGCTGCGCAATGGACTTCGCCACCACCTCCGTCATCGGCTGGACCGCGAACACCGGCTGCGAGCGGTCCACCCCCAGGATCGTGGCTTTCATGGCCGCGGCCAGCGGAGCGGGGTCCTGCGCCGTGCGGGCCAGCACCGTAATCGCGGGACCGGCAGATTGCTGAGCAGAGTGGGTCTCTGCAAGGTAGGCCGCATGCGCCTGAACCGGGGTGTCCTGATCCAGGCCGGCGCTGCGCACGTCGGCCACCACACCGACGATCTCGCGCCATTCCGGCGGCACTCGGAACGCGATCTCCAGCCGCTTTCCGATCGGGTCCTGGCCCGGGAAGTAGCGGTCGACAAGGGTCTGATTGACCACTACCACCGGCGGCGATTCCGCCGTGTCGCGCTCAGTGAAGGCCCGCCCCTTCACGACCTGCATCCCCATGGTCTCGAAGAATCCGGGAGTGACTGCGAAGTAGTTGGCGATCGGCGCCTGGCTGACGGTCACCGGAGGACGCCCTTCGAATCGCATGATGTAAAACGGACTGCCCTGCAACGGAATGTCTGTGGAGATCGCGGCCGATTTCACGCCCGCGAGGCCCGAAACGTCGCGCAGGATGTTGCGGGCCAACTACTGCGGAACCGACTTACGGCACAAATCCGTGAGACATCCCTGCCGCAGCGACTCCAGTTCGGCGCTCGAAAGCGTCCACGCCTTCGCGTGGGTCAGAGCACCGAGCAGTTCCATCTCGAGCCTCTGTTCGCTGCCGCTCAACAACGACTCGTGGCCCGACCACTTATCCCTCCACTGGCGGAGCCGCTTCTCGATCAGCGCCCGGCCTTCCGCGCCGCCATGCTTCGCCATCATCGGTGCGAAGCTCTCGGCCACATGCGCATCGTCGTCATCCAGGCGCTTCGCCAGGAGCGCGCGGATTCTCGCGGAGTAATATCCCAAGGAAAGAGAGTTCAGGAACGTGTATTCCTGATAGCCGTGGTCGGGCCCGGAGCCGAACGACGCGAGCTCGCGCTCGATCGTGGGCATGGTCTCCTGTTCGTTCACGCGTGCCAGGTAGCTGAGCACTCCCCCGCGCTCCTCGGGCAGCCATCCGGCGCTCTCGGTCCGGTAGATGGCGAGCAGCGGGTCGTAAATCGAGTCGGTAGCGAAGCGCGCCGCCAGAATGCCCTTTTGCGCCACCACCTGGAACGGACGGGGTTGGAGCGCGGCCTGTTCGCGGATGGTCGCGAGCAGCGGCGCATCCACCTCCGGCAGGGGTGTGTCCTTCAATCCGGAAAGGACTCCGAGGACTCTTTCGAAGTCCAGGCTGCGTTGCGGACTGGTGATTTCCGCGATTGCAAAAGGGCGCGCCCGGTCGGGGGCCAATTCCATCAGGCGCTGGAGGGCCACGCACCACACGAAATCTCCGGAGCCTTGCTTGTAGAGCCGCAGCATATTCTCCAGGCCGCTCACGAGTTTTGGGTCGCGAAAGACCTCCCAGTACTCCGTCAGCATCGGCAGCGGGTAGTTATCGGCGAACTCGGTGATCAGGCTATCTCGCAACCCGGTCAGGATTTTGTTGGCTTGCGCCCGATCCTTGGGAAGATTCCCCACAATCAACCCGAGCGTGCCGGCGCGGGCTCGTCCTGTCCGCTGCTGCGGCAGGCTGGCGATCAGTTCAGCCTCCCAGTCCGGGGGCGGATCCGCGGTTGCGTCCTTCTTGGAAGCCAGTTCCCGCATGCGGACCGCGACTCGGAGTAAGGGCGCGTTTGGCGTCACTCCGGGGTCCCGCAGCGCCTTTTCCAGCGTGTCCACCACCAGTTCCCGATTCCGCGCCATGAAGAGCGCGTATTCAACGTTCGCAATCAATCCGCGACCCCCCAGGAACTGGCGGAGCTTCTCCCGCGTGGAGACATCGCCGCTCAAGTAGGAAAGCTCGTCGCCCAACCGCCTTTGCCGCTCAGCCTCCTCCTGCATCGCCGCGCGGTCGCTTCGGTTGGCGCCGTTCGTCCGGCGCCGCTCCGCCGTCAACCGGTCGATCTCCGCCCGCTCCTCTTCGTCCGTCATGGGTGTCACCCGGAAACTGACGGCGTTCGTGATCAGCGGAGGCACGGAGCTGGGATTGGCCATTCCCATCGCACCGGGAATGACGCGGTGGGTGGTGACTCGCACCGTATACGTCCCCGGGCCATCGATGCGCAAACAGTCGTTCAATGTCAGGATCACATTCACCGGCGTGGCGGAAAGATTCGCAGTAGGAATGCCATCGGGCTGGAAGCGGTGGCCGCCGGAATACTCGTCCAGCCAGTGGTCCACCCCCGTCTCAGGCGTGATGGCGATCTCGTCCACGGGAGACATTGGCTTGTTGGTTCCGATGTTCAACATGTAGGATGCGCGCGTCGCGGTGAAGGAAAGGACCACCCGGATGGGCTCACCGCTGCGATAGCTGGTCTTGCCGTTTTCGAGCGAGAGGAGCACGTGAACATCCTGGGAGAACGCCGATGTGCAGAATACAGCGGCAAAGAGAAAAGCAAGTATTTGTTGCATGGCCCACCTACAGGGTACTCCCAAAATGAACCACGCGAGTATCTTCTCGGTGGGGCAGCTTTTCAATCGCAGCGCTAATTCGCGCTCGGTCTCTCCACCTGGTCAATGACGAGGCTATCTACCGGCGCCTTCTGTGACTCCAGTTTCAGCCCGAGCTGCTCTTGCATCGCCGATAAGAAGTCCCCGTCCGCGTCCCACCCGAAGGAGAAGACATAAACTCCCTGCAGGCCAGTCTTATCCAGCACCGGCCGGCCGGCAGCGCCATTGGACAAGGTATCGATGAGACGCTGCATGTTCCCCCGGTCTCGAAAGCTGTTCTCATGCCCATCCGATCCGAAATCCGGCATGGGAGAGACTTCCTTCCATTCGTGGAACTTAGGTTCGTTCTTACCCACGGTCAGCGCGTACACCGGCATGTCCTTGGTTTCGCGATGCACGACAAGCTGGAATCGTTCAGCCAGTAGCGTCTGGAGCATCTGCCTGAGCTGATTCTCATTAGCGGCTTCAGCCTTCGCCTCCAAGACAAATAGGTCTGAATCTAGCCAGCCTGGTCCTCCGGAGAGTTGATACCGAGTCAGATGATACGCTTCCAGAATCATTCTCCTGGCGGTCACACCGACCGGCGCACTGACAACCCTTCCCGCCATAAAGCGCAAACCGCCTCCGCCGCCTCGGGGAAGGCCGCCCGCAAGCCCGCCGTTTCGGCCTCCTCCGCCCCCGGAGTTGACAAACGGCTTGATGGACGCCGCGTCAAAGCTCAGCGGCTTTTCCACGTTTTGAGCGTAGGCCAGGAAGAAGCTGAAGAGCAGCAAGCCAGTTGATGTCATGGGCCGGGCTGGCGATTAGTTGCCGCTGCGGCCGCCGCCCTTGGTGGGTGCTTTCTTACTGCCACCCTTCCTGCCCCCACCCTTCCCCGTGCCCTTCTTCCGAGGGTGTCCTTGAGGGGCGGAGTACAGCAGCGGCATCGACAGCATGAGACCGAATAGACCAAGTCCAAGAATCCTGCGAAATGACATCAAAGAGATTACTCCTGCCTATGATTGCTCCCAACCGTGTTAAAGTTCCACGGATTCTGCGCCAGGAAGCCCAGAATCAAGAGCGGCACGGCGGCAGTCCGTAGACGGGCCGATCCCCGCGGCTTGGCGCCAGCTTCCCATTTCCGTCGGGCAGCGCCGAACGGTCGCCCCTAGGTGGCGTCATACAGCCGGCCGCGATTTGCGGGCCCAAAAGAGACCGGCCAACAAGTCATTTACTAAGTGCCGCACTTTCAAATGCTCGCATGCAGGCGATGCTTTGGCTGACCGCCCGACTGCTGACAGCTTCTGCGGCAGGCTTTGGTACTATACTACAAGGCTTACAAGGCTGACCGGGAGGTCCATGAAAACCATTTCGCTTCGCATTGATGACGAAATCGACGCGGCATTGGCGTCCCTCTGTGCCGAACAGGGGCGTAATGAAACCGAGGTGGTGGAGGACGTTCTGCGCAGGTATGTGGAGTCCGAACGTCTGAAGCGTATGCTGCAAGACCCCGCACTGGCTCAACTCTACGAGGAGTTGGCCGCGGAAGATCAGGCTCTGGCCGAAGAGAGCATGTCCGAGTACCAGCAGACGCTCCGGGAATCGGACGAGAGATGACGCGGGGGATGTGTGGCTCACGGCCCTCGACCCCGTCCGCGGCTCCGAGCAGGCAGGTACACGCCCCGTCCTGGTTTTGCAGCCTGACCCGCTCGACGCTTTTCTTCGCACGATCGTAGTCGTCCCATTCACCACGAACTTGCGTTGGGCTCGCTTTCCGTTTTGCGTGCCGGTGCCCGCGGGCGAAGGGGGCCTGCTGAGCGACTCGGTTGCGCTGTGTCACCAGGTCCGCGTCGTAGACAAGTCCCGCTTGGTGCGCCGCTTGGGCCAGCTTTCGGAAGCCATGACAGTGAAGGTAGAGCAAGCTATGCATGTCACGCTGGGATTTAGCTGATTCGGTAACCCGCCGCACTTTGGGCTTGCGTTGTTTGAGCCTTTCCCAAAAACCCACACAGGCCAAAATGCCCGTGTTACATCCTCACTTCTCCCTCGGCGGAACCGAAGAACAACTTGGTGCCGTTGGCCAACGGAGCCACGCTTCCCGGGGGGACTTCCGTGAACGAACCGTTGGGGTCCTTCAGGACCCACTTCTCGGCCGACAGGTTCTTCAAACCGGGAGGCGAGTCCACCATCTCCCCCAGAGGATTCTCGAAGTCGTAACCCCGCTGGCGGCTCAAGTGGTGACAGAATAGCCGGGAGTGGCTGGCCAGCACCACCACGTGGGTTCCGAAACGCAACCTGGGGGGCAATGCCGGCTGGTTTCCGCATCCCCAACAGGGGTTCAGCTTGCCGCCATTGAGACGGAGCAATTGGAGATCGTAAAAGGTCACCGCGCCGCAGCAGTTACAAGAGAAGAGCGAATCGTACAGGAAAGCCATGGCTTCGCGCCACTCGCTCTCGCGGACACGGCCATTCATCGGGTCGCGCAACCCGCCGGTAAAGGCCCGGGTGAAGAGATCGCGGATGTATTGCGGATACATTTCCCAGCGGGCGACCACCGAATCCTGATCGCCAGGGATGGGACCGTTGGACCGATCGTTCGGATCGAAAATGAACAGAGGGTCCAAGCCGTAGAGCCGCAGCAGGCCAGCTTGGTCTAAGGGCCCTAGACCGCGTTGCCCGTCCAACGGGTTGCAATTCATGAGCAACTGAAAGAGCATCACCGCCAGGGAGTGCAGATCGGTCTGGGTGCTGGGCGCCCCCTCTCCCCGGAGGACTTCGGGCGCAATGAATCCGTGGGTCCCCATGATCGCGCCGGCCCGTCCGTTGACGTCGACGTTGTCGATATCGCAGATGCGGATCTCACCCGATTGGGGCTGAAAGAACACGTTGCCGAAGCTGATGTCTTTGTAGCACAGGCCCTTAGAGTGAAGGCGAAGGAAGCTGTCGGCCAGGTGGAAGGATGCCAGAATGATGGCCCCGAAGGTGGACTTTACGCGGCCCGATCGAAAGTCCTGGAGAGTCTCGAATCCAGGTTCCCGCAACGGCATGATGTAACCGAAACTGGGTTCTTGAGGTGAGATCACCAGTTCGAAGGGCCACCAGAACTGGTTGTTGGGCGGACCCGCCTCAATGGACTTCTCAAGCCGTTCGCGTAGCGTGGGATCCAGGGGGAGATAAGACCGGTGATACCATTTCAAGGCAAACATCCCACCATCGAACCTTACGCGAAACACTTGTCCCTGGCCGCCGCCACCGAGCAGATCGTCAACGATTACGGGCTTGCGCGAATAAACCGCGGTCAGCTCGCGACCGGGAGCCAGGAAAGTAGTTGGTTTAGACATATTCAGGAAACCCTACACTACAAAGGCGAAGGTCCACGGTGACACTTCCGGAAGCGAGGCAGCCGTTCCGCGCGGGCCGATCCTGTGCGCCGGCTTGGACTGTGACCGACGCGCTGGGGCAGGCAAGCGCACACGTTGTGAGGCCGACACCCTGGCCCGCACGTCCGCCTTCACCAGTGGAATGAACATCCGGCCCGATGCAAGAAGGCCGACGAGGGCGTCGGCCGCGGACCAGGGGGTCCGCCCCACCGGAGACTGCCGTCGATACCGTGCAATTGCGCAAGCGGTATCGAAACCCGACTCGCCCGCGAGACCGCGGCGCGTCCTGACTCGGGCGATGCTCGTCGGGGTGACTACGCGGTGCGCGCGGGGGATTCGGCATGTCAGGCGGCTCGACCGGCTTCGGCCGGAATCGCTGCATGAGGCCAGAGACCCACTGTGGGTGTTGCCATGCCAGACCTGCGCCGGTCAACGCCAGGACGCAGACGCCGGCGAGCGCCACCTTCAGCCAGAACACCTTGCGGCGCAAGAGAATCGTCTCTTTATGGAGCGCCGACCCGGCAGTCGCGGCGCCTTGATCCCGGCTGGGCCGCCGAGTTTCGTCGGCTGCGTTCCCAGGCCCAGCCTGCCTAGCGGCTTTGCCCATGGTGGCCGGCTCGGGGCCGAAGCGCCGTGCGCCTGTAACGACCGTTGCCGCGGATTGCGGACCGGCCCGGGGAGCACCCTTCAGCGCGCCTGGTTTGGGCTCGGCAGCGCCCTTCGCGGCGGCCGGCGCCAGTTGTGGAGAGGCCGCAGTTGTGGGCTGAGCCGCTCCCTTCACGTCTGCAGGCGTGACCTGGACCCGGGTGGGCGGTGCCGCGCCCTTCATGTCGGCCGGTGTGATCTGGAGAGCACCGGCCGCGGTGGGCTGTGCGGCGCCCTTCACGTCCGCCGGCGTGTTCTGGAGAGCACCTGCCGCTGCGGGCTGGGCCGCGCCCTTCACCTCCGCCGGTGTGATCTGGAGAGCACCCGTCGCCGGGGGCTGCTCGGCGGCTTTCACGACAGACCGCGCAGGCGCTGGACCAGGCGGCGCCGCACCTGCGCCAGAGGCCGACGTGGATTGCCCCGACGGGCCTGGCACCGGTTTGGCACTGTCCATGCGCTGGATAAACCCGAGCGTAATGTCGTCCCCGCTACCCTTACGAGAGGCCTCCGGCAGAATCTTCTGAAGCTGCGCTTCCACCTTTTTCGGACCATACTGGCGAAGCAGTTCCAGGTAGTCGGGTCCCAGCCGTAGAAAGTCCTCGTCGGATTGAAACGAGTTTGCATACCCGTCGCTCGAGACCAGGATCAGGGCCGGCGCAGGGCCTTCGGACAGCCGGAAGTGTGCGGCGCGGAAGTCCTCCGGCGCGCTCGCCTGGCATAAGGACGTGGTCTGGTTGGCGATCAGGCGGCTGTCTGCCGGCACCGGGCGCGTGGTGCCGCCTTCGTCGTCCACGCAGAGTATGTCGCCATCGCCAAGCTGCAGGTAGAGGATCTCGGATGCCGCGGCCAGCACGGCCAGCAGGGTGGCTCCATACGCCACCGGCGGGTTCGCCAGAATGGCTGCCTTCGACTGGGCCGCCTCCTTCGGCGGCAGCTTGGCCCACTCCTGCTCGGTAAACGGGTGGGCCGCCAGATGGGCCATGACAGCCTCGCGCCACGACCGGACGATCGACTTAGCGAGCGTCTGGGAGTGTCCATCGGGCACCGGAATGGGAGTCTCACGAAGCGCCTGAACCGCGACCTGGACCCCCATTCGCGATCCCAACTCGCTGCGAAAATGGCTGGCGCTGCCGTGTCCGTCGGATACGGCGAGGATCGTCGGCGACCCGCCCGTGCCGGGCCATTTCTCAATGGAATCCTGGTTGGGAAGGCCGCTGCGCAAATGCGAACTGCCGCGGGTGGAATCGCCGAAAACTCCCCACACCGCTTTGGCTGAAGTGTCGGACATGGATGGCGTCCCTTACCAGACTTCGCCCGGATCGTTCACCGGGGCCATCGGCTTGGTGGGGGCCGGCGCCACGGCGCTTCCCGGTTTGGCCCCGGCAATCCCCATCGTGGAAGCCCAGCGGATATTCTCCACGAGCATTTCGGCGTTGTCGGCCTGCAGCGGGGCGCGTTCGTCGGGCGACATTCCGATGAAACGCTGCAACACGTCGAGATCGGCGTCCTGCCCGATGGCGATGGCCAGGCGCACGGCGGCCCGCCCCCAGGGCTGCTCCATCAGCTTCTTCAGCCCGACGCTGAAATCGTCGGTTGGCTGGCCATCGGAAATCAAGACCAGAACCGGGGGAAGGGAGCGCGGCTTCATGGGTGGAACCTTCATTTCCTCGGCCACCAAGGCCAGCGCCTTGCCCATATCGGTGTGGGCGTCGGCAGTGACATCTTCCCATCTCAACTCGTCCACCGGCGTGGGCACGGCGATGTGCCATTGCGCGCCGCGCGAGAAGCGCAGCGCCCGCACCAGCACCTCGGCCTCCGGGTTGTCCCGGGCAGCCTTTTGCAAAGCCGGAATGGCTTCCCGGATGGCGGTGTTCAGCGCCTGGATTTTCCCGTTGGCTTTCATCGACCCGGAACAGTCCAAAATCCAAATGAAGTGGAGAGGTCGGCCTGCGAACTTATCTCCCCCGGGCATTTTCATTTCAGGTGTCACGATATTCTCCTCGTATCAGAAAACTATGATTCATTAGAACGTTGCGATCAGCCGGATTCCCCGGTAGATCAGATACACGAAGGCGGATCCGCACAAGAGATAAGTGGCCTCATCCATACCCAAATGCAAAGAAACGCTCAGTGCGGCCATGATCCCGCTGGCCATGAAGACCACTAGGGCGATCCCCAGATGCTGGATAGCCTCAGTACGCTGCGCCTGGGCCACTAGCCGTTTGGCGCTGAGTGTCTGCACTCCCGAGAGGCGGAGCTCCTCTAACAGGGCAGCCGCCTTGCGCTTCTTCAGCTCCGTCTTCAGGTAAGTTTGGACCTGGGTGAGCTCGCTGGTCATCTGCCGGCTTTCGAAGGCGCGGGCGGCGGCCGCAAAGGGGAGCGGCAGCGCCGGCGATTGTGGCTGCGAAAGCGGCGATCGCAGCGGCAGAGGCGGCGATTGCGGTTGGTACGGGGGCCTCGGCGGCGATGGGGGTTGATACGGCGCCGCTGGCTGAGGTTGCGGCTGCGAGGGCGGCTTCGAAACCGGCGGGGATGGTGGTTGGTATGGTGCCGCTGGCGGCGGGGGCGGTTGGTACGGCGGCTTCGGAATTGGCGGCAACGTTGGCGATTGAGCCTGATACGGTGCCCTCGGTGGTGGCGGGACCTGCGGTTCGGACGGTGACTTCGGAAGTGGCGGCAAGGTCGGCGATTGTGCCTGATACGGTGGCCTGGGCGGCGGCGGCACCTGCGGTTCGGACGGTGACTTCGGGAGCGGCGGCAAGGTCGGCGATTGAGCCTGGTACGCTGGCCTCGGCGGCGGCTGTTGCGATAGCGGCGGGGGAATCGGCGGTAAGGGCGGCGACTGAGGCTGGTACGGCCTCGGCGGTGGCGGCGCCTGCGGTTCGGATGGCGGCTTCGGAAGGGGTTGAATCGGTGGCGACGGGGGCTGGTACGGCCGCCCCGGCTGCGGCGACTGCCATTGGGGCTGTGGGCTCACCTGCCCAACCGGCATCGACCAGGTGTCGCCCGCGGCTTGGTCGTTCTTCGATTCATCGGCCGCCGGGCTCAGGTTGGCTGTATGAGCCAAAACGGATGCCCAGGCATCCACCGCCCAATAGGCGGACTCCTCGGCCAAACCGTGATTCTCCTGGAGCCGCCGCGCCAGGGTGGCGCGTAAGGTTGCCTGAGGGACCAGCCCTGATTCGTTGAGACTCTTGGGGATCCCCCACCTTACCGCGGCGGTGAGGGCCGCGATCTCGACCCGATACTCGCCGCAGTAGTCGCGCAGGAGTGCCTCGCAGAGTTTCGCGTCAGAGGCGACCTTGATGCCATCCAACGCGATCATAGCCGCCAGTTTCTGGCGAGGCGTGTCGCTGAGCATGCTTCTTACTGTACCTCGCCCTGGCTGGTCCCGAAATCGATCTTCGACCCACTCGCCAGCTTCACACTTTTGCCGACCGGCACCTCGCGCACCTCGCCGCCCGGCAGGACTGCTTTCCAGGGGGTGGTCGAGAGGTTCTGCAGGCCGAGGATGGTCGGGTCCTTAGGGTTGTGGTTGACGGCCGCAACGTAGCCGTCCGCGGATGCGGGACGCAATCCGCCGATCTCGCTCGCCTGGAAGCGATCGCCATCCTTCAGCGCCAGGGTGCGGAGTCCAACCATTAGCTTCAGGCCGTTACCGGCGGCAGGCCCATGCATCACTGGATCGGGTCGGACCTGCGGCTGCGGAGGGGGCATCGGTTGGGGCCGGACCTGGGGCTGCGGCGGCGGGACTGGCTGGGCCTGCACATAGGGCTGCGGCGCGGGGACCGGTTGGGCCTGCACATACGGCCTGGGTACGGGCGGCGCAGATGCAGGCGCCGCGGCACGATTGACCAGAGGAGCTTGCGCCACCATGGGGCTACCCACCAGGACGGTGGCGAAATTCTGCGCCCGCGTGGGAGAAAGCTGACGGGCCTTGAGCACTCCGGCGATCAAGAGCGCATAGAAGATGACGCCGAGAATCAGTTGCATGACGACCCCGAAATCGGCACAGGTATCCCACAGCCCGTGCATGGTGGCGGCGCAGGCATATCCGATGCACAACAGCTTCACGGCATGCTTGGGTTTCATCGCGGCCAGACCCACAAAATAGCCGAAGTAACCGCTATAGGCCAAATGGCCTTTGAACGCCCACAGGATACGGACAATCACGAGCTCCAGACCAACCGTGGTTCCACCTTGCTGCACCGCGTTGTTGGCGTACTGCCCCAGCGTTTCGATGAACACGAACCCCAGTGCGGAGGCCATGGCGATGAGGATCCCATCGAGCGGTTCCATGACGCCCAGCTTGGCGGACTTTCGGCCCAACGCCCAGAAGAGCACCACGGGCAAGATCTTGACGAGTTCCTCCACTCCCCCGGTACTCACGATGCGCATGATCAGGATTTGCGGCAGGCTGAGGCCATCTGACGACCCGGTGGGGTTGCCGGTGATCCCGTAAAAGATCTCATAGAGCAGGTTCCACAATGGGCTGCTCATCACGACCATCGTGATGAGTGTGGCGCCCACCAGCACGTACCAAGGCTTGGTCTTCCCGCATACCTGATAGAGCGCGAAGTAGACACCTACGCCGACACCGACACCCAACATATTGCGGAATATGTCGGGGTTCCCCAGATTGCTAAAGAGCACGATGACATACAGCAGCACCACGGCCACGCTGATCAGATGGCCCTTCTTAAGAAGGTTCTTCTTCTCCCCGATCACGGGGAACATTTCGGACATGGTTGCCGATTCGGAACCGAGCCGGTTTTTCATCTGGCCGCCTGGCATTTCATTCATAGTTTTTCATTTCCCCCGGTGTTGAAAAAGGCATAGGTCATCATGGTGTACAAGGTTCCTGAAGGCCACCCCTCGCTACGGTTAGCACCCTCTCCCGCGACGTCCGCCGGCTAGATACGCGACTTTCAGCCGAGGGATACCCTTACGAAGGTGATCAGCTTCGTGGAATCGCCCGCAGCGCCGTGGGATCCGGCCCCAGGCGTCTCAAATAACGCAGCTAGAGTCTGTCATGGGATTATAGCAGGGATTCTCCTGATGGGGGGATCGGGAAATGCGAGGTCTGTGGAGCGCGGATGGGTGTGGTGGCGGCGGTTTGTGACGCATGTTCAGGGAAGGCAGCGAATTTCTGTGCGTTTTCGATGTCTTTTTGTTTCTGCCGGTTACGGGGAAAATCGGCAGTTTTGTGACGCATCTTGCGGGCGGTTGCGGAAGATGCGCCACGGGTGGGGTGCATTCCGGTTTGCTTGCCGTCAAGAGAGGGCGGCGGTACGGCGCTGAGGTCTCCAGTCCGCTCGCACCTGGGTGGTTGGCCTGCGGCATTGGTGACAGGGCAAGGGCGGTGGCGGCGGCTTGTGACGCATGTTCAGGAGAGGCAGCGAATTTTTGTGCGTTTTCGATGTCTTTTGGTTTCTGCTGGTTACGGGGAAAATCGGAAATTTTGTGACGCATCTTGCGGGTGGTTGCGGAAGATGCGTCACGGGCTATGGTGGGCGCGACCTGGCGTTCCGGACGGGGTTGGGTGGGCGGAGATGGATAGAGATTGGGCAAGGGACCTGCTCCTGATTTGGGTATAGCAGACCGACCTTGGATCATGCGGCCGTGTTGTCCGGAAGTGCTTGAAATCATGGAGGCGCGGGTGCGGGGTGGGGGTGTGACTCCCGGGGAGCTACGACTCCCTTGCAGCGCCGATGGCGCAACGCTTTCCTCCGTGGTGGCAAGCCCTTCCCGCCGCCTCCAATCGAGCGCTGCTTCGAGCGAGTTCTTCACGCCATCGGGATGCACGTCGAAACCGCTTCCCAGGGTAGATGGTTCTTTGGAAGGTCTCTGGAGTGGTCTTGGCCAGATCGAGGAGAAATTGGCGGTTCGTTACAGGTGAAGTCATAGAATTGTTTTCGTTTTTTGTTGAATGGCCAGGATGGGAATGCCTTCGTTCGCTTCGTAGAACTCGCCCGTGGGGCCCTCCAGCTTGGGCATTTTGGTCCTGCCGGCGTGGTGGAGTCCAACCACCCGCCAGCCGGCCGAATCGAAGATGGGACTGCCGCTGCTGCCGCCCTCGGTCGGCGAACGATAGTGCAGCTTCTGCGCATTCCCGGCGATCAGGCGATTGTCTTGCAGCGAGAACTCCATATCACGTCCGCCGGGATGTCCAATGATGTACATCCGCGGTGGAGGCTCGGCTATCTGGAGATCGCGGGCACTACCAGGCCGGCTTGGCGGCGGCCACCGGATTGCTGAGGCGTACAACAAAAGGGGGTCGCAGGTCAAGTCGTCGGCCAGATCGAGAAAGGTAGCATCGAACAGGGAGGTCTCTTCGGAGGACCAGACAATGCTTTTCATCTGGATGCGTTTGCCGAGAAGCGTAAAGTTGCACCAGGCATCAGGTGGACGCAGGGCATCGCTGTAATTAGCGCTGACCACGTGGGCGTTCGTCAGCACCATGGGACGGGGCGTTTGGTTGGGGAAAAAATCCGTGGACCGTACCAGCCATCCTGTGCCGACACCTCTAAAGTCGCCACTCTCGACGCGGCAAACGGCCGACGCGCGGAGGAGGCCGCTCTTATACCAGAGCAGGGTCTGAGATCCATCAGACCCGAATCGCTTTTCCAGGTTTTGCGGGGACTCTTGCAGTTTCTTCAGGTCCTGGCCGACTTCTTGAACAGAGACCGCCAAGCCGCCGCCCTCTTTTTGGAGTATCGCGGCGCGCAGGATCGGGAGCAGTGTGTATCCGGGCGGTTCCCCGTTGGTGAGTTGCCAGACTTCCAGGAGTTGCCGGAGAGTGCTGGAGATTTCGAAATCGTCCGCGCCGTTGGAGAGGATGTATCTGGTTGCCGTCCTCGTAGCTATGTCAAACTCACCCAACGCCACCAGCGCTTCCATTTGCGTGGCCAGATCCCAAGCCCACAGCCCGTCTATGGCATCTTCTTCTCTCTTGTCCAGGGTACTCAGGATGGTTTTGGCGAGTGCCCGGTAGTCCGTTGCGCCGGTCAACGTGATTTTGTCCCGCTCCGCGCGCGCGAGCAGAGCAACCATATTGATGCCGTGCCACGTGTTTGCTATCGGGTCGGCGGTATATGAGTTCGCATATTCGTCAAACGATCGCTGCAGGTCGCTCCTGGCGCGCTCAGGATTTGCCTTTCCGGCTTCGTTGACGTATCGCTGCTTGTAAATGCGCCCCATCAGGCCGTGTGCTTCTGCTCGTTCCGGCGCGCTTGTTTCCGGTTCGTTTATAAGCTGTCGCAGATATGGTTCGGCGCCGGAAAGCATGCCCCGATCAATCAACGCCTGGCCGTATTGCCTGCGAATTTGAGCGGTTTCGAGCCCGGACTCAAGGAACGCCTCGGCGAGCAATCCCATCGCGGCGAAACGGCGTTTGCGGCGGAGCACTTGTAAGAAGGATCTGGCCCTTTTGTCCGGGAATCGTTCCGCTTCGCTGGGGAGCCGCTCCACGATGTTCCGGCAGATCTCGTCCGCGGCATCCCAATCGAATCGCTGCAAGGCAAACCTTAAAGTGTACTCGATATCATCCAGATCGTCCCACGCCATATTGTCCTCTCTAATAATCCGGCAGCCCGTAGCCGCTGTTGACTGGCGGCCGTCGCTTCGGCAGTTGCCATTCCATAAGTCCGAGACTATCGAGTTCCTGATCAGCGCCGTCGATCCGGACTGACCAGTTCCACCTGCCATTGCCGATATATGTCTCCGATTGCCGGATGTCCATGTCACAGGCTCAGAAGATTTTAATCCGCACCTCATCCGCTGACACCCAACCGGAACCGAATGCCACGTTGTCGTTCAGGCGGCCTTCGACATCAACAAATGCCCCAGCGGGGACTTCAACAAGATTGACGTAGAACCCTTCGTTGATGACTTCGAGTCTCCCGAGCCGAAAATCTGAGACGAGGCCCTCGGGATTTTGGCTCCGATAGTAAATCACGCCGTTCGCCTTGCGCCACTTCCATAGCTTGGCGCGGAGGGTATCGTCTGAAGGATCAAGACGGACGCGGCGGCTTTGCCGCCGCCCGAGCGCCTGCAGCAATTGGTAAAGACAACCTAAGCGATCATTCTGGTCGAGTGGGATATATTGCCGATTTCCGAACAGGCCTTCTGGCAGTTTGGCGCCGTTCTCTCTTACCGGAATGATCGGTTTTTCTCTGGAGACTGCATAAATCAGTTCGTCGCGAACCCAGATGTGCGAGTTGAAGTCCGCATCTTCCTGACCGTCCCGAATCGTAAAGAACCCTATTGCTGTTTCGGATTGGTCGAGCCTCCTCATCACCTCGGGCTGCAGAAGTTGCCCCTCCATCCCTTTGCCGTGTACGACCGTAAAGCCGACGCACTGAAGGATCGGGATCACTTGTTCCTCGATCCAACCGTCGCGTGTGTTATAACCAAACCCGACGAAAACCCGCATGTGAGGTTCGCTCTCGATGCAAATTATAACCGAAACCCGTTCGGGGCAGTCTCCTAGGGACACGCCAGGCGCCCGTGGCGGTTGATAGATTGCGCTGGAGAGCTGCGGAATTGTAGGCTGGTTAACGTTGCAGGAGTTGGAGTGCGATTGCCCGGCGCCATCACGCGTGTTCCCAAAATAGTGGAGGAATCTTGACCTCACGCCCGGCGCTGAAGCTGTTTCTGGGCGCGCTGCTGCTGTACAACGTGAACTTCCGGCCGATTCCTTCGGGTGACACGCTACCGGCGGCTCTTCTGCCTTTGCAACTGGTGTTGCACGGACGCGCCAACTTCGACAACTGCCAGCCCCTGCTCAAGCAAAACTACGGCGGGGATGCCTATTTCCTCTACGCGAAGGGCGCGCACTATTATTCCAGCTATCCGGTGGCGCAGCCCCTGCTCTTGACGCCGCTTTATCTGCCGCTGGCGCTGGCGCCGGGCGCGCGGAGGTGGACATCCGGCACCGAGGTGTTGGCGGCGCGCATTTTGGAGAAGCTGATGGCTTCGGCGATCGCGTCGGCTTCGGTGGCTTGCCTGTTTCTGCTGCTGCGCCGGCTGTCGAGTGAACGCCGCGCGCTGTTGCTGGCCGCAGTGTACGCTTTCGCCACCAACACCTGGAGCACCTCGAGCGAGGCACTGTGGCAGCATGGGGCGAGCCAGTTGACGATCGTCATGAGCCTGCTCTGCCTGGCGAGGTTTCTGGAGGATCAGAGCCGCTGGCGCGCGGCCGCGGGAGCCGGGCTGTTTGCGGCGCTCAGTGTCGCCATGCGTCCCACCGACATCCTCTTTTATGCGGCGTCGCTGGCGGTGCTGTCGTGGCGGGTCCGGCGCCCGTGGCTGCTGGCCTGGTACGCCGCGTTCGGAATCCTGATCGGCGGCTCGCTGGCGCTTTATAACGTGCGTATGTTCGGAAATCTGCGGGGAGCCTATCGACAGCCGTTCGATGGCAACGTCTGGTCGGGTCTGGCGGGGCTCACAGTGAGTCCTTCGCACGGCTTGTTTGTCTACTCCCCGGTACTGCTGTTTGCGCTGGCAGGCGCGTACTTCTGCTGGCGGCAGGGGAGTGGCCCCGGGTTCGTACTCTGGCCCATTGCACTGTTGTTCAGCGCGTCCGAGGTGGGGCTCTGCGCCCGGTGGCCAATCTGGTGGGGCGGCGACTGCTACGGTCCTCGCCTGTTGGTCGACATGTTGCCTTGCCTGATTCTGCTGGTGGCAGCGGCGCTCGGTTGGATCGTGCGCTATCAGGTACTCCGAGGGGCGTTTGCCGTGACGGTGGTTTTTTCTGTGGGAGTACAGCTTGTGGGAGCGTTCTGTTTTCCGCGCGGGTTCCAAAAGCCCGAGCGGCTGTGGGACTGGGCCCATTGTCCGATTGTGGAAAACGCGCGGCAGGGCGCGACGCTGGTGCCCTACCGAGTGGTCGCGGGCTTTGCGGGGGATTTGTTGCATGGACGCGCGCCGGACACGGAGCACACGGGGATACTGATACGGTGATCGTGGGGCATGCTTTAGCTTGCCCAGACTGGTTTCACACCACGAGCGATTCCAGACGATTCAGCCAGTCAGCGAAATGGGGGCATTCCGCGCGAATGCGGGGTAGCCCTATCTCCAATACCGCGAGCACGCCGAGTACCGGCTTCTCGTAGTCGCTCTTCAGGACGGCCCCTATTCGTTTCGACGGCGCGGTTTGTACCGAATCGTCTATCTCCTCCGGTGTGGCGAACTGACTCCGGATCGCCCTGAAGCCGGACTCTAGATCGGGACGGCCGATGGCTCTGCTCAATGCAGCACAATCACTGAAAAGCAGGGCTTCGAACTCATGCATTACCACAAAAGGCACAAAGCGCCTCGGGTCAAAACGGCGGCCCATAGTGGCGATCAGGTTGGCGGCGAGTGCGTCTTCTACGCAGGCAGCCCTCTCGATCGGCTTTACCTGAGGGGCATCGGCCCGCCCAGGCCACGCCTTCTCTCCATCCTGAGGCAGGCCATAGTAGTCCACCATAGTCGTCGCGATGCAACCCGGATCCGACTTGAGGCTGTTCATGATTTCACGTCGTACGGAAGGCCAACTGCGGATTCCACCGCGCCCAACCCCGGCATTTCCCACGATCCGGGCACTGACGGCCTCGTACCCTTTCGAAACCAAGTGATCCCGAAGGACATCATTGACAAAGTTCTCCTCCGTCTGACCTTCCACGTGCACCAGCAAGCGCATCATCGTTCCGGGACTGGCCGACCCTCGAACTCGTTCTTCTCCCAGAGTTGTCCCAGGCTGTAGTCCTCAAGCCAGACCGCCAGTTGTGAGGCGTCTAGACGCGTGATTTGCGTGCCGCCGTGGACGCGGTCGGCGACCAGCACGTCCCGCGGGTCAAAATAATCCAGTAAGCGCGACGACTGGGTCGACACGATGACCTGGGTTTCCACCGAGGCCATCCGAATCAGAGAGGGCAACAACCCAATGGCATAGGGGTGCAGGCCAAGCTCCGGTTCATCCACCAGGATCAGGGACGGCCGTAGTTGCACAGGCTGGAGGAATAGCGTGGCTAAAAGGATGAATCGGAGCGTTCCATCCGAGAGCGAGGAGGCGTCGAAGTCCTGGTCGGAATTCCTGTGCCGCCATCCCAACCTGATGTCGTCCGGCCCGAGGTCGCGAGCCTCAAATTGGAAGTCGTCGAAGAAAGGGGCTACGAGTTGTACCGTCCTTCGAATCAGGCTGTACGAGGTTTCGTGTGCGACTCGCAAGTAGCGGAGGAATTCGGCCAGGTTCGCCCCATCCGGACGCAAGAAGCGATTGTCGTCCACCTTGACCGTTTTCCGGATAGGTGAAGACGCGCTTGTGTCATGAACATGGTAGACGCGCCAGGGTGCAATAGAAGGCCGTTTGAAGCTTTTCACTTGGTGCGTGCGCCGCGAGTCTAAGCTGTCATCTTCCGTAGGAGAGAGCGTTGCCTGGAGAGACGCTCCGTCTTCAGAGAATAGCCAAAGGTATATCTCCTTCGTGGTCTGCGAGCCGAAGTGCAGCAACTTCTCGGCCCCACCCGCGGTCTGAACGTAGTCTTCTACCTCGCCGTCAAGTATCGCGTTGAGAAGCGCAAACGCCCTAATGAAGTTCGATTTCCCCGAGCCATTCGCACCGATCAACACATTGATCGGCCCGAGTGGCAGCTTCTCCACAGCCGCAATACTCTTGAATCCCCGAATCGTAACGTACTTGATGGCGCCCGGCTGCATCATCCTATTCATACCTTAAACACACGATGGGATCCAAATTCGCGGCCCGGTTCGCGGGGTAGTATCCGAAGAACAGGCCTACGCTCACTGCAATCGCTACGCCCATCCCGACCCAGAACAGAGAGATCGTTGCCGGGATCGAGACCGCTGCACGCACCAACAGGGAGATCAGGCCTCCCATCAGGATACCGAGCACTCCACCGATGCCCGATAGAGTGACTGCTTCCAGCAGGAACTGCACGCGGATATCGGCCTTTCGCGCGCCGATCGCCTTGCGGATCCCGATCTCTCCGGTGCGCTCGGTGACCGAGATCAGCATGATGTTCATGACTCCGATGCCGCCTACCAGCAGGCCGATGGAACTGATCACGCCGGTCAGCAACGCCATCGCTCCGGTGAGCTGATTCCAGAGGGTGGTGAAGAAGTTCGGATCGGCCACGTCGAAATCGTTCTCGGCGTTGTGGGGCACCCTACGGCGCCGGCGCATCGCTTCCACTACCTGGTCGCGTACGGTGTCCAGGTCGGCGTCGTCGCGCACGGTGAAGATCAGGAAGATATCGCGGACTGCGGGGAAGTTCTTGTGAAAGTTAGAGAGCGGGATGCAGGCGAACTGGTCCACGCCGAAGCCTCCGAAGAGGCCTGGATCCCGCTCGAATACGCCGATCACCTCATAGAGGCGGCCATTCAGACGGACCTCTTTGCCGATCGGGTCGGAGTGGGGGAAGAGCGAATCCGCGATGGCGGCGCCGATTGCCACCACGTTGCGCGCGTGCTCCTCGTCGAAGGGGGAAATATATCGCCCGGTGGCCACGGTGTAGAGCGGCAAGGCGACCGCGAATTCCGGCTGCGTGCCCCGGACGATGAGGCGCTCCACATGCTCATCGCCGTAGCGGACGGAGTCGGGCTGCGACTGGGTGAAGTCGATGCGGTTGGCGAAGGCCGCCGAGACGTCGAGGCCCGGTACAGTCTCTTTCAAGTACTGGGCATCTTCGATCTCCAGATACTTGCGCGTCCGGATCTTCTGCGGCAGGCGGCCGAGTCCCGTGAATCCAGGCGGGATCCGGCTGATGAAGAAGGACCGCGATCCGAACGACTTCACACGGTTCTGAATGTAGCCGTTCAATCCGTCGATGATGGCCGCCACGGAGATCACGCTGGTGACGCCAATCACGATACCGAGAATCGTCAGTGCGGAGCGGATCTTGCGGGCGCGGAGGGTGTCCATCGCCACTATCAGGTTCTCTTTGATTTCCGAACGCGTCATGATTCACCCCGCGAGCGCGTCACTCGGCGCGCAACGCCACTACCGGATCCAGCTTGGACGCTTTGACAGCCGGATAGATGCCGAAGAACAGTCCGATGATCGAGCTTAACACTACGCCCAGCGCAGCGACCCAGGTTTGGACGGCCGCGGGGAAACTGGTCAACTCGCGGAGCGCTACCGCGCAACCGAAGCCGATCGCGACTCCAATGCCGCCGCCGGCCAGGCATTGCAGCACGCTCTCCATCAGAAATTGCCGCAAAACGTCCGACTGTGTGGCGCCCACCGCGCGCCGCACGCCGATCTCCTTGGTTCGCTCGGTGACGCTCACCAGCATGACGTTCATGATCACGATCCCGCCTACCACCGCGGAGATCGAACTGACCATGACGAAGACCGCGAAGAATGCCCCGCTGATGCTTTTCCATAGGGAGATGTAGCTCTCGGCGGTTCCGATGAAGAAATCGTCGTCCTTGCCAGGTTGCACGTGGCGGCGGGCGCGCAGGATGCGGCGGGCGTCATCCTGGGCCAGGGAGAAAGTTGGCTCGCTGCCTTCGGCCTTCACGCTGAACAGCAGGCTGTTGCGCTGGCCGCGGAGTTTCAGGTAGGTGCGCAGCGGAATCACCAGGAAGGTGTCCTGGTCTTGCCCCAGTACCGAGCCGATCTTCTCGAAGGTTCCCACCACGGTGAATTCCGTGCCGGCGGCTCGAATCACACGGCCGAGGGGATCGGAGTCGGGGAAGAACTCGGTGACCAGGCGATCGCCGATCAGGCAGACGGCGGCGGCATGGCGGTCTTCCACTTCCGTGAAGTAACGGCCGAGTTGGACCGTTCGGGTGTCGATGGTCGCCATGGTGGGCGTGTGGCCAATCAGGTTGGCGTCCTGGAGCTGCAGATTCTTGTAGAGCACGTCGCTGGTGCTGGTTAAGGAAGCTCCCACCTCCTGGCAGTGCGTGCACTGTTCGGCCAGCGCTTCCATATCTTCCACGTAGAGGTAGCGGTTGCGCAGCGCCTTAGTCACTACGGTGAAGTCGGTGACGGCGAAGGGAGTGCGGGCGATGCGGAAAACGTTGGTGCCCAGGTCGGCAATCTTCTGCTCGACGTAGACATTGGCGCCCTGCACCAGGGTCATCACGGCGATGAGGGTGGCGACCCCCATAGTGAGTCCGACCACCGTGAGCGCGGCGCGGAGTTTGTGGGCACGAATCGAGTCCACCGCGAGAGACAGATTGTCAGTGACGCCGATCATGGGAAAGCTCTCAGAGGCCCGTTATATTATAGTGGTCTTCGGCCGGGTGACAGACGACGAAAAACGATCGTCTGTCCTACTGGGTCGTAACTCTGCGCCAGTGCTTGCCTACTTGGATTACGAGGTCGGCGGCGGGTGTCGGCAGAGTCAGTTCCTTCACCCGCTCGCCGTTTACTTCTACTGCGCCTGCTTTGATCTTTCGGCCGGCCTCGCTGACGGATTCCGCCAGGCTGACCTTGGCTAGCAGCTTGTCGAGGCGAATGACGCCGTCTTTGGCGATGCCTTCTGGCATCTGGACCGTGGGAATATCCGACGGGGCTTCCTTCTGGCGGACTACGCGATTGAAGACTTCGGCGGCGTGGTCCGCGTCGGCCGCGGAGTGGAAGTCGGTCACGATCAGCTTGCCGAGCGCGATTTTGGCCTCCATCGGGTGCATGGTGGCGCGCATGGCAGCGATCTGGGCCACGCTCTTGTCGGTCAGCAACTCGTAGTAGCGATACATCAGGTCGTCCGAGACCTGCATCACCTTGCGGAACATGACCTCGGGCGGTTCGGTGATCCCGATGTAATTGCCCAGAGACTTGGACATCTTATTTACGCCATCGAGGCCTTCTAAGATCGGCACCGTGGCAACGATCTGCGGGGGTTGGCCGAAATCCTTCTGGATCTCGCGGCCCACCAGCAGGTTGAATTTCTGGTCGGTGCCGCCCATTTCGACGTCACACTCCAGCGCCACGGAATCGTAGGCCTGCGCCAGCGGGTAGAGCAACTCATGCACCGAGATGGGCACGCCCTCCTTGTACCGTTTGGAGAAGTCATCGCGCTCCAGAATGCGGGCCACGGTGTACTTCGAGCAGAGGCGGACCAGGTCTTCAAATCTCAGCGGGGCCAGCCAGTCGCTGTTGAACCGCACTTCGGTCTTTTCGGGGTCGAGAATCTTGAAGACCTGGGCCTTGTAGGTCTCGGCGTTGACGGCGATGGCGTCGCGGGTCATGGGCGGGCGCGTGAGGTTGCGGCCGGAGGGATCGCCGATGATGCCGGTCATATCGCCGATCAGGAAAATGACGGTGTGGCCCAGGTCCTGGAAGTGCTTCATCTTGCG
>PMTT01000420.1 GCA_003167275.1 Bryobacterales bacterium | reverse complement strand
ATCCTGAATGCCTCCAGCGTGGTGGGTCTGTATGGCAACTTCGGCCAGACGAATTACGTGGCCTCCAAGGCCGGAGTCATCGGCATGACGCGGGTGTGGGCGCGCGAACTGGGCAAGTACCACATCCGGGTCAACGCCGTGGCGCCCGGCTTCATCGCCACCGAGATGGTCCGGCAGATGCCCGAGAAGATTCAGCAGGGGCTGGTCAGTCATACCCCGCTCGGCCGCATGGGCCAACCGGAGGATATCGCCAACGCCTACCTGTGGCTAGCCTCGGACGGAGCCTCGTTCGTCAGCGGTGCGGTGATCAGCGTGGACGGCGGCGCGGTCACCGGCACGTAAGGCAGGTCCGCACCCGCCACCGCAGGCGGGCCGCGCCGACCCCGCTCGGGACCACACTCACCGGCCAATCCCGCACACCGAGGTCGTCGAAACCCGTACTCAGATGTACATGGGCTTCGGGCGTGCCTGTTCACGGGCAAGATGCGTCATTATTGGGCAACATTTGCACTCATCGCGACGGCCGTCCTCGGTGTTGAAGCGCACGCAGGCAAGCAAAAAGGGCACGCGGATCGGGCGGTGGTGCTGCAGCGGCGCCCCCTGTTCGACGTCGCGTCGATCAATAACCCAATCCAGCCCAATGTATCGGCAGGTCACACAGGTTCGGGCGTAGTGCGAGCGCAGATTCTGCTGGGCCGCGCCCACTTTTCGTGCGGCGAGATCGATGGTGACTTTGGATCTAACCTGAGTAAGACCCTGGCAGCTTATCAGCAGGACCGCCAGTTGCCGGTAACCGGAATCGTGGACGCCGCCACCTGGGAGGCGCTCAATGCGGACACCGCGCCGGCCCTCATGGACTACAGGATTACCGCCGAGGACGAGCAAGGCCCGTTCGTCCCCGTCCCGGAAGACTTGATGGAACAGGCCAAGCTGCCGGCGCTAGGATATGCGTCGCCGCTCGAAGCACTGGCGGAGCGCTTCCACGCGAGCCCGGGGCTGCTGAAAGCACTTAATCCCCGAGCCGACTTCTCTAAGGCGGAACAGACGGTGACCGTCCCCAATGTCCTCACTTTGCCGCCGGCGAAGGCCGCCAACCTGGTGGTTTCGAAATCCGAGAGCTCCGTGCAGGCTTATGATGCCGGGGGCAAGCTGGTGGCCTTCTTCTCGGCGACCATCGGAAGCGAGCACGACCCGCTTCCCGTCGGCGAATGGAAGATCCGCGGCGTGGAGCGCAATCCCAAATTCCACTACGACGCCAATCTGTTCTGGGACGCGAAGAGTCCGGATGAAAAAGCGGTGATCCAGCCCGGACCGAACAATCCAGTGGGATCCGTATGGATTGACCTTTCCAAGGACCACTACGGCATTCACGGAACACCCGAGCCGTCGTCGATTGGGCATGCTACGTCGCACGGCTGCATCCGGCTCACGAACTGGGACGCCTTGGAACTGGCGGCCATGGTGAAGCCCGGGACGCCGGCGGTCTTAAAGGAGTAAAATATGCGAGCGAGAATGGCAGCGGCATTTGTATTAGGCATGGCCACGGGCGCACTGTGCCTGGGTGTAGCTTTGTGGCGATCGGGATCGCTCGTCACGGCGCCGCCGTGGACGAGGACGCAGGCGACGACCGTGACCGTGGCGAACCTCCCGGCCCCTGCTACGGGGAATCTCAGCGACCTCTTGGCGGAAGCCGGGAAACCGGTGCCACAGCCGCCGCCGGTGATGGATCCTCTCGATTTTTCGGAGTCGGCGCCTGAGGAGCCCCTGCCCGGCGGCCAGCCCGTGCCGGCCCTCACGCCGCCAGTTGGTCCCGCCGTACCGGCAGGCAAGCCGCCACTCATCGGGCCGCGTCCGCCCATCGGGCATGGCGAGGCCGATCGAATCGCGCCGGACCGGACGGGGCTTCCACACCTTGCGATGCCTCTAGCCGGGATCGATCCCCACAAGCTGACGGACACCTATAACGAAATACACAGCGGGCTTAAACACGAAGCGCAGGACATCATGGCCCCACGCGGGACGCCGGTGCTGGCGGTGGCCCAGGGGAACGTGGCCAAGCTGTTCACCAGTAAGCCTGGCGGGCTCACGGTGTATCAGTTCGACGATTCGCGGACGTATTGTTACTATTACGCGCACTTGGACCGGTACGCCGCAGGTATCCAGGATGGCACCCTGCTCCGCGCGGGCCAGGTATTGGGATACGTGGGAAGCACGGGCAACGCTTCGCCCAACGCGCCCCACTTACATTTCGCCGTGTTCAAGCTGGGACCGGAGAAAAAGTGGTGGGAAGGAACCCCCATCGACCCTTTGCCGATGTTCAAGTAACACGGGCATCCTTGCCTGTGTTGGTTTGTCTTTGTTGATTTGTCTTTGTTGCCAGCCCCGGTGGGGACAGGCGTTTCCGCCTGTCGGACATTATCGATTCCAGTGATCCGCCGAATCCCTCAAGTCAAACTTGCTCTCGGGCTCATCCAGCCGATCAACCCCGCCGCAGACCTCGTTCTTCTTAAATACAAACGCGCAGAACCCCGCCAGGATCAGGAACGGCGGAGCACCCAAGATCAGTATCCCCCAATTCATGACCCGCGAACGGGCTTCATTTTGCGCGTGGGCGGTGCGATAACACATCACGCACTGCGCACCCACGGGCAGCGACAATGCCGTGAAAAGGGCTGGGATCAGCAGCAGCCGCTTCATACCGGCGGCCTCATGTTGGGGATACGGGTGGCGTCGCCGAGGAAGATCAGCATCAGCACAATGCAGAAAATCAGCATCGGGAACAGCGTGAGGAACAGGCTGAGCTTCTCGAATTTCAGATGCATGAAGTAAGCGATGATCAACGCGGCCTTAATGATCGAGAGACCGACCAGGATGGTCAGCATGATCATAGTAGGCACCTGCTCATAGGCCAACAGGACCTCCACGCCCGTCAGGATCAGCAGTACGATCCAGACCTTGGCGAAGGTTACCGGAGTAGCTCCTACATGTGCGGCGTCTTCAGTATGTGTGCTCATGAGTCCTCCTCTTATCCAACCCTTGCCGACATCAAATAGACCAGCGGGAAGATAAACATCCACACCAGGTCGACGAAGTGCCAATACAGGCCGCTGACTTCCACATCCTCGGCCTTGAACTTCCCGCGCATCACACCCTGGCCCATGATCGCCAGGTAGATCAATCCGATGATCACGTGAGTCATGTGCAGGCCCGTAAGCGCGAAGAACGTGCCACCGAACAGCGGGACGCCCCAGGGGTTGTCGAACGCCGTCACATGCTCCACATTGATCAGCTTCAGCCATTCACTGAGGTGGAGCACCACGAACCCGCCTCCACCAACCATAGTCGCCAGAATCCAACCGGCGGTCGCCTTGCGGTTGCCGTGGTTCATGGCATTCACCGCCATCACCATGGTCAAGCTGCTGGAGAGCAGGCAGAACGTCATTACGGTCGAGAAGATGATGGCCGGCGTGAAATCGAAAGGCTTGGGCCAATCCGGGTTGGTCACCCGGCTATACGTATAAGCGAACAACAAGGCCGAAAATGTGAGCGAGTCCGAAATGATGAACAGCCACATTCCGAACTTCTTCGAGTTGGTCGCGTAAGGCGACTGCCCTCCATCCCATACGGATGGCCGGGCGGCGACGCTGACTTGGGACGACATCCCTTACCCCCAAACGTAAAATAGAATCATCAAATACAGCCAGATGCCATCCAGAAAATGCCAGAAGATGGCGGTGACGTCGATGGCGGTCCGCTTGGCCGGGCCAAGCCGCAACCGCAACGCCTGCACATCGACGTAAAGCAACGCCGCTACACCGCCCATCAAGTGGAAGGCATGCGCGGCGGTGAAGACGTAAAAGAAGGAGCTGCTGGGATTGGAAGAGACAAAAACTCCCGCCGCCTTCAACTGATACCAGGCGAACGCCTGGCCGCAGAGAAACAAAATGCCGAGTGCCGTCGCGATGGTCCACCACAGATTGAACCCGCTACGGTCGCCCGACCGCAGCGAGCGCCGGGATTGATCCAAAACCACACTCGATGCCAGCAGGACCACCGTATTCACAAACAGAATCGGGGGCCAGTGCATCGAAGTCCAGTCGTCCGACAGGCCGCGCCGCACTACAAACGCGCTGCTGAAGGCCGCAAACACCATGGTGCTGGCAGCCAGCAGCACGAATAATCCAGTGAACGACGCCCGGCGGCTAACGCCGATATCGTGGGTGAGAGATCCAGCCATAGTCATATGGATGCGTCACACCACCGAAGGGACGCCCGAAGGCGGGTCTGTCTGCATCACAAAATCGGCCTCCACGCCCGGGACACTGTACTCGTAGGGACCGTGGTTCACCACCGGATGCACGCCGGCGAAATTGTCGAAGGGCGGCGGCGAAGGTATGGACCACTCCAGCGTCGTGGCATGCCACGGATTGTCGGGGGCCTTCGCGCCCTTCTTCATGCTCCAGAACAGGTTGATCACGAAAATGATCTGGACCGCGGCCGTAAAGTAGGCCGCGTAGCTCATGAACACGTGCACGGGGATCAGCTTGGCCAGGTATTCGACATCGGTGAAGGCCGAGTAGCGCCGCGGATTGCCGGCCAGTCCCAGATAATGCATCGGCGTGAAGATGGCGTACACGCCGATGAAGGTGCAGTAGAAGTGGATCTTTCCGAGCGTCTCATTCATCATCCGCCCGGACGCCTTGGGGAACCAGTAGAAGGTGCCCGCGAACATCCCGAAGATGGCCGCCACGCCCATGATCATGTGGAAGTGGCCCACCACGAAGTAGGTGTCGTGGAAGTACAGGTCGAGCGCCGGCTGGCCCAGGAAGATGCCGCTGACGCCGCCGGTCACGAACAGGGAGACGAAGCCCAGCGCGAACATCATCGCTGTGTCGAAATGGATCTTGCCGTTCCACAGCGTGCCTATCCAGTTGAAGGTCTTGATGGCGGAGGGCACCCCGATGCACATGGTGAGAATCGAGAACGCCATGGCCGAGTAAGGATTCATCCCGCTCATGAACATGTGGTGGCCCCAAACCAGGAAGCCCAGGAAACCGATGCTCAGGATCGCGTACACCATGGCCTTGTAGCCGAAGATCGGCTTACGCGAGAAGGTGGCCAGCAATTGCGACGTCACACCCATTCCGGGCAGAATCGCGATGTAGACTTCGGGGTGTCCGAAGAACCAGAACAGGTGCTGCCAGAGCAACGGCGATCCGCCCTTGTGAGCGGTCAGGATGTGGTCGCTGATCATCAGGCCTGACGGCAGGAAGAAACTGGTGCCGACCGTGCGATCCAGCAGCAGCAGCACGCCCGCGGAAAGCAGCACGGCGAAACCAAGCAACCCGAGGATCGCGGTCACGAGCCAGGTCCAGCAGGTG
>PMTT01000369.1 GCA_003167275.1 Bryobacterales bacterium | reverse complement strand
GCGGAGGAAACGGCCACCCTGCGCGCCGACGTGGTGGTGGCGCCGCTCGGCAACCAGGCCGCCTTGCGGAACGCGCCGCAAGCTGGTGCCGGCTATTTCAAAGTGCCGAAGGTGATTGAGCGGTGACGATCGATTCCGTGCGGGCGGCGCTCCTTTCGCGCCAGGCGAGCGCCACCGAACTGGCCACCGATGCCCTCAAGTTTGCCGAGGCGGAGAACCCGCGCACCAACGCCTACCTGCACTTCTCTCCGGAACGTGCGCTGGCGGCCGCGAAGCGCGTGGATGAGCAACTGGCGCGCGGCGAAGAACCCGGTCCGCTGGCGGGCGTGCCGATCGCCGTTAAGGACGTCATCGTCACCAAGGGCCTGAGGACCACCTGCGGCTCGCGGCTCCTGGCCCACTACATTCCCCCGTACGACGCCACGGCGGTGGTTCGCCTGGAGCAGGCCGGTGGCGTCCTGATCGGGAAGACCAACTGCGATGAGTTCGCCATGGGTTCGTCGAACGAGAACTCGGCCTTCGGGCCGGTCTTGAACCCCGTGGACCCGACGCGCGTGCCGGGCGGCACCAGCGGCGGATCGGCGGCGGCGGTCGCGCAGGGTACGGCCGTGGTGGCGCTCGGCTCGGATACCGGGGGCTCCATCCGCCAGCCGGCTTCGTTTTGCGGCGTGGTGGGAGTCTGCCCGACCTATGGCCGGGTTTCCCGCTATGGACTCACGGCGCACGCCAGTTCGCTCGACCACATCGGCCCGCTGGCCCGGACTGTGAGAGATGCCGCCACGCTGCTCGGCGTGATCGCGGGCCACGATCCGTGCGACTCTACCTCGGCGGCCGCGCCTGTGCCGGATTATCCCGCACTGCTCGACGGCCAGGTAAAAGGCTTGAAGCTTGGGCTACCCCGCGAGTATCTAAAAGACTTGACGAGTGAAACGGGCGACCTGATCTCACAGGGCGTCGAAGTGTTCCAGCGCCTGGGATGCGAGGTGCGCGAAATCAGCATGCCGGCCACCGGCTACGCCATCGCGTGCTATTACATTATTTCCACGGCGGAGGCCAGTTCGAATCTCGCCCGGTTTGACGGCGTGCGCTACACGGCACGCTCGGCGAGTTCGGAGACGCTGGCGGATCTGTACCGGAACACCCGCGGCGAAGGCTTCGGCGCGGAATGCAAGCGCCGCATCATGTTGGGTACTTACGTGCTCAGCCATGGCTATTACGACGCGTATTACGTGAAGGCGCAGAAGGTGCGCTCGTTGATTGCGCGCGACTTTGCGAATGCGTTTCAAGAGGTGGATGCGATCGTGGCGCCGGTTTCGCCGTTCCCGGCCTTCAAGCTGGGAGAAAAAGTCGACGACCCCATCGCCATGTACCTCTCGGACATCTATACCATTACCGGCAGTCTGGCGGGCATTCCGTGCATGAGCGTCCCATGCGGAACCACCGCTGCCGGGCTGCCGGTCGGGATGCAGATCCTGACCCGGCATTTCGACGAGACCACGATGTTCCGGCTCGCCGATGCATTTGAGCGAACACGTTCGTAGCGCCGCTACGAGGAGATAAAGGAGAATCGATATGCCATTCACATTACCGCCGCTGCCTTATGCCACCGATGCACTGGAACCTCACATCGACAAAATGACGATGGAGATCCACCATGGCAAACACCACAACGCATACGTCACCAACCTGAACAAGGCGTTGGAATCGGCGCCCGACCTGGCCGGTAAGACCGTGGAGGAGTTGCTGGCCAACAACTGCGCGATCGTGCCCGAAGGCATTCGCACTGCGGTACGCAACAACGGCGGTGGCCACATCAACCACTCCATGTTCTGGACCATCATGAAGCCGGGCGGCGGCGGGGCGCCGGTCGGACACGTATCCAAGGCGATTATCGGCGCCTTCGGCAGCTTCGACAGCTTCAAAGAGAAATTCAATGCCGCGGGGGCCACACGTTTTGGCTCCGGATGGGCCTGGTTGGTGAAATCTAGTGGTAAGATCGAGATCTACTCCACTGCGAATCAGGACAGCCCGGTAATGGAAGGGAAGTCCCCGGTGATGGGTTTGGATGTTTGGGAGCACGCCTATTACCTGAAGTACCAAAATCGTCGTCCGGACTATTTGGCGGCGTGGTGGAATGTGGTTAACTGGGAAGAAATCGAAAAACGGTTCAATAGCTAAGTAAGAGAGACGAAAACCGCTCCCTGACAACCGAGCCGCGACCGTCAGGGAGCGGTCCTACACTATGCGCAACTACGATCTCATCGTTATCGGCTCTGGCCCATCGGGCCAGCGCGCCGCCATCCAGGGCTCGAAGTGCGGCCGCAAGGTGGCCGTGATTGAGCAGCGCGAGATCGTCGGCGGCGCTTGCATCAACACCGGCACCATTCCCAGCAAGACGATGCGGGAAGCCGTGATGCATCTCTCGGGCTTCCAGTTCCAGGGCATTTACGGCATTAATTATAAGGTCAAGGAAAAGATCAGCATGGCCGACCTGGGGTTCCGGGTGACCCAGGTGATCAAGACCGAGGCCGATGTGACCCAGGCCCAGTTGGCCCGCAACGGCGTGGACGTGATCAATGGCCGGGCCAGCTTCCTGGACGCCACGCATGTCCGTGTGGAGAACTCCAGCGGGCAGGCCGATTTCGAAGCCCCCATCATCATCATCGCCACCGGCACCAAGCCGGCCAGTTCCAAGACGGTACCGATCAATGGCCGCACGATCATGAACAGCGACCAGATTCTCGAGATGCCGAATATCCCGAGAACCCTGATCGTGGTGGGCGGCGGTGTGATCGGGGTGGAGTACGCCTGCATGTTTGCCATCCTGGGCGTGCGCGTGATCCTGGTGGAAAAACGGCCGCGCCTGCTGGAATTCGCAGACGCAGAAATCATCGAAGCGCTCAGCTACCATCTCCGCGACCATCGCGTCACCATGCGGCTGAACGAAGGGGTCGCCAGCGTGGAAGAGATGGCCGATGGCGCCGTGGTGGCCAACCTGGAGAGCAAGAAGCGCGTGGTTGGCGATGCCCTGCTCTACGCGGTGGGCCGCTCCGGCAACGTCGACGAGTTGAATCTGCCGGCCGCCGGTCTGACCGCCGACAACCGCGGCCGGATTTCGGTGGATGCCGAGTACCGCACCAAGGTACCCAACATCTATGCCGTGGGCGATGTCATCGGGTTCCCGAGCCTGGCTTCGGTGTCCATGGAACAGGGCCGTATAGCCGCCGCCAATGCGTGCGGATTGAAGATTCAGTCCAACCCCGAAACCTATCCGTACGGGATCTACACGATCCCCGAGATCTCCTTCACCGGGCAGACGGAGGAGCAGTTGACCGCGGCGGACGTGCCGTACGAGGTCGGGGTGTCGTATTATCGCGAGACCGCGCGCGGGCAGATCCGGGGCGATACCACAGGCCGCCTGAAGCTCATCTTCCACCGCGAGACCCGTGAAATCCTGGGTGTGCACATTATTGGGGAAGGGGCCACGGAATTGCTGCACATCGGTCAGGCGGTGATGATCCTGAAGGGCAAGATCGATTACTTCGTGGAGACGGTGTTTAACTATCCCACTCTAGCCGAATGTTACAAACAGGCGGCTTTCAACGGCGTTAACAAGCTGATGCGGTTTTAGTATCACGGGCAATGTTGCCTGTGTCAGGGAGGCTTCAAATGGGGCGCAGCATCGGGGTGCTAGCAACACGCTACATCTGGGTGGGGATGGTGGAGGGCACCAAGCTCGGGTCGGTGCGAATGTATCCCGAACCGGGCCAGAGAGATGAGGTCGACCTCAGATCCGTTCCGGCGGACGACATGGTCGCGCGGATTCTCGAGCAGGTAGACATGCTCCACGAAGGTGAGCCGGTGGATTCCGTAGGAGCCGGTTTCCCGGGAATCGTGCGCAACGGTATCATTGACGATTCGCCCAATCTGGCGCAGCTCAAGGGGCTGAATATCCGGGAGCGTCTGTCGTGCGCTCTCAAGGCCGCCGGGATCGATGCTCCGGTCACGGTGATGAACGATGCCGACGCGCTGGCAGCAGGCATCGCGGCAACCCACGGTGTACTCGAGAAGCTGATTCGGGTCTGGTATCTGGGCGACGGCATCGGCTTCGGCCGTTATCCCTCGAATGAAAGTGTGTGCGAGGGCGGACACATGGTGGTTAGCCTCGACCCCAAAGAGCGTTTCTGCGGGTGTGGCGGGGAGGGGCATCTGGAAGGCATCATGGGCAACCGCGCCATGCGCCTGCGTTTCCTCGACATGGAACCGGAGGATGTTTTCACTCTCGCGCGCCAGGGCGATACCCGCGCCGGCGACTTCGTCAAGCTGTGGCATCGCGCGCTGGCAGCCGCGACCGCTACCAACGTGCACCTCGACGGCCCAGGGCGCTTTTACCTGGCCGGCCCGAACACCGATTTCGTGGACCTGAACCTGCTCAACCGGTATCTGCAGGACATGGTCAAAATGAGTCCTTTGCAGGGGACCTTCTTCGAGATCGTGCCGACTTCGCATGACCTCGCCCTGATCGGCGCCGCAGTCAGTAGCCGGGCCAAGTAGCTGGTGAGTTAGGCCAGGCTGAGTGCAGGCTGAGGCAAGCAACCGGGGCAAGCAACGTGAGAAAACCAACTTAGGAAAGCAACAAGAGACAATGTCAGTCGGCCGCCGGCATGGTGAAATAGAATGTCGATCCCGATCCCGGCGTTGACTCCATCCAGATCCGGCCGCCATGCCACTCGATGGCCTTCTTGCAGAATGCCAGTCCGAGGCCGCTCCCGGGGTATTCCTTCCCGTGCAGGCGCTTAAACACGCCGAAGATGCGGCCTTGGAATTCCAACTCGATACCAGGCCCGTTGTCTTCCACTGAGAATACCCAATGCGGATCCATCCGGGTGCAGGAAATGTGAACGCGCGGAGGGGCCGCGGCGCTGTACTCGATGGCATTTCTCACCAGGTGATGCAGGACCTTGGTCACGATTTCGAAGTCGCCTATGACCGGCGGCAAGGGGTCATGCGTAACCGTTGCGCTCCGTTCCGCGATCTGCCGGCCCGCGTAGAGCGTCGCCTGGCCCAGTGCGGCTTCCATTTCAGTTCGGGAGGAATGAAAGCCTCCCCCACAATTAGCCCAGTAGTCCACCACGTCCGCCAGCAGCGATTGCATTCTTTGTGCCCCCTCTTGTATTCGCCCAAGGAAAACGCCGGCCTCCGGATCCAGGCCGGCGGCATGGTTCTCCGCTATCAACTGACTGAAGCAGGCCATGTCCCGCAGCGGCTCGCGCAGATTATGAGCCGCTATCGAGATAAACTCCCCAAACTCCGCGCTCGCCCGGTCCAATTGCCTCCGGAGATCGATGCACCGCCCCGTTTCCGCTTCGAGTTCCTGGCGCAAACGCTCGATTTCGGTGCGGTTTTGGCTGGGGCTGCCCATTGTCAGTCGGCCCGTCGTAGGCCGGTCTCCTTGAGGACCGCCGGAACGATGAACTTGAACGTGGCACCGTGGCCGGCTTCCGATTCCACCCAGATTCGTCCACCCCTGCGCTCCACAATCTTCCGGCAAAGGGCGAGACCGATGCCGGTACCGGGGATTTCGCTTCCATGCAGGCGTTTGAACATTCCGAACACCCGGTCGCTGTCTTGCGGTTCGATGCCGATACCGTTGTCCCGCACCGAGAACAACCACCCCTCCGGATCCTTCTGTGCCGAGACCTGGATTTTCGGCGCCACGTCCCCTCTGAACTTGATCGAATTGGAAATCAGGTTCTGAAAAAGCATGGTCAACATCGCCTCTTCGGCTACCACTGTCGGCAACGGATCGGAAGTAACGATCGCGCCACTCTCCTCAATGGCGGCCTTCAGGTTGAGCTGGGCCTGGACCAGAACAGCGCCGGAATCGGTTGGGGCGAACTCGCTGTGTCTTCGCTCGGTAATCTCCCAATACGCCAGCAGGCTCTTCAGCAGGGCTTCGATTCTGAGCGCGCCCTCCACGGAGTAGGCGATGAACCGGTCGGCATCGTCGCCCAGTTTGCCTTGGCACTCCTGCTCCAGGAGTTGGTTGAAGTTCACTACCATCCGGATCGGCTCCTGCAAGTCGTGCGTCAGTGCATACGCAAAATGCTGCAGTTCGGCGTTGGTCGTCTTGAGCGCTTCCTCCGCCCGCTTGCGGTCGGTTGCGTCCTCAATCGCCAGCAGAATCGTCCGAGCCTGCGCATTCGGATCGAAGATCTCGCTGGCGTTGAGCAGCATCACTTTCCGTCCCACATGTTCAAATTCGTGGGTCACCTCGAAGTCCCGGAACGTGGAGTGCGTGGGAAGCATGTTCTCCAGCAGTTCGCGCAGCTTGGGGATGTTCCACTGCCCGTTTCCGAGGTCGTAGATCCGGCGGCGCTCGGTCTCCTCCGGGGAGCTGTGAAATGTCGCGTAGAACGTCTTGTTGGCTTTGATGACTTCGAGGTTCTGATTCAGGATCACCAGGGGCTCGCGCACCGTCTCCACGATCGCCTCGGCGAAGTCCAGACCGCGCTTGGCGGCATCGATATCGATCAACATCAGCACCGCGCCGTCGGTTCTGCCGTCCGGCCCCACCGACGGCAGGATGTGCAACGAATACCAGTGGCCGTGAGAATCGCGGATGTCGCGCGGTTTGCGGCTGCGGCCCTCCATGGCATCCAACAGCAGCCGCCTGAGTTCGGGCAGCTCCATTTGCGCCTGAAGATCGGTGATCGAGCGTCCCACATCGGCGGGGATCAGGTTCAACATCGGTTCAATCGCGCGCGTAAACCGGCGTATGCGCAGATCTCGCCCGACCATCACCAGCGGGATGCTGAGGCTCTCCAGCAGATTGGCCAGATCCCGGTTGACCTTGCTGAATTCCAGGTTGCTGATCTTCAGCTCTTCGTTGAGCGTGTTCAGCTCTTCGTTGGCCGACTCCAGCTCTTCCTGCGCGGTTTCCAGCTCCTCATTGCCCGCCTGCGCCTCTTCGTTGGCCGCCCTGAGCTCCTGCAGGGTGGTGGCATTCTCCTCCGCGATGGATTGCAGATACTCTTTGGTTGCTAACAGTTCGCGCCGTAGCCGGGCACTTCCCTGGTTGTCCTCGACCGCGGGCTTGTCGATTTCGCCCGGGCCAACCTTCGCCTGGGCGTCCTCGAACTGGACCAGGAAATAGCGGTCGTCGGCCGAGGACGAGCCTGTGAACGGGATTACCTGGATGGCCACGTCCTGTAACCGGCCACCGTCTTCGATCCGGAAGGCGTCTTCTTTGACCGCGGCGTTGGTTTGCCTGGCGTTTTCGATGGCCTTGCCCAAGCCCGCGATCAAGCCTTCGCGCGCCAGTCTGAGAATGTTCTGGGTCGGGCCGCCCGGCGAAAGTTCCAGGTACGGCGCGGTGCGGCCTCGCACCTGGACGATGTTCAGGGCGTCGTCAACGATGGCGCCCGAGGGACCATGTTCGGCCAGCGCCAGCCGGTCGGCCTCGCGCAGCACGTCCTGCGCCACCCGGTCCTCCGCAATTCTCTGCCGGAGCCCCACGCGGCTTTCGGCGCGGCGGCCTCCGCTCAGATGTGGCATCGACGCGCTTTCGGCCTGCCCGATGCGATAGATCTTGTGCGTCCTCGCCACTTGATGAAATGAATCGGAAAGCGTGCCGATGCTCTCCGAAGGACCGAGCACCAGGAAGCCCGTTGGCTTGAGTGCGTAATGCAAGACCGATAACACCTTGCGTTGTAAGTCGGCTCCCAGGTAGATCAGCACGTTACAGAAACTGATCAGGTCCAGTTTGGAGAAAGGCGGGTCCTGCGTCACGTTGTGCCGCGCAAAAACGCAGGCGTCACGGATCACCCTTGCGATCTGGTAACCCCGATCCGTGCGGGTGAAGAAGCGCGCCAACCGTTGCGGCGAGACATTCGCCAATGCGGCGTCCGTGTATATGCCGGCGCGAGCCTTGGCGATGGCCACCTCACTGATGTCGGTGGCGAAAATCTCGAATCGTAGGTCCGCCTTCGTGGCGTCCATCAGTTCCATAAGGCAGATGGCGATGGAATAGGCTTCTTCGCCGGTGGCGCATCCAGGCACCCAGATCCGGATTGGATCCTCGGGCCCTCGATTCTCTACCAGGGCAGGGAAGACGGTCTTCTTTAGGTCCTCGAAGACCCCTGGTTCCCGAAAGAACGCTGTGACCGTGATCAGACAGTTCTCGCATAGGGTGTTGACTTCCTCGCGGTTCTTCTCCAGATCCCGGCTATAGTCTTCCAGCCTGGCGAATCCGCGGAGGGTCATGCGCCGCCTGATGCGTCGCGTGAGGGTGCTGTGCTTGTAGTGCGTGAAATCCACTCCGGTCGAGTTCCGCACCAGCCGGAGTATCTTGGCCACGTCTCGATCCCCCGGCTCATCGGCGAGTTCCCCAATGTCCTTCGGAACCTGTGGAGCGCGCGCGAGGTCAGCCAATTGGCGCGCGATTCCCTCCGGCGGCAGGACAAAATCCGCCATACCGGAGGAGATGGCGCTTCTCGGCATGCCCTCGAACTTTGCGGTCACCAGCTCTTGAACCAAGGTGATACCACCGGCGGCCTTGATCGCATGCAGGCCCAGCGTCCCATCGGAAGCGGTTCCCGACAGAATCACGCCGACGGCCTGGCTGCCGCGGTCTTCCGCCAGGGCGCGGAGAAAAGCATCGACCGGCATGTTACGCCCACTGTCCGGCCGGGGCGGCGTAAGCAGGAATCCATCGGAAATCCCCAGATTGTAGCGCGGCGGAATGGCATAGACATGATTGGCTTCGGCGCGAGTTTCGCCTTTCACTTCGGAGACGGGCATGGTGGTTGCTTTGGAAAGCAACTGCGTCAGATGGCTATCGTGGCTCGGGTCAAGGTGCTGAATCAGCACGAATGCCATGCCGGTATCGGCGGGCAGATAGCTGAGCAACTCGGTGAACGCCTCGAGTCCGCCGGCGGAAGCGCCAATGCCCACGATCCGCGGGACAGCCGGACGGCTTTCGTTGTCGTCTGTCATCTGGTCGTTTGCCGGCACGGGAGAAATAGCCCCTGCCGCGGCGGCACTCATGGCTATCGGTACAGCCCTGCCGGTCCGACGACCGCCGATCTTCTTTTCCACACTCACCTTTTGCTTTCTCGCCGGATCGAACAGGCGCCATCACTGGAACTGGAGTCTAATGTTCTGAGCACGCACAGTGCCAACTCTATGAAATGGTAACGCCGCCCCAAAGCAAAATGGCACAGGCATTCTTGCCTGTGTTGGTCTTTCTTGCCCTGGAAAACCAACACAGGCAAGAATGCCTGTGCCACTGAGCCCTAAGCGGCCTGCGGAGTTGCCAGTAGATCCTTGATCGTCTTGCCGATCTCCATGAACTGATCCAGTCCTGAAGGCTTGGTGATGAATTGGGAGACTCCCAGGTTCTTGAGCACGGCCTCGTCTTTCCGCGACTGCGAAGAACTCCACACGCACACCGGAACCCCGCCGAGGTGTTTAGCGCTTCGGATCTCGCGCAAAATGTCTTCGCCGGTATACTTGGACAGGTTCAAGTCCACCAGGATCAGGTTAGGAATCGCCGATTCCGCATAAGCCCCTTGCCTGCGGATGAAAGCGATGGCTTGGCCGCCGCTCATCAGGTGGACCAGCTCAAATCGGAGATCCTGCTTTTTCAGAGCCCGGTCGAGAAGGAAGACGTCTGAGCCGTTGTCTTCAATGACCAGGATTCGTATGTCGTGAACAACCGAAGCGTGTTTCAAGCTCACTCCCACCGGCCACGTGGCCAGCCCCCTATTCCTTATTCTACAGTTGTGGGCGGCGCCGCTTGCGGTGACGCCTGCCATTCCCTGACAACCGGCCGCCTTGGCGGCCGAACTAGCATCGCCAACTCCTGCTGAGCCGGCGTGAGTCATCCTAGTCCCGGACACCACATCTCTGGCACGTTTGCCGCCATTCGGAATCGCCGCGTTTTGAGGGACGAGGTTAACCGCAAACCGCCGAGGCGGCCTTTTCGCTCAGAGAAATCTGCATTCCCCAAGGCAGATTCTGCACTGACACGGGCCCTCCTGATCCTGGACTCCGCAGCCCGCCGGTTCGCGGCGTTTGGCCCGGCCCGTGCACTGACACCAGATGCTACTTCCAAAGAGGAACTAAAATGGCAAGCAACATATCGGTGATGGGAATCTATCCGGATCGGACAACGGTTTCGGACGCAGTCAACGTCCTGCAGAAAACGGGGTATCGGGCGATGGACATCTCGGTCCTCTCGTCCGACAACCAAGGCTCCAAAGATTTTGGGCATGAGTACCGCACCAAGGGTCTGGAGGGCGCGGCGGCAGGCGCGGCAGCGGGTGCCCTGATTGGCGCTGCATTGGCTTGGTTCGTCTCCATACAGACCGTGACCACCGCCAGTTTCGGGCCGCTCGTGGCGGCGGGACCGGTGCTGGCCGCTTTGGCTGGAGCCGCCGCCCTCGGTGCGCTGGGTTGGATCATGGGATTGCTGGCCGGCATGCGCCGGACCGAGTATGTCGCCAGGCGCTATGCGGGGCGAATCCGGCGCGGGGGCATTCTGATGTCGGTTCATTGCGACAGTCACGAATGGTGTGACCGGGCGATGAAGACCTTGAAAGATACCGGCGCCCGGCATATTTCCTGCGCCACGCAGTCTGCCGCCGATTACGGAACAGCCGACAAGCCCACGGAGAGGGCGCCGGTGCTGGTCCCGGTGGTCGTTCCGGAGCGTGTCGCAGTGCCTGCCGCCGTGGTCCCAATTGCTCCACAACCCGTGGAATACGTCGCTGTGGACTCCAGCAAATAGGAGGTACTGACGTGACTATGAAATTGGTTCGCGTGATGAGTGCTTCGGGCCTGCTTCTGCTTTTGGGAGCGATGGCTGCTGCCAACGGGGAGCAGGAGAAGCAGGGCAAGCCGGAACGGGAGCAGGCTGGGCAAAAGCAAGCCGCGCCGCCGGCCGCACAACAGCAGCGTCCTCAGGCGCAGCCGCAACAGCAACAGCAGAGGCAGCCCGAAGCACAGCAGCCCGCTCGCCAGCCGCCACAGCAGCGGGCCCAACAGCCCCAGCAACAGCAACAGCGGCCGCAACAGGCCCAGCCNNCCCAGCAGGCGCAGCCGCAGCAAAAGCAGCAACGGCCCGCCCAACCAGCCCAGCCGCAGCAGAGGGCCCAACAGACTCAGCAAAAGCAACAGCAACAGCAGAGGCAACAAGCCCAGCCGCAGCAACAGCGCGCCCAACAGGC
>PMTT01000371.1 GCA_003167275.1 Bryobacterales bacterium | reverse complement strand
AGAACGGCCGAAGAACATCTAGCCACCGATGAACGCCCATAACCCATTTGTTTTGTTATCTGTGTTCATCCGTGTTCTTCGGTGGCTAACGTTCTTTTCTTGCCTTTTCTTGCCTTTCTGAGCTGACGGCCCTAATGTTTTCCCCCATTCCGCCGATTGCTTTACTGTGAAGACGAACCCGTATCAGCCGGCCTCCTGTCCTGACAGGAGCAACTTCTCGCACCAAGACCGGGTTAGGAGGTTCATAGGAAATCATGGGTGCGCTTAAGCGCTATCCTGCGTATAAGGTAGGAAATCAGAGAGGGGACCATCGATGGACCGACCGAATGATTGCAACTGCCCCGGACCGCGCTATCTGACCGCTTTCGGGCGCCGCAGTTTCATCCAGGTGGGCTTGCTGGGAGGTCTCGGACTGAGCCTGCCGGAACTCTTCCGATCCACTGCGCGGGCCAGTGTCGTGCTCCCAGCTTCGGGCGGTGTGAGGCGCGCCGAGGGGAAGGCGAAGAGCGTTATCCAGATCATCCTCCCCGGCGGGCTGGCGCATCAGGAGTCCTGGGATCCCAAGCCCGAGGCCCCCATCGAATACCGCGGTCCGCTCGGCGTGGTGAAAACCAAGCTCCCCGGTGTGGTGTTCAGCGAGAACCTGTCCCATTCGGCGCAGATCGCCGACAAGATCACGGTGGTGCGCTCCATCACCGGCCGCATCCCAGACCACGCTCAGGCGACCTACCAGATGTTCACGGGCTACCTCCCGACGCCCGCCATCCAGCACCCGTCGCTCGGGGCCGTGGTGTCGAACCAGTTCGGATCGCGGAACAATCTGCCGGCTTATGTGGGCGTGCCGAACGTTCCGCCGCAGGCCGGCACGGGCTACCTGAGTTCCAAGTTCGGCTCCTTTGAGTTGGGCGCCGACCCGGGCCAGAAGAATTTCCAGGTGCGCGACATCTCGCTCCCCAAGGGCATCACCGACGACCGCTTCGACCGCCGCCGCACCGCCCGCGAGGCGCTGGAGGATCACTTCCGGCAGGTGGAGTCGAATCCCGCGGAACTGGACGCGATGGGTGAGTTCTATCAGCAGGCTTATAAGCTGATCAGCTCGTCGGCCGCGCGCAAGGCATTCTCGCTAGAGGGCGAGCCCGAGGCGATGACCAAACTCTATGGGGAATACAATCTGCGTGGACGTGTGCTCGGCATCGGCCGCCAGTTGATGCTGGCGCGGAGGCTGGTGGAAGCCGGCGTCCGTCTGGTAACGGTGATGTACAACGGTGCGCAGGGTTGGGACAACCATCAGCGCATTAAGGAGGCAGTGGGCGATGGCATGCCGGCATTCGATCACGCCTTCGCCGGCCTCATCGCCGACCTCGACCAGCGCGGCCTGCTGGACTCCACGCTCGTCATGGTCACTTCGGAATTCGGCCGGACGCCTAAGATCAACGAGAACGCCGGCCGCGATCACTGGGCGCGGGTCTACTCGTATGCGATGGCCGGCGGCGGAATCGCGCGCGGCCAGATCTACGGCGCGTCCAACGCCACCGCCAGTGAACCCGATCGCGACGCGGTCACCGTGGAGGATTTTCTCGCGACCGTGTATCACCAGGTGGGCATCGATTCCACCGATCGTTTGCTGGCGCCAGGCGGCCGCCCCATCGACATCGTCCGCGACGGCAAGGTGGTGGAGGGATTGCTTGGCTGAAGTATGAAGCGACTCGCTGCCCTTCGGGAAATCCTCACCCAGCAACCGCTCCCTCACGGTCGCGGCTCGGTTGCAGTCGTGCCCTCGGTTGCAGTCTTGCCGATGCAGCGTGAGGTGCCGAGCGGCGAACGTCAGAAGATGCGCCCGCAAGCGGGCGAGACAGGCGGAACCGCCTGTCCCACCAAACCGAGCCGCGACCGTGAGGGAGCGATTGCCGGCGAACGCCGAAATTCCCGGGAGCGTGTAAGCACCGCCGCCTTTGCGATGTTCGTCATCCTGCTTGCTGCCGTGCCGCTTCACGCCGACATCCAGTACATGGTGGACTACCTGCTGCCACGAGGGGGCGGACGCGGCGCCGTGGTGGAGGTGATCTTTCACGGCCGGTCGCTCGAGAATCCGCGCGAGATCCTGTTCTACCAGCCTGGCATCAAAGCCTCCAGCTTCGAGTCGCTTCCCAAACCCGGCGATGGCTTCAAGGTGCGCTTCCAGATCGCGCCCGATTGTCCTCTGGGGGAGCACGTGCTGCGCGTCCGCACCGCCACCGCGCTCAGTGACGCCGTCACCTTCTGGGTGAGTCCATTCCGTACGGTGTACGAAATGGAAACCAAGATCGGCGAGAACGACAGCATCGCCAAAGCCATGCCGGTGCCCTTGAACTCCACGGTCGAAGGCCAAATCCTCCCGGGGCCGGACATGGATCTGGATTTTTATCGCGTGGAGGCGAAACAGGGCCAGCGCCTTTCCGTGGAAGTGGAAGCGGCGCGACTCGGCACGCTGCACTTTGGCGGCGAAAACGACCTCATGGTGCGCATCCTCGATGCCGATGGCAAAGAACTCGGCAAGAACGACGACAGCACTTTGTACGTCCAGGACCCCGTGCTGTCCCTGATCGTGCCGCGGACGGGCAGTTACTTCATCGAAATCCGCCAGCAGGTGTTCACTCCGCCCCGCCAGGCCTGGTATCGCGCGCACATCGGGAGTTTCTCGCGGCCCACCGCCATCTTCCCGGCGGGCGGCACGGCCGGCGGCGTCATCGAGGCGCGCATTCTCGGCGACCCAGCCGGCGAGCGCACCGAACCCATCACACTTCCCGCCAAGCCCGGGAACTTCGATTACTTCGCGGGCTCGGTAGCCGAGAGGCCGCCTTCGCCCAACGTGCTGCGCGTGTCGCCATACCCCAACGTGCTTTGGAGCGGAACCCCCAACACTCCGGCCACTCTCCCCGCCGCGTTGAACGGCATTCTCGACAAGCCTGGCGAGACCCACACGTATCAATTCGCGGCGAAGAAGGGGCAGGCGTGGAAGGTGCAGGTGTTCGCGCGTTCGCTCGGAACCCCCGTCGATGCGAGAATCTGGATCCGGTCGGCCAAAGACCCAAAGCACGTCGTGGACGCCGACGACTCTCGCATGGTGGACCTGGGGCTGCCTTCTTCGCGCGGTAACTGGCACATCAAAGACCAACTCGATCCGGTCGCGGTCTTCCGCGCGCCCGCCGATGGCGACTACATTCTCGGCATCGAAGACTCCACCAACGGCGCGGGCCCGGACCACGTTTATCGGGTGGAAATCGAGGCGCTGCAAGACTCGATTTATACCCACATCACCGCGCCCGATGGCTACCAGATGCCGCGCCTGACCGGACTGGTGGTGCCGCGGGGCAATCGCTGGACCCTGGATGTGCAACTGGCCCAGGGGCTCGGCAACACCTACAAGGGCGATCTGGAACTGGAGGCGGTGGGACTGCCTCGCGGAGTGACCATGGTCGCGCCACACGTCACCAAGGGCGCCGCCCGGGTCCCGGTACAGTTCGTGGCCGCGGCCGACGCCGAACCGCAGGCGGCCCTGATCGATCTGGTCGTCAAGCCCGTCGACGGCAAAGCGCACGTGGATTCCGGCTCGCGCCAGGCCTTCGCGCTGCTCAACCAGGCGGGCGAGATGCCGTGGCACTTCGTCTTCCTCGACAAGTATGCGCTCGCCGTCACCGACCCCGCGCCGTTTGACCTGGAACTCGAGCAGCCCAGTATTCCTCTGGCGCAGAGCAGCGAATTGCAGCTTAAGGTAAAGGTGGTCCGGCATGGCGATTTCAAAGGCCCAATCGAAATGCAGCCCGACTGGCTGCCGCCCGGCGTCTCGAAGGGCGCCACGGTCACCATTCCGGCCGACAAAACGGAAATGCCGTTCACCGTTCAGGCGAACGATAAGGCCGCACCGGGCATTTACCAGGTGGCGGTCAACGCCTCCACTGCCGGCGTCGGCGATGCGTATAGTGGGGTGGGCCGGATTCGCGTTTCGTCGCCGTTCGTGGAATTGAAAGTCGCAGAGCCCTATCTCACCATCGACCTCGGCCGCTCGTCCGTGGAGCAGGGAAAGCCCGGCGAGATTGTGGGAACGCTCAAGCAGAACCAGCCGTTCCCCGGCAAGGCGACGGTCACGCTACGCCAGTTGCCAAAAGGCGTGAAGCTGGTGGACCCAGCCCCGCAGATCACCTCGAAGGATACGGCTGTGGTGTTCCACGTGACTGCGGATTCCGACGCGCTGGCAGGACTATACAAAGGGATTGGCTGTGACGTCGCGTTCACAGAAGACGGCCAGACCATCCGCCAGCAGACCGGCTCCGGAGTGCTGCGAATCGATGCACCAAGGACCGTAGGACAGGCCTCCGGGCCTGTCAACCCCGAGGTGGGCCACAACAAATGAAACTCCGCCCTCTACTGTGCACTTACTTAAGCGGTGGGGCGGACCCCCTGGTCCGCGGCCGACGCCCTCGTCGGCCTGCTGGCATCGGGCCGGAATTTGATGCCATAGCCGGCAGCGGGTCCGGGGGGACCCGCGCGGACCAGGGGGTCCGGCCCNNCCAGGGGGTCCGCCCCACAATGCCTGTCCCCCCAGACTCTTTCCCAACTTGGCAGGCAGGATTTGCCCTTTTGGCCCTCTCGCTCGCCGCCCCTCTCTTCGCCGCTAATACCACCCCGACATTGATCGGCCCCATTCCTCCACCATCTTTCCGACTGGACGTGGAGCCGGTTCTCTTCCGCGCGGGCTGTAACAGTGGCGGGTGCCACGGCGCCGCCTCCGGCAAGGACGGCTTCCACCTGGGCCTCTTCGGCTACGACCCGGCCGGCGACTACTACCGGCTCACCCAGCAGATCGTGGGCCGCCGCCTCGACCTCGCCGTACCCAAACAGAGCCTCCTGCTGCTCAAAGCTACCGGCATGGTGCCTCACTCGGGCGGACGCCGGTTCAAGCCGGACAGCCCATACTACAACACTGTTTTGAAGTGGATCGAAGCCGGCGCGCCCGACGATGCCCCCAACCTGCCGACAGTCACCGGCATCTCGCTCACGCCCGATAAGGTGGTCTTCTCCGGCAAAGACACCAAACGTCCGCTGCAGGTGATTGCCAAGTACTCCGACGGCACCACCCGGGTAGTCAACAACCTGGCGCTCTACCTCACCAACAACAAAACCACCGCCGATATCGACGACCAGGCCACCGTCACCGCAGGCAAAACGGGCGACACTTTCGTTTTCGCCCGCTTCGCCAAGTTCACCACTGGCGCGGAGATCATTGTCCTTCCGCCGGGCAGTTTCAAATGGCCCAAGGCCGCCTCCAATAACTACATCGACGACCTGGTGTACGCCAAGCTCAAGAACCTGCGCATTCTCCCCAGCACTCTCGCTACCGACGAGGAGTTTCTGCGGCGCGCGTACCTGGATGTTATCGGCCTGCCGCCCACGCCCGAGGAATACGCGCGGTTCGTCAAGGACCACGCCCGCGACAAACGCGCCCGCCTGATTGACGAGTTGCTGGAACGTGACGAATTCGCCGACCTGTGGACCACCCGGTGGGCCGAAGCCCTCAAGGTCCGCAGCGACAACAACAGCGCCTTCGGCACCGACCGCAAAGCGGCGTACGAATACTACCAATGGATCCACGACCAGGTGAAGCGGGACGTGCCGCTCGACCAGTTCGTCCGGACCCAGATCGCGAGCGCGGGAAGCAACTTCCAGAATCCGGCGGTGAACCTGTACACTATGCTGCCTCAGGGGCAATACGATCCCAAGGCCGTGGCGCAGGATGTTGCGCAGGTCTTCACCGGTGTCCGCGTGCAGTGCGCCCAGTGCCACAACCACCCCTTCGACCGCTGGACGCAGGACGACTACTACGGCTTCGTCAGCTTCTTCACCGGCGTGAAGCGCAAGCAGGCATCCGAAGAGCGCGAGTTCTACATCTACGACGACCCCAATGCGGCTCCCGCCAAGCACTTGCTGGATGGTCATCCCGTGCCTGCGCATTTTCTGGGTGGAGACGCACCGGACACCAAGGGCAAGGACCCGCGCTTGGCGCTGGCCGAGTGGCTCACCTCCAAGGACAACGCCCTTTTCCGCCAGAACCTGGCCAACCGCATCTGGGCGCAGTTCTTCGGACGCGGCATCGTCGAACCGGTGGACGACGTGCGCATCAGCAATCCGCCCAGCAATCGCGAGTTGCTGGAGGAACTTGGGCGGCGGCTGGCGTCGTACGATTTCGATGCCAAGCGCTTGATCCGCGACATCTGCAACTCGCGCACCTACCAACTCGCCGCCGCCACCAATCCGACCAACCGCGACGACGATGCGCAGTTCTCGCACGCCCGCCTGCGCCGCCTGCGCGCCGACGTGCTTCTCGATTCCATCGCCGAAGCGACCGCTACGCCATCCACATTCAACGAGACTCCCAACGGTTTCCGCGCCGTGCAGTTGTTCGAGGGCGGCAATCGCGCCAACAACTATTTCCTCAAGACCTTCGGGCTGTGCCCGCGCGAATCGGTGAACGTATCGGAGACCCGTCTGGAGCCGACCCTGGCCCAGGCGCTGCACCTGTTGAACGGCGACACCATCGAAGGCAAGCTCGGCAAGAGCACGGTGATTTCGGGAATGCTGAAGGCTGGCCGGAAGCCTGAAGAGATTCTGGACGAACTGTTCATCCGGACGCTCAGCCGCAAGCCTTCCGAACCCGAAAAGAAGCGCCTGCTGCCGCTCGTGGCGGCCAACGCGACCGACCGCAAAGCATACGAAGACGTCCTATGGGCACTGCTGAACTCCACCGAATTCGCTTTCAATCACTAGGTCTTCGACCGCCTGATGACGTGCGCTTGCGGGAAACCACTCCCTCACGGTCGTGGCTCGGTTTGTTGGTTTTGTGGGGCAGGCGGTCTCCGCCTGCCCCACCCGCTTGCGGGCGATTTCTTCACGCCTTCTCACGGTCGTGGCTCGGAACCGAGCCGCGCGCGTCAGCAAGCGGTGCCCCAATAGGCCCAAATCTGGCGGTCCAGGATCTAGTGCTGGTGGCACAGCGTCATGTCGCGGCATTCCTGTCTGGGCTGCTAGGTGTGTTGCTGTGTGTGCCGCTGCCTGCCCAGACGGGTAAGCACCCCAACTACGACGACGATGTGAAGCCCATCTTCGCGCGCTATTGTTTCGGCTGCCACAACGCCAGCGAAATGCGTTCGGGTCTCAACCTGGAGGCCTACTCGGGCGTGCTGAAGGGCGGCGGATCGGGCGATGCGGTGATTCCCGGCCGCGCTGCTTCGAGCCTTCTCTACAAGGCCGTCGCGCGCGAAGAAGGCGCTCCGCAGATGCCGCTGGGCAACCCCAAGATCCCCGATGCCGCCATCACCACGATCCGCGAGTGGATCGCCAGCGGAGTTCTCGAAACCGCCACCAGCCAGCCCAAAGGCCCGGTGGCTCCGAGCCTCGATTTCAAACCGACCGCCCTCAACAAGCCTGCCGGCGCTCCCGCCATGCCACAATCGCTGCCGCCTTTCGCTATGGACGAGCCATCCCGAGCGCACCCTGTGACGGCCATGGCCGCCAGCCCTTGGGCTCCGCTACTGGCCGTCGCGGGCCACGAACGAATCTACCTCTACAACCTCAACCAGCGCGGTCCCGACGGCGAGCTGTCGTTCCCCGAGGGCATCCCCTACGCGCTGCGCTTCAGCCGCGACGGCGCCACCCTGCTGGCCGCCGGCGGGCGTGGTGTCGAGTCCGGTAAGGTCGTGCTCTACGACGTCCGCAGCGGCAAGCGATTGGGGGTATTCGGGAACGAGAGGGACGTGGTGCTGGCAGCCGATCTCAGCGCCGATGGTCAACTGGTGGCCCTCGGAGGCCCCGCCAAGATCGTCAAGGTCTTCTCGGTGGCGGATGGCAAGGAACTCTACCAGATCAAGAAGCATACCGACTGGATCACGGCCATCGAATTCAGCCCCGATGGCACGCGTCTCGCCACCGGCGACCGAAGCGGCGGCATCTTCCTCTGGGAAGCCGCGTCGGGCGGCAGCGCCGGCAACCTGGCCGACCACAAGGACTCCATCACCTCGCTGAGTTGGCGCGGCGACAGCCAGTTGCTGGCGTCGGGCAGCGAAGATGGCCAAATCATCGTCTGGAACGTCGCCGACGGCTTCCCCGTCGCCACCATCGCCAAGGCCCATACCCCCAAGCCCGGCCCGCAAGTCTACGGGACGCCCCCCGGCGGAGTGCTGAGCCTGCAATTCACCTCCGACGGGCGCATCATCAGCGTAGGCCGCGATTCCACCATCCGGATCTGGAGCGCCGACGGAAAGCCCCAGGGCGCTAGTCCCGCGGCGGGCGCGCTGTTGACCAAAGTCGCCACCTCGCCCGATGGCAAACTGGCGATCGCCGGCGATTACCAGGGCAGGCTTCTCGTGTGCACGGGGACAGCCACTCTGACCTGTTCCCAGCCTGCCCCGCCCTCGACCCGGTTGCAGGTCGGAGGCATAATCATTCGGCCTAGCCAGTAAATTAGCTGGGAGTTGGCCGCAGTCGTCCTTCTCGTCGGATCGGGACCCGCGGGCGACGACGGCGCCTGGGCTTCTGTGTGATATGGTTGTAAGCCTTAAGTCAGTGTTGCCCAGGGACCGCCCCCATGACACACTGTACGAAGCATGGAAGCCCCCCGTTCCTCTCGTCCTTTGGGCATCACCATCTCCGCGATCCTGCTTCACCTTCTCAACTTTCTGACCCTCATTTTCATCCGCTGGGGCGAGCCGGACTCCATTTGGTTCGCGGCTCTCTTCGCTATCTATATCTGCTTTACCGCCATTGTCATTCGCTCCTACTCGATGGGAGAGGGATGGGCACGATGGGTCATCCTCATTCGGTGCGTCGGGGAACTGGCGACCTTCAAGATGCTCCTGTTGATGGGGGGACTGCAGGCAATGCAGGGGATCGCCGAGCGCGTCCTGGCGGTGATTCTGCTGGTGTACTTGAATACCGGCAAGGTGCGCGGGTGGTTTGCGGGCGGGCCAGCTTAGTACACCTTTTCGCTCGTACCGTGGCGTATTTCCCTGAGGTGGCAAGGTCGAAATCTCGCCCCGGTCCCAGATCTGACGGGCAACCCGAGACTGCGCCGAGACAAGTCTCTGAACTCCTGAGGTCAA
>PMTT01000793.1 GCA_003167275.1 Bryobacterales bacterium | reverse complement strand
GGTACGGTCGTCCAACTGCCCGTAACCATGCGGTTCTGCATCAGCGTGAGCAGCACCGCGGGGAGCAGCGCTAATGCCACCACTGCTGCTAGTCGGCCTGATGCTGAGAATCCAGATGCGCGGGCGGCGACCGCCTGCGCCACGGGGGCGCCCGGCAGCGGGCGGTTCTTTCCAGGTACCGGCGACGGACGGACGCGGATCGCCATGCGAATCGCAGGCAAGAAGAACAAAATCACCGCCATGAACAGAAAGAGGGACTCGAACTGGCGAATGAGCAAGTGCAGTCCCAGCCCCGCGCCCAACAGCACGGCATCGCGCGGACTGCCATTCGCGCGAAGTCTCGGTATCGCGCCGAACACCAGGCACCCCGCCGCGGCGGCCAGCGCGCCTCCCCAGTAGCTGTTGGTCCACTGGTTCAGCGGACCGAATTGGATCACCGCCAGGAGCCCTCCGAGGAGCGCCCAGCCCGGCGTCGTCCAGCCACGCAGCATCCAGTAGCACAGCGAGCAGAACGCCGCCACCGCCATCAGCACTCCCGCCCAGGGCGCGCCAAAAATGCTCCACCCGATCGCCATCGCGAGGCCCTGTCCGAGAGGATAGATGGAACTGTAAGTCGGTTCCTGGAGGACAAAAAACGTCTCGAAGAACTGGGGCATCGCCAGCGGTGGATTCGCCAGGCGAAAGTGCCGCAGGGTGTCGGCGACGAGCAGGTGCGAAAACTCGTCATACACATCGGGCGTGGGGACCGGATGATGTCCCAACAGCAGCAGCCGGAGCGCCACGGGCAGGACTGCCAGAAGCAGCATGCACCAACCGGTCCTCTCCGCGAACCGGCGGGCGTGCGGCTCAATCCACGGGCGCCAGAGCAGCGCCACCCCGACGAGTAGCGCGGCGAACGTCAACTCCAGGAGGTCGGCTGGACCAAATTCGTTCGGACTGCGAGCGGGCACAACGGCGCAAAGCAGATTAGACCAGAACATTGCCAATCTGTATTCTGCCAGAGCTTGGTCTTGTGGGGCAGGTTGCCAACGGAAGTTCTAAACTAAAATGAAACCCAACACCGGCAGGCGGAAGCCAGTCGTAGATCAATAGGCCGCGGACACAGTGGACAGGACGACTTACACCCTGGAAGACCAGGACCGGATGAAGAGTGCGGACCGGTACTTCGCGTGGCAGAGCCGTCTCGTCCGAAAGGAATTGGGACGCCGGGTCCTGGAGGTGGGATGCGGTCTGGGGAACTTCACCGGGACGCTGCTGGACCGGGAGGCCGTCATCGCCGTGGACATCGAGCCGCAATGCATCCAGCGACTGAAACGACGGTACGGGAATCGGCCGAACCTTCATGCCTTTGCCTGTGACGTCCTGTCTCCGGAATTCCGCGATTTGGCCAGGCTCCGCCCGGATTCCTGCGTGTGCCTGAACGTGTTGGAGCACATCGAGGATGATGGTGCAGCCCTTAAGGCCATGGCTGCCGTTCTGGCTCCAGGCAGTGCAATCGTCGTGTTGGTGCCAGCATTTCAAACCCTGTATGGACCTATCGACAGGAACCTGGGCCATCATCGGCGCTACAGCCGCGGCGCGCTCCGCCAGTTGGCTGGCCGAACGGGGTTACGGATCCGGAAGCTTCACTACTCCAACTGCATCGGCTTCTTCGGTTGGTGGGCGAATTCCCATATTCTGAAGCGCGAAGCCCAGTCAGAGGAACAAATCGAAGTCTTTGACCGCTATCTGGTGCCCCTGATTTCGGCGGTCGAGGGAGTGGCGCGGCCACCCTTCGGGCAGTCGTTGCTCGCGGTTTTCGAGAAGCCATGAAGGTCCCGGCCGGTTGATGACGAGTCTGGCCTCGCAGCGGTTGCCTACTCCACCGTCAGAAAAGGCCCGTGCCTCGCTGGATACGGAACCAGCTTCGGCGGCTGGGCGTCCGGCTCCATCAGCCAGACCTTCCGGTCGGGGTAAAGGTGTTCCAGCTTTGCGTTCTCGTCAGGACTGAGTTCCAGCGCCCACACCACCCGCGCGTTGTCGATGTCGGCATCGTTGTGGATCCACTCCAGATAGCCGTGAGTAGGGAAGTAGCGAACGAAAACCAGTTGCCGCCCAGGCGCCTCCGCGAGGCGCTTGTTGATCGCCACCCGCCCTTCCGGATCGCCGAAATTGATCCCTGGCACGGTTTCGTATGCCGTCATCGTCCACAGGATCTGTTCGTCTCCCTGCACATGGACCCCGTACCAGAACAGAAAATGGGTCGCCGAGAGCAGCAGAATCCCTACAGCAGCGAGCTGTCCCGTTTCCGAGCCCCGGATCTTCCACTCACTCAGCCGCCGCAGCCCGCTGACACTCACCAGAACGAACAGGCACGTGACCGCCGCGACGTAGTGAGGGAAAAAGTACGGATAGAAATTCGTGCCGAGGGCAAAAATCAGGATGGTCAGTGCGATCCACGCGTACCGGAATTCGCGGAGAAACGGCAGAAAGAACGGCAGCGCCAGGCAGAGCGGAGGCAGAAAGAAGAAGCGGTAGAACGCGGCGCGGCTCACAAGGCGTTCGAAGTAGCCGGCGACCGTGTCGGTACCCCCGTGGACGTCGGCCTGACCTAAATAGTAGAGATGCTGCGCCTCGGTGAGTGTGGCGTGAGGAACGGGATTCGGCTGGAACGTGAACGTGGTCGGTACGCCGTATCGATACCGGCTGAGGGCATAAGGAAGAGTGGTCCAACTGCCCGTCACGGCGCGGTTATGGCACAGCAGCAGACCGACAGCCGGGACTAGGGCCAACAAGGCGGGCATCGCGGTCCTGGCGAGCCGGCGCCATTCCTTTCCGCGGCGCAGTTCGGGCAGAAAGAACAGGACTGCACTCAGGTCCAGAAACAACGATTCGTATGGACGAGTGAGCATCTGCAGGCCCAGCCCCACGCCCAACAGGACGGCGTCGCGAGTCCGGGCCCGCTCCCGCATCCGCGGCAAGGCTCCGAACACCAGGCAGCCCGCAATGGCCGAAGCCGCGCCACCCCAATAACGATTCATCCAACTATTGAGGGGGCCGAACTCGCAAACCGCCAGAAGTCCTCCCACCAGTGCCCACCCCGGCGAGGTCCAGCCGCGCAGCATCCAGTAACACAACGCGGCGAGCAATCCCATCGAAAGCAGCACTCCCACCCAAGGAACACCGAACACGAGCTGTCCGACCGCGAGGGCGATACTCGGACCGATTTCATAGATGGAACCGTAGCTGGGATTCTGCAGGACAAAGGTCGTCTCGAAGAACTGGTGCATCGGATGAGGCGGGTTCGCCAGGCGGAAGTGGGCCAGGGTGTCGCCTAACAGAATGTAGCTGAAATCGTCGGAGCCCGCCGGCGTGGGGACGGGGTGCAAGGGAAGAAGCGCCAACCGGAGCACCACGACGAGCGTGCCCAGGAATAGCATGCACCATCCCGTATGGTGTGCCAGCTTTTGAGCGGCTGGCGCCAGCCAGGCGCGCGCCAGCACCAGCCCGACGAGCAGGATCGCGAGGGCGAGTTCCACGAAATCGGACGCACCGAAGCCGATCGGATTGTGTAGCGGCAGGAACGAGCGGAAGAGATGAAACAGGTACATGGGCCTGTTCCATTGTCACAAAAAGCGTGGGTGGAAATCGCTATCGCCGCGAAGGGCGGGCCGTCCTTGTGAGCGACGCATGTGCCAACAAGAACAGCAGTCCTGAACGCCGCGATACGTGGGAGGCATGCGAACAAGGGTTGGCCCTTCTCCATGTGGAGAGAGATAATACAATCATGTACACGAGAGCATTCGCTCGCCCACGCGAGTTCGCGGACGAAGTGGCGAAGGTGGAGCAGAAACTTGGGGACAAGGTGATCCGTATCCGCTACAGCTTGGACTACGACTCGACGGGCGACCCGGCGGTCAAATTCAGAGTCGTGATGCCGGATTCGTCTTTAGTGAAGGACAAGCTCTTAGACGCGACTCAAGACGTTTCCAATGTGATCGAAGAGGAGCTGCAACCTGAGGAGAGGTGGGGTGTTTACGCCTATTTCAACTTCCGCGCCCAGTCCGAGCAAGAGGCGATGCAGGAACCGGCTTGGGCGTGAGCCATGACCTTTGCCGAGGAACTGCTCGATCTCGCCAGGCGCATTGCCCAACTGGATGGCGCCAACCCTCAGCAGGCCAGCCTCAGAAGAGCGGTTTCAACAGCTTACTATGCTCTATTTCACCTTGTGATTGATGAAGCCACCGCGAACTGGAGTCAATCCGAACTCCGTCCTTTGCTCGGCCGCGTTTTCGAACACGGCAAGATGAAGCAAGCCTGTTACAAGGTCCCGGGTGTCAATTCCGTGATTCCGCCGTTCGAAAAGCGTGCCACTTCACAAGACCATCTGCGGGCGGTGGCAAAGGCCTTTATCCAGGCACAGGAGCGGCGGGAGGATGCGGACTATGACGTTGCGCAGCCATGGAGCCGGAAGCAAGTTGAATTGCAGATTGATTCTGTAGCGGATGCCTTCAGGAGTTGGATGGTGATTCGCGACCAGCCGGATGCGCAGGAGTTTCTCGTCCTGATGCTGGGTCCCAAGCAGAGAAAGGGACCGGCCTGACGCCACCGCCGGGGCCCCTTCACTCCTGCCGCAGCGCTTCGATCGGATCCACCCGGGCCGCACGCCTCGATGGCACCCATGCCGCCGCCAGCGCGATCCCGAACAGCAGCACGGCCGGCGCCGCCAACATCCACGGGTCTCGCGCCGACACCCCGAATAGCATCGCCGCCAGCCAGCGCACCGCAAACAGAGATCCGGCCAGCCCCACGACCGTCCCCGCCGCCGTCCATTGGGCCGATTGCTTCAATACCAGAACCGCAATGGCGCCAGGAGTAGCCCCCAGTGCCATGCGCACGCCGATCTCCTGCACCCGCTGCGCCACCAGGAACGAAGCCACGCCGTACAACCCGACGGCCGCCAGCAGCACTCCCATTCCCGCGAAGATGCCGAGCAGCAGGGCGTTGAAGCGAGGACGCTCGGCCAGGGTTCCCACCCGTTGGTCCATGGTTTCCAGTTTGACGGGCAGGGCGTGGTCAAGGCCCGCCACTTCCGCTCGCACAGCGGTGGGCAGGCCGCCCGGGTTCACGACGGTGCGGATCACCGCTATGGCTCCCCGCCCAATCACCTCCGCCCGATGCTTCCGGACCGTGTAGAACTCAGGATCGTCCTTCTGCGCGAGGCCGCTATTCTTCACATTTTCTGCCACCCCGATCACCGTCAGCCAGGGGCCGACCCGCCCCGGCCGGATCTGCTTTCCGAGCGCCGTTTCTCCAGGGAACATCCTTCGTGCCAGGGTGTCGCTAAGAATTACTACGTTGCGGTTCGGGTCGCGATCCGCCTGGCCGCGCAGGATCGGAACCCCCAAAGCACCGAAATACCCCGGCGTTACCTGCCGGTAGTTCACCGAGCCTCCGGTTCCATCGGCGACCCTTGGCCGGCCTTGGATATCGATCACGTTGTAGAGCATGGGACCGCGTGTGTTCCCAGTCCGCAGCGCAAGCGCACCGCGTTAGACTCCGTGAGATCGCAATCGCCGATCCCGCTCCACGAACCCATCGACGCAAAGGGCGTCTGCGATTCGCGCCAATCCAGGTAGTCGTACGCCAGCATGAACTCTCGCGGGGCGATGGGCGCCGTCATGCCGAACGAAACCAGACGGCCGGAGTCCGGGTATGGCAAGCTCGGGAACAGGATGCGATCCACCACGCTGAAGACCGCCGTCCCCGCGCCGCTACCGAGCGCGATCGCGAAGACTGCCGTGAACGTGAACAATGGAGTGCGCCGGAATCCGCGCGCCGCGTATTTCAGATCCCGGGCGAGGATCTGAAGTTGCTGCCAAAAGGACATTATTGGTTCCTGGTTGATTTTTGGTTGATTTAGAACCCGCGCCGAAAGGTAAGTTCCCGTTCAGCTCCCGTACGGTATGCTTTAGCTTGCCCCGTGCAGACTTGTTGTTCTCTTCCGACTGGGCAAGCTAAAGCATACCCTACGCGATCACGCCCGCCTTGCGCATTACGGCGAGCGTGGTGTCGAGGCCCAACCTGGCGCCCTCCTCGGCCGACATGCTCGCCGGGATCCGGCCGAGAGGCTCCGGGCTGATTCCATCCTCGTAGCCGATCTGCTTCAGAGCCCGGAAGAACTCCACCAGGTGGATCACTCCTTCTCCGGGCATCAACCGCTGGTTATCCTTCACCTCCTCCGGCGCCATCTTCGCCGCGTCCGACACGTGGATGATGACGATCCGGGACTTGCCCGCCGCGATGATATCGGCCACGCTGGCGCCGGCATGGTGCCAGTGCCAGGCGTCCAGAGTCAGTCCCACATTCGGGCCGCACTCCTTGGCGAACTCCAGCATGTCGTTCATCCGCCAGATGAACTCCGTCAGCGGCTTTAGCCGAAACTGCTTGGGACCCAGGAACTCGAAGCCCAACCGGACGTTCTGGCCGCCAAGGACCTTGGCCACCTCGGTGAACCGGTCCTTCAGGGTCTTCCGCAATTCTGGTTTGGGGGTCGCACTGGCCGCCGGCACCACCACCGCCATGCGGTTACAACCCACGTCCGAGGCGAACTTCGCAGCGGCTTCCAGTCCCGCCATCCCGCTCTTAAAGGCGGCCTCATCCCGCGTGACGGTAACTGGCAAACCAGTGAAACCAACCCGGAGTTTCAGTTCCGCGTACAAGGCGCGGGTCGCCTCCAGACCTTCCTTCATCGCCCCCGCGAGGTTCAAGTCCGCCCCGCCGTAGCCCACACGCGCCGCCAGACGGACGAACTCAGGCCATGCCACCTTCCCACCCACCAGGCTGCTATGCAGCGAAACGTACATGCCCTGCGCCGCACCTGTCGCGCTGCCCGCCAACCCCAGCACCACTCCGAATCCGGCTGCGGACTTGACGAAATCTCTTCGATGGAACGGCTTATGCATGGATGCCACTTTTCCTCCCAACTCTATCCTGGCACAAAGGTGGCGTATGCTTTTAGCTTGTCCAGCTAATAGAGTTTTTCCAAGGTCAACGGACGGGAGTATATCAATCCGGTTCGTACTGGTTTATAGTGTGTTCTGTACTCTTTATGCCCCATTTCTGTGGACACACGCACACCAGACGCGACCGCCGCGGCTCTAGTTTGGGTGACAGAACCTGCCATACGGAACAAAACCAAGCGGTGGAAGGTGAGCTGGGAGGGACATCAGGGGGCTTGGGCGCACCGACTCAAGGCGCAATCGGCGAGCTGGCCTATTCCTATTGGTTAGCGCGCGGATGCCAGGGAGGCTCGGAGTTGGAAGATTGGTTCCGCGCCGAGCGGGAATTGAAAGAACGGAGACCGTAGACCAGCCTTTGTGGGGCAGCCAATCCTGGCTGCAGCCGCCTTCAAGGCGGCCGTCGCCATTACCTCAATCGTCCAGTCGAAACTACCCTAGCCGATTCATAGGCGCCGGGCACTTCAGCGCCACGGCCACTCCCGCCCGGTAGCGTTGGGAGATGCGGTGCCTCCGGTTCGACCAGTGCTGCAAGGCAACCAGCGCAGAGAACAGCAGCATCGAATACAGGGTGTGGGCTTCAGGTGTCATAGTACTTTTCTCTCGAAGTACCATTGGAACCGAATGAGAGGGTTCGTTCCAGCCATGGAAGTACTGGATAAGGTACTGATGGAGTGGTCCCGAACCGTAATCAGGGTATCACCGGACACGCCGATGCAACCTCCAGAAACAGCCGAGCAAGGTGCGTTTGCCCCCCACAAACCCAACTACCCGGTCAGCGCGCGAAGTGGGAACGAACCGTATATGATACAGTGAACCGCAGGAACGCCATTTGAAATGACCGGGTTCCAGGGCGTAAACGTCGCCGCCATCACGCCCCGCGGCAAGCAGGGCGAAATCGATTTGGGTGCGGCCTTCGAACTCATCGACCACTTGTGCGCGGCCGGTGTGCGCGGCATAGTGCTGTTCAGCGACTATGGCGAGTACCCGGCCTTCAACGTGGACGAGCGGACGCGGTTGGTCTACCTGGCGGTCAAGCGTAGCCGCGTGCCCGTACTCGTGGGCGTGGGCAGCGCCACCATGGACATCTCGGTCTCCCTGGCGCGGGAAGCCCGCGAAGCCGGCGCGGCCGGACTCCTTCTCCCTCCGCCGTTCTTCTTTCGATACGACCCCGACGATGTGGTGGAATTCTACCGGCGCTTCGCCGCCCAATTGGGGTCCGGCGCCGAAACCTTCCTTTCGAACACGCCCGCATCCAGCAGCCCGATCCCCGTGGAGGCGGCGCTCGACCTGCTCCAGACGGGCCTCTTCGCTGGCGTGGAGGATTCGAGCGGCAGCCTGGAATCGTTTACCTGTCTGCAGGCCGCTACGGCCAGATGCTCCTGCCAACTGTTAGTGGGCAGCGATACGATCTTTGCACGCGCGCGTTGCCGCGGGGCGGTCTCGCCTGCCAACTTCCGGCCGGGCGCGGTCTCCGCGGCAGCGTGCGCCGTGCCGGAGCTGGTGATGGCCTTGGACCGCGCGATCACCGCCGGCCGGCCCGACGAAATCGAACGGCTCGACTGCGCTCTGCAGGCATTTCTGGAATGGGAGGTCCGTTTCCCGCAGCCCATCGTCGTGAAGGTGGCGACGGGCCTGCGAGGACTGAAGACAGGGCCCGAGTCAGTTCCTCTTTCGCCCGGAAAGGAGCGGCTCCTGGCCGAATTCCGCGAGTGGTTTCAAGGCTGGCTCCCGGCCGTGAAGAAAATGTCCGCCAATGCGTAGCACACTGCTCAGTGGGGTAGCCAATCGTGGCTGCCGCCGGCTTTCATCTGGCCTCTGGGGATTGGCCATTTTTAGGACAGCCCGCTGGCGCTGCTGGCTCCTGGTGGGACAGGCGGTTTCGCCTGTATGCCGGCTGAAAGGCGGCTACTGCCCAGCCGTCGCCCACAAGCCGCGAAGACTCGTGACTGGCCTCAAAGAGCCGCCTCAAAAGGCGGCTACGGGCAGGATTGCCCGCCCCACTACCATCGCACTCCTCGCCGCCCTCACCCTTCTCGCCCAGTCTGCCCCCGACACCCTCCGAACCGGACCGCAGCTTTCCACCTTTCACTCCGACGTGGACGATTCCAACCAGCCCTACGCCCTCTACCTCCCGAAGTCTTTCGACCCAGGGAAGAAATACCCGCTGGTCGTCAGCCTGCACCAGGAGGATTCCAACCACCGCCTGAATCTGCGATCGCTCTTCGGGGCGGCCACCCGCCTGGGAGGCGAGGCCGATACCGAAGACATGCGCTACTTTCCACCCGTCCGGGACGTCGACTTCATCATCGCCTGCCCCTACGCGCGCGGCACCATGGGTTACCAGGGGATCGCCGAGAAGGACGTGTACGACATGCTGGCGGACGTCAAACGCCGCTTTCCTGTGGACGAGGACCGCATCTATCTCACCGGCATCTCGATGGGCGGGGCTGGCGCCCTCTGGCTCGCTCTGACACGACCGGACGTTTGGGCCGCGGTGGCGCCCGTATCTCCCTTGCCGGGCGGCGTTGCGGAGGAGTTGGCGCCCAACGGACTCCAGTTGCCCATCCGCCTGTTTCATGGCGACCAGGACCCTGTGGCATCCGTCGAAACCTCTCGCCGATGGCAGCGGAAGTTGCAGGACTCCGGTGTAACCGCCGACTATCTGGAGTTCCCCGGAGTGCGCCACAATGCCTGGGACCTGGCCTACCGCAACGGCGCCATCTTCGATTGGTTCGCGAAGTTCCGCCGCAATCCATTTCCCGACCGCGTGCGCTTCGTGACGCGCTCCTATCGATATAGCTCGGCGTATTGGGTGCGCATCGATGGCCTGACACCGGGGATGGCGGCCTCCATCGACGCGGAATGGACCGCCAACGGCGAGTTTCACATCCAGACGCAAAACATCGAGGGTTTCACGATCACCGTAGCGCCGGCTCATCTCCCGCTGGTGAGGCAGGTGGGGCAGGCGGTTCCGCCTGCCTCTAGCTCGGTTTTGACAGTGTCGATCGATGCCACACCCGTACGTGTGAAGCCATCTCCCTCCCTCTCGTTCACCAAGTCCGCAGGCCGCTGGCAATCCGGCCGCTTTGAACCTACTGGAAAGCGCCCCGGAGCCGAAGGCCCCATTTCCGAAGCCGTGTCCGCGCGCCAGATCTATGTCTACGGAGGCTCCGGCGCCCGCACCGCTGAGGAACTGGAAGCCCGCCGCAAGATTGCCGAAACCGCCGCCGCCTGGTCCACCGCGCGCTCGCGCCTAGCCTTATCGCTGGCGGTTAAGGCCGACACGGCCGTCACCGCCGCCGACCTCGATTCGGCCGACCTGATCCTGTTTGGCACGCCCGAGACCAACTCCGTGATCGCGCGTTTCGCCCCTTCCCTGCCCCTGGCGCTCAGTCCCGCGGCGGCTGACTTTGGCCTCCTGTTCATCGCCCCCATCGGCAAACACTATGCCCTGGTCAGTTCCGGCCTGCCCTGGTGGACTGGCGCAGACGAGGCCAATCGGAGCGGCAATTCCCTGGCCCCCGAGCAACTCCGGCTGCTCAGTTCCTTCGGCGACTACATTCTTTTCAAAGGTTCGCTCACAAATGTAGTCGCGGAGGGCCGTTTTGACCGAAACTGGAAGGTTCCGGCCGATGCGGCGCAAAAGCTGTTGTCCCCCGGCACGGTTACCGTCCACTAAAATGACTCCTGAAGAATTCCGCCGTTACGGCTATCAGGCGATCGATTGGGTCGCCGACTATCTGGCGCATGCCGATCGATACCCCGTGCTCCCGCCCGTGAAGCCCGGGGAACTGACCGATGCGCTACCCGCCTCCGGCCCCGAAACGGGCGAGCCCATGGAGGCCATCCTCGCCGACTTCGAACGCCTCATCGTTCCGGCGATGACTCACTGGAACCACCCCGGTTTCATGGCCTACTTCGCCAACTCCGCGCCGCCCGCGGGTATTCTGGGCGAACTGCTGACCGCCGCCCTGAACGGTAACGGCATGCTGTGGAAAACCTCGCCGGCCGTCACCGAACTGGAGCAGGTGACCTTGCGCTGGCTTCGGCAGTGGAGTGGCCTTCCCGAGCACTGGTTTGGCCTGATCTACGACACCGCCTCCACCAGCAGCATGCACGCCATGGCAGCCGCGCGGGAGGCCGCCGATCCGCAATCGCGCACACGCGGCAGCCAGCCCGGCCTAGTGGTCTACACCTCCGAGCAGTCGCACTCCTCCATCGAGAAGGGAGCCATCGCCGTGGGCATCGGCCAGGACAACGTCCGCAAAGTGCCGGTGGATGCCGAATTCCGTATGCGTCCGGACGCCCTGGAGCACCTCATCGAGCGCGATCTGGCCGCCGGCCTGAAGCCGTGCTGCGTGACTGCTACCGTGGGCACCACCTCCACAACTAGTGTCGACCCGGTGCCGGCCATCGCGGATATCTGCGAGCTCCACGGACTCTGGCTGCACGTGGACGCGGCCTACGCCGGGTCGGCCGCCATCGTGCCCGAATTCCGCTGGGCCTTCGAGGGCTGCGAGCGCGCCGATTCGTTCGTCACCAATCCGCACAAATGGCTGATGACCCCCATGGACTGCAGCGTGTTCTACACCCGCCGCCCGGAAATCCTGCGGCGCGCCTTTTCGCTGATTCCCGAGTACCTGCAGACCACGGCCGACCCGCGCGCCGTCAACCTGATGGACTACGGAGTGCCGCTCGGCCGCCGCTTCCGGGCGCTTAAGCTGTGGTTCATCCTGCGGTCGTTCGGACGGGAAGGCCTCGCCAACCTGATTCGCGAACATGTCCGCCTGGCGCGAGAGTTCGCGAAGCATATCGAGTCGGATCCGCGATTCGAACTGGCCGCGCCGGTGCCGTTTTCGGTGGTTTGCTTCCGCTACAAGGGAACGGATGACGAAAATCGCGCCCTCCTCGACCGCGTGAACTCGGCCGGCGATGTTTTCATTTCGGGCACAGTGCTGAACGGCAAGTTTACGCTGCATTTGGCCGTCGGGAATCAGGCCACGACAGCAGCGCACGTCGAGCGGGCATGGGAGTTGATCAGAGCCGTATAATGGAAATCACAGGGCCGAGACATGCAGACCTTCGCGGAGTTTATGGCCGAATCGTTCCATTCCGACACCCGCCTGACCTGGAACTATCTGACTCCGTCCCACGCTACCGCGGCGTTTTACGTAGACGGTATCAGGGTCACCGTTTCATTTGAACGGCGCGATCCCGACGGCCCGTGGCACGTAGTTTTTGAAGTGGAGCAAGGTGAATCTACGGAAGTCGCGCACTCGGCCTTCGAGATCTTCAATGGCGTGTTCCAGGCGGTGGAAGAGTTCGTGAGCGTCCGCGAGCCCGAAATCGTGGTGTTCGCGACCAAGCGGGACAAACTCGCCGGCATCTACCAGACGTACCTGCGCAAGGAATCGGCCACATTGCAAGAATTGGGCTACGAACTGGAAGGCCCCGTTCGCCTCGACCCGTTCATGGAATTCACATTGCGGCGCGTGAAGCCGTCAGCGTGGAGACCCGCATAAGCCGCATCCGTACTCTTCAGGCGTGATGTAGGACTTCGGCACTGTAGACAAGGCTTTCTCCCACTATACCGTGTGCCTCTTCGTCCTTCCCAGCAGTTCTTCAGCCCGCTTCAGAGCCCTCTCCTCCGCCTCTTCGCGCGTCGCCCCTGTCGCCCGAGCCAATGCCGCGCCGGGCGAAACATTATCCGCCTTCGAATGCCATTCGGCGCCCAGGCGGTAGCTGGTCAGATTCACCGGCCAGCCCGCCACCTCCAACTGCCGTTCCTGATACTCTTCGGCCTTCATGTTCACCCTTTGGCCGCCGCCGCGCCCTTCTCCACGCTCGCCCCCACCAGGTTGCCCCACTCCGTCCACGAGCCGTCGTAGTTGGTCACGTTCTCCAGCCCCAGCAGGTACTTCAGCACGAACCACGTGTGGCTCGACCGCTCGCCGATCCGGCAATACGCGATCACCGGCTTCGATCCGTCGATCCCTTCGCCGCCGTACAGCGCCTTCAGTTCCTCGGCCGGCTTAAACGTGCCGTCCTCATTGCACGCCTTGCCCCAGGGAATGCTGCGCGCTCCCGGAATATGGCCGCCGCGCTGGCACGTCTCTGGCAATCCCGGAGGCGCCAGAATCTCGCCCGAGTACTCCTGGGGACTGCGTACGTCTACCATGCCCGATGAGCGCTCCGCCGACGCCTTCTGCACCTGGGGCAGGAAGGCTCTGAGCGACAGATCGGCATCCTTGGCGCGATAACTGGTTCGCTCCGCGTGCCCCTTCTCGATCGAAAGCTCGCGGCCCTCCGCCAGCCATTTCTTTCGTCCGCCGTTCATCAGGCGAACATCCGCGTGACCGTATATCTTGGCCTGCCACAAAGCCCACGCGGCGAACCAGTTGTTGTTGTCGCCGTAAATCACCAGCGTGGAGCTCGGGGCCACTCCGGAAGAGGCCATCAACTCTTCAAACTGTTCCTTAGACAAGATGTCGCGGCGTATGGTGTCGCACAATTGCGTGTTCCAGGCCCACGCGATGGCGCCGGGCACGTGGCCTTCATCATATGCCTTGGTATCGACGTCGACTTCGACGATTCGTACGCTTTTGTCCGCCGCATGATTCGCCACCCAATCGGTGGTGACAAGGGCTTCGGGATGCGCATAGTCGGCCATTTTGGTCCTCCTGTTTTTTGGGATGTCTACATCAATTATATCGGGCGGGCGTACTCGCTGTAGGATAAAGGAGTGAAGCTCTCCCGTCTACTGTGCGTTTTCTCCGTGGGCCTGCTGATGGCCCAATCCGCTCCCGACCCGGCCGCTACGGCCCGGAAGGCGTTGGACCTGCTTCTCGGTGAGAAGTATTCCGAACTGTTCCAGATGTTCTCGCCGGACTTGCAAACCGCCATCCCCGAGGCCTCGTTGACCAAACTCGCGGCAACCGAGATCAAGCCCCAAGGCAAGGCTGAAAGTATTGGCGAGCCCGCCGTGCGAAAGGCCGGGAACAACTCGATCGTGGTGATTCCCGTGAAGTTCGCCGCCCGAAACGTCAATTTTCAGGCTGCCATCAACCCAGCGGGCCAATTGTACATCATGAACCTGCTTCCCGGTGAAGTCGCCTGGCAGCGCCCGGCCTACAGCAAACCCGATGCCTTCCGTGAGCGCGCCGTGATCGTGGGCGATGGCGACTTCAAACTGCCCGGCACCCTGACTGTCCCGGCCGGCGCGGGTCCCTTCCCAGCCATCGTGCTGGTCCACGGAACCGGGCCCAACGATCGCGACGAGACCATCGGCGGCACCAAGATGTTCAAGGACCTTGCGGAAGGCCTGGCCAGCCGCGGCGTAGTGGTTCTGCGCTACGAAAAACGCACCAAACAGTACGGCGCCAAGATGGCTGGAATGGCCAAAATGACGATCCAGGAGGAGACCGTAACGGATGCCGTGGCGGCCTCGACTCTGCTGCGGACCGAGAAGGAAGTGGACCCCAAGCGGATCTACGTGCTCGGCCATGACCTGGGCGGCTATATCGCTCCCCGTATTGCCGAGGACGACGGGAAACTGGCTGGATTGGTGATCCTGGCGGGCAACGCCCGGCCGCTCGAGGACCTGCTGCTCGAACAGAGCCAGGCCTCCAACATGAACCCCCAGCAATTGACCAGACTCAAGGGGCTGATTGCCCGGATCAAGGCCCTGGAACCCGGCGACTCCGACGCGCCGCCGATTCTAGGTATGAAGGTGCCCTACCTTCTCGACCTCAAGGACTACAATCCCCCGGCGGAGGCCAAGAAGCAGGCGATCCCGGTCCTGGTCCTCCAGGGCGAGCGCGATTTCCAGGTCACCATGACCGATTTCGCGCTCTGGAAAGCTGGCCTGGGCACGCGCAAGGACGTGGTGTACCACAGCTACCCCGCTCTAAACCATCTGTTTGTCGGCGGCGAAGGCAAGAGCACCGCTGCCGAGTACCCCAAACCCGGCCACGTGGCCCCGGAGGTGATCGACGACATCGCCAAGTGGGTCACCCGGTAACACCGAGCTGGTGGCATCCTGCCACACGACGTGTCCATTCGGCTCGTTTTGTGAGCCAGGCGGTCTCCGCCTGGCTCGCCCGCCGTGCGGTCGTTTCTTTCACACCTTCTCCACCTGACCGATTACGGTGGCNNATTACGGTGGCAGTCACCGTAACCCCCGAATACCGCCGCCGATTACGGTGGCAGCCACCGCAACCCCCGAATACCGACCGATATACAAACGGCCCTTGAATTGCTAACCAAAAGCCCAGAGGTTGAGAATCAGATATGTTAGTCGCTGCGGGGCTCGCAATTTTAGTGGTGGTTTGCCTGCTACTCTCCATGGTGCAGACACCTCCAGAGATTGGCCGATAGACACACACCGGGGCAATCCTGACACATGGGGGCGAACTTCAGGTCCGCGACGGGTTGCCCTGGAACCTTCCTGGCGCTAATAGGCATGCGCCGCCACCACGGTCAGGTCATCCTCCTGAATCGCCCTCGATACTTTCCGAATGAGGTCGTCTGCCAGGGCGGAGGGGTCAGCCGCCTTTGAGACCAAAGCGAACTCCTTGAGCCGTTCGGACCCAAAAGGTTGAGCATCCGGCATCGTCGCCTCAATAATTCCATCGGTGTAAAGCAATAAGTGGTCACCCGGCGTAAACGACGTTGACACATTCGTATACTTGGCATGCTGGAACGGTCCCAGGAACAGCCCGTTCTCCGCGAGTTCGATCACCTCGTGACTTCCCTTCCGCAAGAGCAGCGTGGGTGGATGCCCTGCCCCGGCATAAGTCACCGTCTGCGCCTCCAGATCGATGAACGCGCACGCCGCCGTCACGAACTGGCCCGCGATCAAGCCGCTCAGAGCCACGTTCAGGCCCGCCAGGATTTCGGCGGGGTTCCGGGCATGGTGGGCCTGTGCCGCGAACGCCACCTTCAACATGGAAGCAATCAGCGCCGCCGGCACCCCATGGCCCGAGACGTCGGCCACCAGAATCGTCACCCGCCGCTCGTCCACGTGGAGAAAGTCGTAGAAATCCCCGGCCACCGCCGTCATCGGCTCGTAGCGGGCGGCGATCCCCAGTCCCTTCAGGTCGGGCAGGTGCTTCGGCAGGATGGCCATCTGGATCCGCCGGGCGGTCTCCAGTTCCTGTTCCACCGAGATCAGTTTCTCCTCCCGGTCCACCGTTCGCTGCGCCGCCGTGTAGGTCAGCCCGAAGAGCAGCGCCAGGAATCCCAGGGGCTCGATCTCGCGGCCGCCGGTCAGGCGCAGATTGGTCAGCACCGCCGTAATCATGAAGAGGCCAGCCGTGTATTTCAGAACGACTACCCCAGGTTCCCGGCGAAACCATCTCACGGCCAGCAGGTAGACGATACCAACGGGCAGGAGCAGCCCGTCATTGACGCCCATAGCCAGCTCCCGGTGACTCCCGATCACTCCCACTGCGATGGCCAACGGGGCGAACGCGACCTGCGTCCACAGCAATGCTGTGTTGACTCTTCGCCATCGCGACCCCAGCCATTCCCGGAAGAACAAGAGGAACGGGATCCCGATGCAAAACGTGATGATGTCGACCATCTGACGCTGGGTGTCGACATTTAGGCCGAGCGCGAACCGGATCAGGCCGTTGGCCGCGAACAGCCGCAGGCCATAGAGCAGCGAGAGAATCCCCAGCCAGAGTAGCAGGGGATCGCGCGACCGCAGCCGGTAAAGCAGAACCGCTGCCAGCCCGACCGCCAGTACGATCGCGGCGATAGCCACGAATGGCAGCTCCGATCGCAGAGCCCGTTGGAGCGCATCATGTGGAATCGTAGGGCCAGGATTCACGTATCTCCTACTTCTTGGGCGGTCCAGCGGGGCGACGGTAGATCAGCTCGAAATCCGGCTTGGATCCGACGCTGACGTTGGTCGAGGTGGAAGTCCCCGGAACTGTAGACCCGTGACCGGGGGGCCCCGGAGTTGTGTCGGGTTCCGTCTGTTTGCTCTTGGTTTCCGAAGTCAGCCGGCCACCTGGCTTGGTGGGCCGGTAATCGATCCGATCGACCTGGTCCTTGGGAATCGCCACCTGTTCATTCTTCACCACCACAATCAGGTTGTCGTCGGTCACGTCGGCCGACTTGGCGAGTACGGGCTGCGCCGTACCCTTCTTGTAGATCCGAAGTTCGGTGCCGCCTTTCAGGTCGCGGACCTTAGCCCACGGATCGTCAGCCGCGAAAGCCGTCGCGGCGACAAGGAGAAAGAAAAGAAGCTTCGACATCGTTGATACCTCGCTCCATCCGCGCGCCGGCATTTCCGGTCGGCGTCCATCCTTCCAGACCAGTTTAATCCAGGCCGGGCATGCTTTAGACTCTTTTGGCGTCTGGGAAGCCTGCCCACAACCGGACTTCGTGCCCGGCCCCGCTGTCACTTTGCAAATTAAATGGCGTTTGCACGCTATTTGGCGTAAGGACCGCCGTGCGGAATCGACTTTCCGATAGCGCTTCGTCCACGAGGGATTAAAACAACGTCCCCTTATCGTGCCTCCAACCCCAAGAACTTCGGCAGCTTGAGCTTCCGTTACACCTTATATGCCGTTTCGATGCTCTGCCTTGGGCAATAGCTGCGTCGAGAAAATGTGCTGACGCTACTGCAAAATCTGCTTCTGCCGCCTAATTAAGGCGGCCCGTGCTCATTTCCATTGGCAATTTGTCAAGCACCTTGAAGGGAGCAACCCGTTATTCCTCAAGTCTATGCAAGGACATGCTAGTAGGGTTGTCCACCTGCTCTGATTAAGGTCCCGCCGAAGAGTATTCTGGCCGGGAACTAAAGGAAACAAGACACGCCGGCGCCTACTTGTAGGTGAAGTCGCCGGCCGAGGGTCTTAGAGGATTGAGCACTATGCGTATTATTGGAAGTTCCTCGATCGCGGCAGTGGTGTGGGTTGGCATACTGACGCCGTGGCCGGCTGCGGCGCAGTTTCTAAATTTCACCACCACCGAAGACGGATCCATTCTTTACTTCTCCTCGCCGAATCGTCAGGATGGCTCCGGCCAGACTTTCCACTACAAGATTTTCCGGTGGGATGCCGCGGGCGGGTTTCGAGTATTCGCGGAAGTTCAATCCGAGGGCCAGCCAGTTATTCTCGGCTGTGTCAACGACAGCTTTTACCAGCTCCAGGCCCCGCAGGTGAGCGACGATGGTACCGTGCTCGCGTATACCGCCACCAGGCCCGGGCCCCAATCGCGTCTCTGCGATCCGGTCGAAACGAACCAGGGCGTAGTCAAGGTGCCCGGGCGTGAAGTGAGGCTCGACGGGGCAATCGACCTCAGCCCGAACGGGCGTTACGCGGTCACGACCACGCTGGAGGCTTTCACGAACAACTTCCATATTGTCACCGATCTCTCCTCGGGAACATCATCTGTCATTGCCGGTTCGTTCGATAGATCCGGCCGCGTGACCGACGGCGCAACCGTCGTCATGGCGGAACCAACCGCTGTGATCGTGACCGACCGGAACGGCGCCACCCGCGTGGTCCAAACCCGGTACGAGGTCAACCACGTGATCATCGATCGATCGGGCAAGACGTTGATTTACGTCACCAATTCTTCGCAACTCGGCTTCGCGGCCGTTCCCATCCAGATGTCGAGCCTCGATCTTGCAACCGGGCGGGAGACGGTACTGACGACCAGATCCCTGCCGGCGAACCCAATCCTGACAAGTGACGGGGCGACTGTCTTCTTCATAGGCAGTAGTGACGAAACATTGCCAGACCGTCAACTGTACGCAATCGGGGTAGACGGCCAGGGTTTGCGCCAGATCACGAACGAGACGGCCCCGGTCCAGTCAGCCGCAGTGTCGGGTGATGGGAGAGTGGCGTATGTACTCACGCTATCGCGCCTGGTGCGGATCGATGTGACGTCGGGGAAGTCAACGGGGCTTTCGCCGGCGCCGCCTTTCCTGGGCCAAGGGCCTGAGTTTGCGCAGTTGGGCAACTTCATCAGCTTCGATGGAGGTGTTAACGATGTGCAGCAACTCACCCTCTGTGGGCAACCGGTTCTGTTCACGGTGATACAGCAGCCGGGCACGGTATTCAGACCGCAGTTTATGTCTGTGCAGTTTCAGGTGCCTTGGGACGCTCCCGTTGGGACGTGCCAGGTTGTCATTGAGAATGATTCCGCTTTTGACCACGGCGTCAGCCTTGAGGTAACGAAATCCAATCCAATATTTGTCAGCGTCAACCATATTGCTGGGCCGATCACTCAGGCCGCCCCCGCCCATCCGGGTGAGGTAATTGTCATTTACATGACCGGTCTCGGTCCTGCCGACAGAGATCAACTGCTGACGCCAGGGTTCGCCTGCCGTTTCGATGGCGTACCCGGCGCGCTAACCTATGCCGGTCCGGCTCCCGGGTTTGTCAACTTCTACCAGATAAATGTTACTGTGCCAAACCTGACCCCGCGCTCCGCCAATTTGAGCTGCGGCTGGGACGCGACGCCCCCTTTCGCGGACACCTCGTCCGCAGTCACGTCAATCTGGATCGGGTAGCATCACGGCTTATCGGAGATTTCGCTTGACGGGTAGTAAACGACGTTGTGGCCGAAAGACTTCCCGGAAGCTGAACGCGGACGCCGCTAAGCCTGCCCAATGACCAAGCTCTCTCGCGCGGCTTCCACAACGGTTTTGGTCACCTGTTGTAGGGCATTGATTTCGAGAATTCGTTCCATCTGCGTGAGCAGACGGTTCAGCAACCGGAAGTTTCGACCAGTGATTCGGATGATCGCCGCAATCGTCTCCGGATCCAACGGGAACTGGGGAAGTTGGACTCCGGGAGGCGTCCATCCCTGGTCCAACAGTTGTCGAATCGCAGCGGCATCCAAAGGCCGAAAACTCGTGGACGAAGCCGATTCGGGAGTAGAACTGCGGGTAGCGTGCCAGTTTTTTCTCAAGCCCTGGCATTCCAATCAGGATGACCCCAATCTCTCCGGCATCGAAGATGGCACGCACCTGTTCGAGGCTTGCCATTCGCAGACGGTCCGCTTCGTCGATCAGGATGAGCGAGGTCGGGTCAATGATTTGCAGTTCCTTTTGTGAGTACTCCCTTGCAACTTGGCCATACGTTGGCTGAGGTTCTGGAATCGGCCCAGAAAACCAGTCGTATTCGAGCAGAATCTTTGCCTGGTGCTCAGCGTCCCGGCGGCGATTGACGTCCAGTTCTCCGTCCTTCTCCTGCCGCAGTGGCCGTTTGGCTAAATCCCTGAGCATGCGACACCCAATGCTGAGCGGTTCGGAACGGGATTCCCGCTGCCACCGCTACCGCCTTCAGCGGACGGTCATTATTCCAGGTGAGGTTGGAGCAGGCGGAATCGATCAAGGGCGCGCCTTCGGGCCTCTCCCGTAAGCCCCGCCAGTTCGTCCATACTCGAAGAATACGCCAAATAGCGTGCAAAGTTTTACGCCAAATAATTTGCAAAGTGACACCCCGCGAATAGTCATCTCTGGCAAGAACACCGTAACGTTGTCGAACCTCGGAATGCACGGCAACCCCTTCCGACATCTGGCAGGACAATGAACCCCGCCCGGCGAAAACCGCATCCGCATCGCCCCCCCCCCAAAAACCCGCAGCAAACTCTTACGGTCACAAAGTATATTTCCAATCTCCACAGCCACATACAGACTTTCGAGAACGTTTTCGCCCGCTCGTCTGCTATAACGAATCAGGAAGGCGCTCGTCGTACCCGCCTCGCCTTCCGCCCCCGGCAGAACAACCTGGGAAATATCCGCGGCCCCTCACCGGCCGCCAGAGGAGAACTCCGTCTATGGCTACTCAGGCCCAAATCGACGCCAACCGCCTGAATGCGCAGAAGTCGACAGGCCCCCGCACCCCCGATGGCAAAGCCGCTATCCGTGAAAATGCCGTCCGCCACGGCTTAACCTCCAGCCTCCCGTTGACGGAGCGAGAAGCGAACGACAAGGCCGAGGTTCAGCGGATCCACGATGCCTTCATCGAAGAAAACCTACCCGTCGGCATCAATGAGGAGGTCCTGGTCTACCAGATGGCCGAGTATTTCTTGTTTCAACGGCACGCCAGCCGCATCCTCGGGGACCTATTCAAGATGGCCGACGGCGCCGGGAATAACAATCGGGAGATCGCCCTCATGCTTCGCTACCACACCACCGCCGTAAGAGGCTTCTCGAAGGCTCTCAACGACCTCCGCAAGCTCCAGAAGGAACGCAAGTTACAAGAAATTGGCTTTGTTTCGCAGGAATCCGAGAAGGCCCCTTCCGAACCCGCAATCCCACCCGCCAAGCCCCCTGCCCCACCTGCCGAACCCCCAAAACCGAAGCCCGTGGCCGCCACTCCACCCGTCGAGGCGCAAATTGGCGTCGGACCCACCGCCGCTAGCCCCATGGGATTCCTGGAAAGCATCTTAGCAGCCCGGATGGACAGCGAATGGGGGCCCGACGGCCAGCCGCACACGCCCCCGAAGGCCGCATAGCGCGCCCAAAATCAAGGTTCGGCCGCAACTCGCACGATCTCCCTGGCTGAGCGATACACCCCGAACGCACCGGCCCCGATTTGCCGCCCCTCTCTCCCATGATCTATACTAAATACTTGAACTAAAATGCCCAAACGCACCTTTCAACCGAATAATCGTCACCGCGCGAAGACCCACGGCTTCCGCACCCGTATGGAAACCAAGAACGGGCGGGCTGTTCTCGCTCGCCGCAGGGCTCGCGGCCGGAAGAAACTTACTGTCAGTTCCGAGAGGTAGCTGTACCATCTCTGGATTTCCGAAACGTGTACGTCTGCTGCGATCGAAAGATTTCCGAAGAGTCTATGACCAGGGTACCCGTCACGCGGGCCCCCTCTTCGCCGCTTTCTGTGTCCGTGAAGCGCAGCCGGATGGACCTCGAATCGGTTTTACATGTCCCCGCGCGCTCGGCAAAGCCGTGGTGCGCAACCGGATCAGGCGGCGTGTCCGCGAGGCCGTCCGCCACTACCTCGATCGGCTGAACCCCCAGTGGTCCATCGTCATCAATCCACGTCGCAGAGCATTGGATGCACCCCTGGCGGAGTTGCAGCGCGAGGTGGAGCGTCTCTTTCTCCGCTGCAATGGATCTTAATGCGCGCCATTGCCGTATATCAGTGTGGAGTCTCCCCGTGGTTGCCTTCGGCGTGCCGCTTTTATCCGTCCTGCTCGCAATACATGAGCGATGCCGTCGAGCGATACGGTACCGTAAGGGGAGTCTGGATGGGACTGCGCCGCCTGGCGCGCTGCCATCCGTTTCAACCCGGCGGCTTCGATCCCGTCCGGTAATGTCCAGTTTTCATACGGAATCTTATTGAATGGCCGAACCTGCAAACGGCGGTAACAGCGGCTCTAATAACAGCCAAGGGCAACCGCCTAAAGAATTGTCGATGGAAGTGCGCCTGCTGCTCGCCTTCCTCCTGATGGGCGCGGTGATGTTCGTCACGCCCTATTTGCCCTTTTTCAAGACCACTCCGCCCCCTCCGGGCACGACTGCTCCGGAGACCTCCGCCGGGACTCCGGGAGGCCAACCCCCGCAGCCCGGACAGGCTCCCGAGGCCACTCAGCCGCCTGCCCCTGCCGAGACGGCGCCGGCGGCCCAGTCCGGAACCGCGTCGGCTTCCGCCACGAAACAGGAATCCCTGCCGAACCTCATCCTGGACACCGACGTGTACCGGATCTCGTTCAGCAATCAGGGTGGTACGGTGCGGAGCTGGCTGCTGAAGGCCAAAGATGCCAAAGGACGCCTCCAGTACAAGGGCAACGACGGCAAGCCGCTCGACCTGGTCAACCCCTCGGCTGTCCCCCCGTGCCCACCGGGAGCGCCTTGCGTGGAAGCCCCGTTCTCCCTCTACTTCCCCGGGCAACAGCCCGGTGCCAAAGTCAATTCCACCTATTACACCCAGACCGCCGACCCGGATGGCTTGGGAGTCTCCTACCTGTTCTCCGACGGCCACACCACCGTCCGCAAGTCCTTCCGCTTTGAGAAGAACAGTTACCTCTCGCAGGTGTCGACCGAAGTCACCGTAGACGGCAAGCCCATTCCCCACATGATCCAGTGGCGCGGCGGCTTTGGCGACTTCACCATCGCCACGCCGGCCGACAAGACTCTCTACTTCGACGTCACCGCCAACTCGCTCAAGGACAAAACCGCCAGCAACGCCAAGAGCGGCCCCCTCACGGCCGTCGGCAATTTCTCCTTCGCAGGTCTGTCCGATACCTATTTTGCCGCCGTGTTCCTCCCGGAAGACAGCAGCACGACGCAGTTCGTGACGTTTGCCGATTCGGTGCGTACACCCGCCGAAGAGAAGCCCCAGCCGTTCGCTGGCGCCGCGATTTCCGATGACACCAACCACTTCGAGCTGTTCGTGGGTCCTAAAGACGTCGACCTGTTGAAAAGCATCAATCCCAAGCTCGAACAAGTGGTCGACTTCGGGTGGATATCCATCCTGGCCAAGCCGCTCTTCCTGCTGGTCAACTGGTTCAACGACCGTGCCATTCACAACTTCGGCTGGTCCATCGTGGTAGTCACCATCGCCATCAACTGCATCCTCCTCCCGCTGAAGTTCACCAACATGAAGTCCATGCGGAAGATGCAGGCTCTCAAGCCGCAGATCGATCTCATCAATGCCAAATATAAGAACATCAAGATGACCGATCCGCGCGCGGGCGAGAAGAACCAGGAGGTCATGGATCTCTACAAGAAGAATGGGGTCAATCCCATGGGCGGATGCTTCCCCATGCTGCTCCAGCTTCCCTTTTTCTTCGCCTTCTACCGGGTCTTCACGGTCTCGGTGGAAATGCGAGGCGCGCCCTGGCTGTGGGTCACCGACCTTTCGCAGCCCGAGGATTTTACAATTGCCGGAGTCGCCATCCGGTTCCTGCCGATCATCATGATCGCCAGCCAGTTTTTCATGCAGAAGATGACGCCGCAGGCGAACACCGACCCGAATCAGCAGAAAATGATGATGTTCATGCCGCTGATCTTCGGCTACATGTTCTACCGATTTCCCAGCGGACTGGTGTTATACTACTTGACCAGCAATTTAGTGCAGATCGCGCAGCAGTGGTTTTTCAATCGCACCGAAACGGCTATCGAGGCTGCCAGGTCGGTTGAGTCGCCCAAGAAAAAGAACGGCAGGAAATGACCTGTGACAGACCGAAAGTATTCCGTGACCTCGATCGGCTCCCGCATCGATAGTTTCTTGCGGTCCACCCTCCATGCCGGAGGCTTTAAGGTGAACTACGAGATCCGGGACGTCGAAACCTCGGATGGGGATGTCGAGACGCCCGATGTCCTGGTGAAGTTCTCCGGGCCCGACGTGGACCTCCTGCTGACTAACCGTGCCGAGCTTTTGCTGGCGCTGGAGCACGTCACCATGGAGATGCTCCGAATGCCTTCCGAGGACCATTCGCGCATTTCTTTCGATGCGAACGACTACCGTCTGCTTCGGATCGAGGAATTGCGTTTGAGCGCCATGACCGCCGCCGAGAAGGTGAAACGCACTGGCGTGCCGTTCCGCTTTAATCCCATGAACAGCCGCGAGCGCCGGGTGATTCACCTGACCCTGCGTAACGAGCTGGCGGTGCGCAGCGAAAGCGCCGGTTCCGGCCCGGGACGGCAGGTGGTGGTCTACCCCGCGGGTATGGCCAGTTTGCCCGAACTTCCTTATACTCCGCCGCCGCGACACTCCGATTCTCGTGGATCCGATTCCCGCGGTCCGCGCCGGCCAGGCGGACCCGGCGGGCCTCCGCGCGACCGCCGCGGTGGATCTCGGCCCCCACGTCCTCGTTGAACCTCACCGACACCATAGTCGCGATCTCCACTCCCTCCGGCCGAGGCGCGCTGGGAGTGGTTCGCCTCTCCGGAGCACGGGCCCGCCCGATCGCGGAAACGATCCTGGCACCTGTCCGCGGTGGGGCCGCCGACGCTTCCACCTCGGCGCCGACCGCAGGCAGCGCTTCCACCTTGACTCTGCCCGCCGACGATTCCACCTCGGTTCCGCCCGCAGGCAGCGCCGCCAACTTGACTCTGCCCGTCGGCGATTCCATCTCGGTTCGGCCCGTCGGCAGCGCCGCCAACCGCGACGGCTTGCGCGCGATTCCGTGGCGCCCGTGGCAGGCACACCTCGCCGAGCT
>PMTT01000843.1 GCA_003167275.1 Bryobacterales bacterium | reverse complement strand
CGCGGCAGGCACGAGTGCCCGCGGCACGTCGCGTCCAGCGAAAAGAAAACCAACACAGGCAAGAATGCCTGTGCCACGACTACGCTTGCGAAGCGGCGATGGCTTGGTCCAGGTCCCAGATGATGTCGTCCAGGTCTTCGATGCCTACCGAAATGCGCACCAGGTCGGGGGTCACACCGGCGTCCAGTTGCTGGGACTCGCTCAGTTGCTGGTGAGTGGTCGTGGATGGGTGAATGATCAGGCTCTTGGCGTCGCCAAGGTTGGCGAGGTGCGAGAAGATCTTCACTGAGTCGATGAGCTTGCGACCGGCGTCGCGTCCGCCTTTGATGCCGAAGGTCACGATGGAGCCCTGGCCCTTCGGGAGATACTTCTGCGAAAGGTCGTAATACGGGCTGGACTTCAAGCCCGGGTACTTGACCCAGGTCACTGCGGGATTGGTTTCCAGCCACTCGGCCACTGCCATCGCGTTGCGGCTGTGCGCCTCCATGCGGTAGGGCAGGGTCTCGATGCCCTGAATGAAGAGGAACGAGTTGAACGGGCTCATGCACGGGCCGAAATCGCGCAAGCCTTCAACTCGCACCTTGATGATGTAGGCGATGGGGCCGAAGACCTGGCTGAACACCATGCCGTGATAGCCGGGGCTGGGCTGGGTGATGGCGGGGTACTTATCGCTCCAGGGGAACTTGCCGCTGTCCACGATGATGCCGCCGATGGAGGTGCCGTGGCCGCCCAGGAACTTGGTGGCGGAGTGCACCACGATATCGGCGCCGTGCTCGATGGGGCGGCAGAGGTAGGGCGATGCCATGGTGTTATCGATGATCAGCGGCACGCCGGCCTCATGTGCGATGGCGGCCACCTTTTCGATATCCAGGACGTTCATGCGCGGGTTGGCGATGGTCTCGCCGTAAATCGCGCGGGTTCGGGGAGTGATGGCCTTGCGGAAGTTCTCGGGATCGTCGGGCTCCACGAACTTGACGTTGATTCCGATGCGGCGGAAGCTCACGTCGAACTGGGTGTAGGTGCCGCCGTAGAGTGTGCTGGCGGCCACCAGCTCGTCGCCCTGCTCCATCAGGCTGGAGATCGCCAGGAACTGCGCCGCCTGCCCACTGGATGTGGCGAGCGCGGCGACTCCTCCTTCGAGCGCGGCGACGCGCTGCTCGAAGACGTCCGTGGTGGGGTTCATGATGCGGGTGTAGATGTTGCCAAACTGCTGCAAGGCAAACAGCGCCGCCGCATGCGACGAATCCTCGAACACGAACGAGGTGGTCTGGTAGATAGGGACAGCGCGCGCCAGGCTGGCCTTATCGGGGGTGTGGCCGGCGTGGAGCGATTTGGTGGCGAAGCCCAACTGGCGGGCGGGGGCGGTTGGATCGGGCATAGACTAACAGGATACTATTTCAGGCGCGCGCCTTCACGGATTTCATCGGAGGCGCGCTTGACGATCTGGTCGCCGGGCTGGAGCGGGCCGATCACTTCGATGGTATCGGGGCCAGCCAGTGCGCCCTTGGAGACGTTGACCCACTCGGCGACTCCGTTGGTGGCGCGGATCACGAAGGTGCGCTCGGTGGTGGTGACCACGGCGGTGGCGGGCACGATCAGCGACGGTTTGGCGCGGTGGACGGGCCAGTTCAGGGTGGGGTACATGCCGGGCGCTAGCTCGCCGCGCGGGTTCGCCACATCCAACTCCACGGGCATGGCGCGCATCTTGGGGTCCATGGTGTGGGAGACGCGCGAAACTACGCCGTTGAACGTCCGATCGGGGTAGGCCGGCACCGTGAACGTGACGTGGGCGCCCGTGGAAATGGCCGACACGTCGACTTCGGGGACGGCCACTATGAGGCGAAGGCGGGTGTTCTGTTCGAGGCGGAACATCGGCCCTTCAGCTTTGTCGCCGCCCGGACCGACCAGGGCACCGGGATGCACGTTTCGCGCGGTGATGACGCCGTCGAAGGGGGCGGTGACGGACAGGTACTGCTGCATGTCCTGGATGGTGTGTGCGGCGGCCTGCGCGGCCTGGATCGCAGATTCCGCCGCGTGGACCTGCGCGCGGGCGGCGTCGACCGACTTTTCGGCGATGGTCAGTTCGTTGCCGGAGATGGCGCCGGGAGTGGCGGATGCGCCTTTGAGGCGCTCGTAGGTGCTCTGCTCGGAAAGCAGGCGGGCCTGGGCCTCGGCGCGCTTCGACTCCAGGGCTTGGACCTGGGCTTCGGCGCCGGCGAGCTGGGATTTCATCTCGGGGGCGTCGAGGGTGGCGAGCAGTTCGTCCTTCTTGACCATGGAGCCGCGGTCGACCAGGACGCGGTCGACGAAGCCTGTGACCTTGGCGTGGATGGCGACTTCCTGGTAGGGGGCGAACTCGCCGGGGAGGGAGAGGCGGCGGTCGAGAGACTTGGAGACGACGGGGGTGAGGTCGGGAGATTGGGAGAAGAGGGGGGAGAGTAGGAGGAGGGCGAGTGCGGACATGGCGGGCAAAACGAAAAGTCGGATTTGACGCCGAGACGCCGAGGCGCGGAGATCAAAGTGGAAGAACAAGGAAAAGAGAGACCCAATGTTGTGGGGGGACGGGCTTGGCTTCGCACTCGTGTTTGAGCGCAGAGGGAGCAGAGGGAAAGGAGGAACACGCTGGACGGCAAATGCGTCGACACGAGTGTCGACGCGGCAGGCACGAGTGCCCGCGCCACGGAAGAGGTCAGGAATGGTCATAGTATCTGCTTGTGGGGTCATCGGGGTCCAGGGATGGGGACGCGGCGGCGGGGCGGCGTTCCAGGATGGCGTATATCGAGGGGAGAATGAAGAGCGTCGAGAGAGTCGCGGCGGCCAGGCCGCCGATTACCGCTCGGCCTAACGGCGCTGTTTGATGGCCACTTTCGCCCAGGCCTAGCGCCATCGGAGTCATGCCGGCGATCATCGCGGCGGCGGTCATCAGAATCGCACGGAGACGGCTGGTGCCGCCGTAGAGGGCCGATTCGATGGGGACGGCGCCCTCGTGACGGCGCATCTCCGCGAAGGTAACGAAGAGGATGGCGTTGGCCACCGCCACTCCGATCGCCATGATCGCTCCCATGAACGACTGCACATTCAGAGTGGTGCCGGTGAGCCGGAGCATCACGGCTACGCCGCACAGGACTGCGGGGACGGTACACAGGACTGCCAGGGCCAGGCGCACGGATTGGAAATTCGCGGCCAACAACAGGAAGATGACGGCGACCGAAAGCACCAGGCCGATGCGCAGGCCGGAGACGGTGTCTTCGAGCGGCGGCAATTGGCCGCGCACACTCACGGTTACGCCGCGTGGCGGGGCGCCGGCTCGCTCCAGGGCGGCGCGGACATCCTTGGCGGCATCGCCCAACACCTTGCCGTGAATGTTGGCGGTGAGGCTTACCATGCGCTGCATGTTATAGCGGTCCACTTCGCCCATGGTGGTGCCGTAGCCCACGGTGGCGAGGTCGCCCAAGAGGGGGCGCGGCTCGCCATCCTCCATCACGGGGATGTTGCGGACGTCCTGGAGCGATGACATTTTGGCCTGCGGGATCTCGACCTGGATCTGGAATCCGTTGCCGCTCACGGGGTCGCGCCAGTAGTTGGGATCGATGAAACGGCTGGAGGAAGTCGCGGCGATCAGCGATTTCGCGACGTTGGACATGGAGAGGCCGAATTGGCCGGCGCGGTCGCGGTCGATGGCCACCTGGACGGTGGGGTAGTCGAGCGGCTGACCGTATTGGAGGTCGCGGAGGGACGGGATTTTGCTGAGTTCGCCGCGGAGTTTTTCGGCGAAGGTGCGGTCGGCGGCCAGGTTGGCGCCTTGCACGGCGACTTCGATGGGGGTGGGCGAGCCGAAAGACATTACCTGGCTGACGATGTCGCCGGCCTCGAAGGAAATGGCCACGCCGGGGAGAGCTTGGGGGAGTTTGAGGCGGAGGCGCTCCTGAAGCTCTTCGCCGCGCAGGGTGGCGGCGGGCTGGAGAGCGACTTTGAGGACCGCCTCCTGGGGGCCACTGGTGAAAAGATAGATGGTGTTAACTGGGTAGCTGGCGGGCTGGACGCCGACGAAATCGGTGGAGATGCGGACATTGCCGGGGCCGACTTCTTCCTTGATGACGTCGAGGGCTTTGAGGGCGATCAGCTCGGTGCGCTCGATGCGCGTGCCGGTGGGGGCGCGGAGTCGGAGTTGGAATTCGCCGCTATCGACGGAGGGGAAGATTTCGAGCGAAAGCTTGGGGATGAGGAGGAAGAGGAGGACGGCCGCGGCGGCGAAGTAGAGGAGGGCGACGGGGTAGCGGAAACGGAGGAGGGGGCGGAGGAGGCGGGAGTAGGCGCGTCGGAGAAGGCCGGCTTCGGGCTGGGTAGGCTGTCCGACGCCGCCCTCTGGGCGGTTGACAGGCGGAACCGCCTGTCCCACCAGGGCCTGTTCTTCATGGCTTGAGACGGGCGAAAATGCCTGTCCGACATGGGGCTTCATCAGCCACGTCGAGAGCACTGGGACTAGGGTGCTGGAGAGTAAGTACGACGAGACCATCGCGAAACCTACGGCTAGCGATAGGGGGATGAATAGCTGGCGGCCTATTCCTACCATGAAGAATGACGGCACGAAGACGGAGAGGACACAGAGCATCGAGAGCAGGCGCGGCACGGCGGTCTTGCGGCATGCGTCCAGCACGGCGCGCGCGCGAGGGAGGCCGCTATCCATGTGGGTGTGGATGTTCTCGATCTCTACCGTGGCCTCATCCACTAAGACGCCTACCGCCAGCGCCAGGCCGCCCAGAGTCATGATGTTGACGGTCTGGCCGGCGGCCCACAGCCAGATCACCGCGGAGAGCAAGGCGAAGGGGATGGTGGTGACGACGATCAGGGAACTGCGCCAGTCGCGCAGGAACAGCAGCACCATCAGGCCGGTGAGCACGGCGCCCAGGACGCCTTCGTTGAGCAGGCCCTTGATGGAGTTGAGGACGAATCCGGACTGGTCGAACTCCAGGCGGATCTCCACGTCCTCGGGGACGGCGTTCTTGAAGGTGGGAATGGCGGCGCGCACGCGGCTGATGACGTCGAGCGTGGAGGCGTCTGCGCGCTTGGTGACCGGGATGTAGACTGTGCGGCGGCCGTTGACGTGGGCGTAGCCGGTGACGATATCGGTGCCGTTCTCGATGATTCCGATGTCGCGGAGGTAGACGGTGGTGCCGGAGCCGGTGCGGATGGGGGCCGATCCCAACTCCTGGAGATTGCCGCCGAGGGATGAGTTGGAGGAGGCGATGCGGGTCAGGTCGTCGATGCGAACGTTGCCGGAGGGCATCACCAGGCTGGCGCGGTTCACGGCGGCGATGGCCTCTTCGGGGGAGATGCGGTAGGCGCTGAGGCGCTCGGGATCGAGGCGCACGACGATGGTGCGCTGGTTGCCGCCGAAGGGCGGCGGCGCGGAGACTCCGGGCAGGACGGCGAACAGCGGCCGCACCTGGTTGAGGGCGATATTCTGCATTTCGCCGGGGCTGCGGATGGGGCTCGAAAAGACCAACTGGCCGACCGGGACGCTGCCGGCGTCATAGCGCACGATGAACGGCGGGACTGCGCCGGGGGGCATGAAGGAGCGGGCGCGGTTCACGTACCCGACCACCTGGGCCATCGCCTGGCTCATGTCGGTGCCGGGATGGAATACCAGTTTCATGAGGGCGGCGCCCTGAATGTTGCGCGACTCGACGTGCTCGATGCCGGTGATGTAGAGGAAATGATACTCGTAGTAGTAGGTGAGGAAGCCTTCCATTTGGGCCGGGTCCATGCCGCTGTAGGGCTGCGCGACGTAGACCGCGGGCGCGCCGAGGTTGGGGAAGATGTCCACTGGCATACGCTGGAGCGCCAGAAGGGAGCACAACGCAATCGCGACGACGGCCACCAGAATGGTGATGGGGCGCCGCATGGCGGATCGGACGAGCCACATATGGGTAGTTCCTATTCTACCGGTTCGGAGGGGACTGCTTCGATGCTTGTGGCGGCGGCGGGTCACATGCTTTCCATGTTGTGCGATAGTTCAAGTAGAGTGGCGAGGCCTCTCCGATAATGCGAGAGCGGTCGCGCGAGTCTGAGACCAATCGATGCTGAACGATCACGAGCCCCTCATCGTCAACGCCGTAGGTCACCTTGCCGGGGCGATCGTGTTTGGGATTTTTCTGGTGCTGGTCCTGCGGGGCGGGACGGGCCGACGCTTGCGTGAGAACTGGCTGTCGGTGGCGTCGGCTGGATTGGCGTGGTTTTGGAATGCCGGATCCTTCGCGATCCTGGTCCTGCCTTCTGGCAATCCGCGTTGGATCGTGGAAGCGGCCATCTTCTCCAGCCTGAGTCTGTTGCCCGCGGTGCTTTTGCACAAATCCCTGGATGGCAAATTCCGTGCTGTGGCGGCTGCCGGCTATTGGCTCAGCGCGATTGCCACGGCCATGCACTTATCGGAGGGCCTCGGGCCGCCCATCCCGCTGCACAGGTGGGCGCTCTGGGTCATCACCTTGGGGTTCGGCATCCTCACGCTGATCTCCGCCGCCGGACTCCTGCTGGAGGGCGGGGAACGGACGCGGGTAAGGACATCGCAGGTACTCGCATCCATGTGTCTGCTGCTATTCGCAGTGACCTTCTCCCACTTTGGAACCGGCCATCCGCCTCGTCCCTGGTCGAAAGAGCTGGTACTGCACCACGCGGGTATTCCGATCGCTCTGTTGATCCTGCTACAGGACTACCGTTTCGTCTTCCTCGATGCTTTCGTCCGTTTTCTGGCCAACGTCATGCTGGCCGCGCTCCTGGGGCTCGCCGGCATCCGTCTGGCGATCCGATTGATGCCCGAGGACGGATCGGCACATCCTCTTCGGGATACCCTGTCAGTAGCCGGCCTCTGTGGCCTTCTGATCCTGTTCGCCTTCCTTCGCGGTATCGTGCAACGATGGCTCACCATGGTGGTGTTCCGGCAGGGCAACGTTGAGGGAACCATCCAACAACTCAGGGTAAAGGCCGCCCAACTCCGGAGCGAGAGCGCTTATTTGCCATGGGCCGCGGAAAGGATCGCGGCGTTTGCGAGTACTTCGAAGTTTGAAATTCTCGAGTTTCAAGCAGATCAAGGCCGGCCGGGCACCGGCACGGCAAGGCTTGATTCTGCCACGCGTCCGGACGTTTCGTGGGTGGTCCGCGATCCGCGGTGGAACTGGGCCGAAGCGGTGATCCCGATTCGGCTTTCGCAAAGGGACGTGCGGCACATCCTCCTCGGCCAGCGAAGGGGTGGCCGGCGGTATCTGAGCGAGGACCTTCAAGCACTCAACCACCTGGCGATAGCCGTAGCCGAGGAAGTGGAGCGCTTCCGCACCGCCGAAATGCAGCGACTGGTATCCGAGGCCGAGTTGCGCGGGCTCCAATCCCAGATCAATCCGCACTTCCTGTTTAACGCGCTGAACACCATCTATGGGATCATTCCGCGAGAGGCAACGGGTGCACGACGGACCGTGCTAAACCTCGCGGACATCTTCCGATATTTCCTTCAATCCGACAAGATCCTGATACCGATCTCGGAGGAATTGAAGATTGTCAGGTCTTACCTTGAGATCGAGCGGCTCCGGCTGGGACCGCGCTTACAAACTGTGATCCAGGTGGATGAGCAGGCCGAGGGCATTTTGATTCCGATTCTGTCGATCCAACCGTTGGTAGAGAATGCCATCAAGCACGGATTGGCCCTGAATCCGGATGCGGGATGGCTCAAATTGACCGCGAGGCTGGACGACCGCTGTCTGACCATCCTTGTGGAAGATTCGGGACCGGGCGGAGAGTCATCCGGTCCGGCGGGCCCGGCAGGGGCCGGTCTCGGCTTGGCCAATGTCACCCGCCGGCTGCAGTTGTGCTTCGGACCGGATGCGGGTGTGAACTTGCAGCATGGCGCCTTCGGCACGAGAGTGTCCTTCGTGGTACCTCTCTCCGAGGTACACGCGCACCCATGATCGATCGCGGCGTCTCACGTCCGCCCACGGCTCAATATAGCCCGCTGGATGCCATTTGCA
>PMTT01000765.1 GCA_003167275.1 Bryobacterales bacterium | reverse complement strand
CCAGGGGGTCCGCCCCACTTTGGTGTGTTTTCAAGGGTGCCAGAGACAGACACGAGTGGCACACACAAAAGCAGAGCGTCATTGCAGAGTCACCCACATCGGACTGACCCACACGATCTGCCCATCAGTCTGGAGACCGCGTACGTAGTAGTAGCTGGTCTTGCCCTTCTGTGCCGTCGGGTCCACATAACTAAAAGACAGAACCCGCCCGCCGCTTGTCGAGTATACAATGTTGTTGTCCTTCACCAGAGACACATTCTGGAAAGGCGCCGTTCCCCACAATCGCACGGTGAATACCGGCGCACTGCTTGTGGTGAAGGACTCACCCATGAAGTGGGTGCCGCTGCGAAAGTCGGCCAGGATGTTGTCGGTAGAGCCATAGAGCCGGCGATTTTTCATCCCATCCATGATGCCGGCCCGCGTCGGCGCGGTCACCCAGATGTTGGTGAACGAAATGTGAGTGGAAATGTGGTCGCTGGATGCTTCAAACCCTAGCTGATACCCCTTACCCAGCGCCACCGAAACATAGCCGGCGGATTCGAATCCTGAGATCGAATCCGCCGCGGTATTGGCCCTCGGGGCGGTGGGCATCTCGTAGTCCTGGCGGTCGCCCTGATAGATTTCGACGAAGGTCTCGACGTTCGCATTCGAATTGCGCCAGTCGGTTCCCTGATCGGTCGCGCTGGTGTGCGGCGCGGACATGCCGCCAGAGAACTGCAGGAACGAGTACAGCATGTTCGTATCGGGAGCGCCTCCCGCAGGTACCGGCGTGACCGCTGAGAGAGGCAGCCGCGGCAGGGTGCGAATGCCGCGCTTCTGGAACACCACGTTGCGATGGCCCTCCGGGTAATTGACACTCCGCTCGGTGTAATACATCGGAATGAACTTGGAGCCGAGCAGGTATGCGTCCGAGAACTTCTGTACCAGCCACCAGGTGTACTCGCGGGCATCGCCATTGTCGTGATCGCAGCACCCCGCCCAGCCGAGGGCGGCCGCGTCGATGTAGTAGCGGTAGGCATCGATCAGCGGCCCATCGGCGCGGCCGTCGAAGGAGATCTCCGTGTGGCGATGGAAATCGCCGCGCACCAACTGCAGCTTCTGACCGTTCACCGTGGGCTCATAGCTCTGACTCAGCAGGGCACTCGCGGCCTCAGTCGCAGCCGAAGGGTCGGGAGGGTCGGGTGTCACCTGTCCGATCTTCTGCAGCAGGGGGGACTGCTGGGTTCGGGCAACTACCAACTCCGACTGGAAAATGTCAGAGCTGACGCCATCCGCCGCGGGCGTTCCCGCGCTCAGCGGGCTGAGCCGGTGGTCCGACGAGTGGGCGATCAACACGTGTCCCGGAGCGATCGCCAGCAGGGACGGGCGATTGTCGCCCACCGCATCCGAGAAACCCAGCACGCCGGGCCCGTGCCACTGACTTCCATCGAAGTAGACCACCTCGCCAACCCATATGGAGCCCACCGAAAGACCGCCCGTCGAGTGACTGGAGGAAAGCCCGGTGCCCGCGATCTGGCGGTAGGCGAGATACACGGTGCCCTCGGAATCGACGGCCAGGCGCGGGAAGCTGTTCCGGGGGCCTTGGGGAGGACCGATGCTGTCGTTTGGCAGGCGTTTCTGGGCCAGGGTGGGATCGGGCAGGGTAGAGTAAGTCCCCTGTACGGACGGCAGGAACAGGTGAGTCGCGGGCGCGGCCGGCAGAACAGTCGCCACGTCATTCACAGTGGTATTCAGATCGTTCCCCACCAGGCATCGCACCTGAATGGTGTGGTAGGCGTACAGAGGGTTGCCGCTGGTATCGAACGCGCCGAAATCCTTGCCCCATCTGAAGCCGGCAACCTCATAGGCAATCCACAGGCGGCTCTGAGCGTCGTAGGCCAGCGAACTGCGGGCTTCGAAATTAACGGTCGCGGCCACCGGGATCGGGTCGTCCATCCCGATCTGGTCGGTAAATCGCACGCGGCGAAGGTAGACGTCGTAATCGCCCTTGGCGTAGGTATCCCAGGAGATCGCGACTTCCCCGTTGGGCGCGGCGGCGATGGCGGGCTCCCAGTCACTGGCCGGCGAGACTGAGACGATGGCCTCCGGCGCGAACGTATTACCGGTCTGGGCGCTGGCGAGGATCTCGAGATTGTTGTTGCGGAATCCTTGCCACGCCACCCAGACCCGGCCGCTTGCGTCCGTGGCCGCCACCGGAAAGATGTCCGTTCCGGGATCCGTGGTGAGGCGGATTTCCGCGGACAATGTGCCGTCCGCACCGGCGCTCCTGGCATAGATATCGAAGTTGCCGGAGCGTTGGGTGGAATAGAATACCCAGGCCCGCCCCTGGCCATCCACGGCCACCGCTGAGCGCATCGCGTCCTCACCGGGGTTCGTCACGGAGAACGGACCGGTCCAGACCCGTTGGGATACAGAATAGTGCATCAGGAAGACCTGATCGCCGCCAGCCGGGCGCGCCAGAAACGAAAAATCGGCGATGGGCTGGGTGGTCGATACGCCGGTTGCCACGGAGCGGTCGCCGTGAACGAACTCCGTATAAGTAAGGTAGACGTCGTCGCCCGACTGTGCCAGGGACGGGAAATCTTCTTCCTCCGAAGAGGACGACAATTGGAATTGGGCCCCGGTACGGGCGGCCAGCGCGCGGCCATTGAGGAACGTCTTGCTGACGCCGAACGGGAGGTCCTGGGTGGAGAAACTGAAATTGCCTTGCGGGGTGGTAATGTTGATCGTCGCCGGTGTTGCCGAGTCTGAGATCTTGACGATCAGCCCATTTTCCTGAACCGGCCCGGGCGGCGTCAGCGAAGGACTTTCGCGGGTACTCAGCTTCCAATTGGTGGTGCCTGAGATGGAGTCGGTTCCCGAGAATCGCCAGCCCCGCAGGATCTGGATGGTCGCGCCGGTTACGGTAATGGAGCCATCCCAAACGGTGGCGGTGGTGTCACCGACGCCCAGGATTACCAGATAGGACTGAGCCGGCGCAACAGTGGTAGTGGCGGCCTGAATGGAGACGGCCGGGTAGAAGACACGTTTCCCAACGAAAACAGCGACGCCGGCAAGCGCCAGCAAGATCACCAGCAGAAATCGTGAGCGCACGGCTGACCAACACCTTCCCGCGTGGCGAATGACCAACGCCGTCCCCGTACGGCGCCGGAGTCCTCAGAACTCCATTCCACCCCGCGCGTCCTTCTGTATTGATCACCCCTCTTCCGGAGCATCGCGCTCCGGCCCAGGTTGACTTGAACTACGAACCCCAGCTTCCGCGAATGGTTGCGGTGGCCCAGACACCCCACTGTCGACTGGTGAGGATTAGGACACATCGTCGCCGCGTGGGGTGGAACGGCCTTCCAACCTGCCTGAAAGGTATGCCGCCAGACAGGCCGGAAAGCCCCCCACAACTAACTCGGTTACGATATCGGCTGTCCGGTCCCTATTTTCCGTTCTTGTTGGCGGTTTCGGCTGCCAGCTTCAGTTCGCTGTTGACTTGCTCCAGGAGGGCTTTAGCCTTCTGGGCGTGACCCCCCAAGTCAAATTCATTGGCCTGCTGGGCTGCAACGACGCTGTTGTAGGCGTTCGACGCTTGGGTTTGCGCACGCTTCAGATTCGGATGGAGCTTGCCGGAGACGTTCTTAACGGGTTCCTTGTTCTGGGCGACGGCCATGCCGCCAAGCAGGAGCATGGAGGAACCGAGGACAGCGGAGAGAAAGCGGTTTCTATTCATAGCTGAGATTCTACGGCCTCAATCCGTTCATTGCAATGAATTTGCAGTTAAAAAGTTTTAACTGAGGCTGACCCGCTCGATGTGGAGCTTGCTTGAGCTTGAACTGTCGCTTTTCACCGCACCGGCGTTCCGTAGGGGATCAGCGTTTTGACCCGTTCAGCCCCCTCCACGCGTGCGATTCGCCATTCGATGCCGGCCTTTTCGAGGTGCATGATCTGGACTTCATTGCGGTCCTGATAGACGTATTCGACGCGCGCGCTGGCCTCGCGATCACCCGTCATCTGCGGCTCACTGACCGCGACCCCTTTGATGGCGCTATTGGATTCCCGCAAATATTGAGAGAAGGCCGCCTCGCTGGTCTCGCGGACCGATTCCTGTAGGGACGCCGCCATGGGGCCGGTGTAGCTGGCCAGATAGGCCGCTACATTCCCCGAACGGGCAGCATCGAGCATCCCATAGATCGCATCCTGCGGGCTGGACGGCGGACTCTCGACGGACCGTCCAAAGCGCCAGCCGCTCTTCTGCCCCAGTGCCGCCCCCAGCGCCAGAACGAGCACGGCCACCGTAGCCAGATGAGTTTTCCGCTCGCGGGTCATTCCCTTGAGGACTATGATACGCCTGGTAGGGTATGCTTTAGCTTGCCCACCGGTCATCAATTCTGGGCAAGCTAATAGCATACCCCAGTGAACCGAACTCGCCGCCGCACCCATGCGTCTGGGTGCTTAACCCATCACTGGGGGCATTTAAACTGGTTGTTGAGGTAGTGAGTTACGTTCCCCGTGTTGATCGCGCTCAGGAGATTCGACACGGCCTGGAGGTGCTGCTGCCGCAGATGGGCGAGCCCGCTGAGGAGCTGAGGCGACGGATTCACGAGGTTCGAAAGGTAGCCCTCGCCTTTGGGAGAGGCCACCCAATCGTTTCCAGGAAAGGCCGCGCCGGCCGTAGCGGTGGTAGGCTTCCCGTTCTTGAGGAGTGGTGAATAGGTCGCACCCGGAGTCGTCTTGGCCGCCTGGTAGAGGCCGTTCTCAAACTCCATGGTGGAGACATCACCGATCAGGAACAGCATGGAATCGTTCTGCCCGAAGTACTGGAGATTCACCTGCGTGAAGCCGGCATCTGTCCCGGTCCAGAGCGCCGGATCGATCGTGCCCAGGTAGTTGAAGAACTGCTGGGCGTGTTCCCCCGTCAGAGCTCCTCCGAATGTCACGACCCCGTAAGCGATGGAAAAGTCGTTGGGGTCGTGCGGATTGTAGCGGAGGCTGAACTGCGCGGTTCCATCCTGATTCAGGGCATAGCCAAGGGCATTATCGAGCACGAAGACATCGGCCGGGCTCACGGCGACAGGCCCCGAATCCACCATGGTGAACACATAAGTAGGATCGGTGACGCCCTGGAATCCTCCGGCGCCGACACGGTAGCTCGTATTCAGGTAGGGGACCACCGTTTTGATTGCGCGGTTGTCCGCCAGTACGTCGATCACGTTCTGGACGATGTGGCAGTCATTGAGCAGGCGTTGGGTCCACAACTCCAGGTTTGAATAGCCGATGCCTTCGATCTTGGCGAGATTGGCTGGCCCCACAATATCGATAGCGGGAACCGCTTCTGCCGAGATATACGTCTGGGCGTTGACGGGGATGGCGCACGCGGTCGCGGCAAGCCAAACGGTGCAGGCGAGAATATGGATGGTGGTTCGGCTCTTCACAGAAACTTCCATTTTGCCTCCGATTGCGATGGATTCTATCATACGCTGCCAGATTCTGATCGCGCGGAAGGTGAGATCGCGCACGTTCAAAAGGATCCGGTGAGAAGCACCTGGGCGGCGTGTCGCGAGAGGCAAGGGTCAAGCGGGACACCGGCGGCAAGACCGCCGGTGCGTGCGATGGCCAGTACTGCGCGGCTGGCTGTTACGCCAGCACGTTCACGTTGCCTTGATAGGCTGGGGCCGGGGTGAACAGGCTGGCCTGCTGCTGCAGCACCTGCGTCTGAGACGCGATGGTGGCAAGCTGGTCCGGCGTGGCGTTCGCGAGATCGCTCGACGATACGCCCGCCGGCGGCGTCAAGTCCCCCGCTAAACCGGGCGTCGGGAATGAACTGTTCTGAGACGCCGGCGAAGGCAAGCCGAATATTCCATTGACCTGCTGTAGTTGAAGTGCGGCAGAACTCAACGCTACGGCATCAGACGGTGTGGCCGACTGGAGAACGCTCTCCAGATCCTTAGTTTTTGTGCCGCTCGATGAACTGGCGCTGGAGGAATTGCCGCTCGCGGAGCCAAGCGCCGCGGCGACGAAAGAGATACCGTTTGGGACATTACTAATCGATCCCATAGCACACTCCTGATTGGCATATCGACCCGATCGCACCGAACTTGAGATTTTCTGCGCTGAGTTCTTTTTCGAGCCTGGCGAGATGCTTCTTTAACGGTGGGAATGCTCGGATTATGTCTGCTCTCCTCAAAGCCAGGGGCAAGCTAAAGCATACCGTACGAACTGGTATTCTGTGGCTTGCCCGCACGGTTCTTCAACACCCATCCCTGGAAGCTGGCGACGGCCTGGCTTGCCGGGCTGGCCCCGTTCTTCTTCCTCAGCTATCGGTTCGCCAACTGGGTCACCAGCCTCCGCCCCTACGTGCCCTCCGTGGTCTTCGGCTGGGAACACCGGATTCCCTTCCTGCCATGGACCATCCTCCCCTATTGGTCCACCGACCTGCTCTATGGCCTCTCCCTGTTCATTTGCCCGACACGCCAGGAGTTGCACACGCACGCCAGGCGGCTGCTCGCGGCCCAGGTCATCTCGGTCGCGGGATTCCTGTTGTTCCCTTTGCGCTTCAGCTTCCAGGCCCCCCATACGGCCGGCCTGTTTGGATGGCTATTCGCCGCGCTCTATGGTTTAGACAAGCCGTTCAACCAGGCGCCCTCGCTGCATTTGAGCCTGACGGTCCTGCTGTGGTCGGAGTACTCGCGGCAACTCGACGGCGCCATGCTCTGGCTGATGCGCGGTTGGATGATCCTGGTGGGAATCTCAACACTGACGACTTTCCAACATCACTTCATCGATCTGCCATCTGGCATCTGGGTGGGATTGCTCGTGATCGCTCTCTTCCCGTTTGAGCCGCCGACGGTGCGCTCGTCGCCGTCCCGCGACCGTGGCCGGTTCCGAATCGCGGCTCGCTATCTCGCTGGCGCAGTGGTCGGCGCGGGACTGGCGGTCCGGATCGGCGGCGCAGCCTGGCTGCTTCTCTGGCCGGCGGGCGCGCTCCTGCTGGTGGCCCTGATCTATGCGAGCGGGCGGCCCGAGTTGTTCCGCAAGACGGACGGCGCGATCCCTTTGCCGGTGATGGGCCTGCTGGGGCCCTACCTTTTCGGCGCCTTGCTGAATCTTCTCTGGTGGGCTCGCCACGAAACGGCCTCGGATGAGATCGTGAGCGGCATCCGTCTGGGCCGACTCCCACGCCGGGCCGAGCGCGACCAGGCCGGCATCGCATCCATGGTGGATGTGGCGGCTGAGCTGCCGGTGGATGCCTCCGGGATCCGCTACCGAGCGGTCCCCATGCTGGACCGGGTGGTGCCCGGCGTGGCGCAACTGAATGCCGCGGTGGCGGCCATCGACGAACTGGCGGGCAGCCGGCCGACGCTGGTGTGCTGCGCGGCGGGATACTCGCGAAGCGCCGCTGCGGTGGCGGCCTGGCTGATCGCGAGCGGCAGGGCAGCTTCCGTGGACGAATCGATCGCGCTGATACGGGCGCATAGGCCGCGAATCGTCCTGGGCCCCGCCGACCGCGCCCGCCTGGAGGAGTGGCGGAGGAGTGGTGGCGCGGGCTGTCAAGCCTGGTAATCTGCCCCTTTGGGGCACGCAGATGAATCTCGGCTCAGCAGGCTTGACAGCCCGCGCCACCCGGCAGGCAGAGGTTACCGCTTTACTGGTGCTGAGCAGCGGCAATTCTCTTAAACAAATCTCGCGTCAAAAAGAATTCCTCGAAAGGAGATCATTTCAACAGGCGCCTTGCGTCTGTATGATACGAGGGTGAGTGGTGTCGAAGGTGAGAACCAGATGATCGAGCAGTTTTTTACGACGTGGGATGGCGCGCGGCTCTTCTACCGGGCCTGGTTGCCCAAAGAGCCGCCCAAAGTACCGTCCCAAGAGCGGTCCGGCCTCCCGGCCACCCGCGCGCTGGTCCTCTTCCATCGCGGACACGAACATTCCGGCCGCTTCAAAGATCTGGTCCGCCGGCTTGACCTCACCGATTTTGCGGTCTTCGCATGGGATGCCCGCGGCCACGGGAAGTCCCGCCCGCAAGCGGACGAGCCCGCCTGCCCCACCTACGAGGACACCTTCGCCTGCCTGGTGCGTGACGCGGATTGCTTCGTGAAACACCTCGTCCGCGAATACGGCATCGCCATCGAGAATGTGGCCCTGGTGGCCCATAGTGTCGGCGCAGTCATCGCCGCCGCCTGGGTCCACGACTACGCACCCCCCATCCGCGCCATGGTTCTGGCCAGCCCTGCCTTTGAAGTCAAGCTATATGTGCCCTTCGCGCTCACGTTCCTGCGCCTTCAGCGCAAGGTACAGCGGCAGGCCTGCGTGAAGAGCTACGTCCGGCCCGGCATGCTGACCCACGACCCAGTCGAAGCCGAGAGCTATGCACGCGATCCGCTGATCTCGCGGGAGGTCTCGGTCAATCTCCTGATCGACATGCACGACGCCGCGGCGCGCGTGGTGGCGGACGCCGGCGCCATCCGCACACCCACTCTCTTGCTCTCTTCCGGGAAGGACTACGTGGTCCGGCTCCCCGTGCAACGCGAGTTCTTCCGCCGCCTGGGATCGCCCTTCAAAGAGATGCACGAATACGACGGCTTCTATCACGACCTGTGGCACGAAAAGGACCGCACCTGGCCCATTAGCCACGCGCGCGATTTCCTGCTCCGCGCCTTCGAGCAGCCCCTGGAGCCTGCCCCGCCGCCGGCCAATCAGGCGGAGTACGACCGGCTCTCGCACAGGCCCGCCGCGCTATCCCCGTCAGGCCTCAATTGGGGGACGCAGCGGCTCTTTCTGAAGATCGCCGGAAAGTTGAGCCGCGGCATCGGCACCGGGTGGCGCAGCGGTTTCGACTCGGGCGATTCGCTCGACTATGTCTACCGCAACCAGCCGGACGGCGTCACTCCGCTGGGCCGCCTGATCGATCGCGTCTACCTGAACAGCCCCGGCTGGAGCGGCATCCGCCGTCGCAAAGTGCATGTGGAAGAGTTGCTCCTGAAAGCCATTGGCCTGGTCCGTGCGGCAGGCAGGCCTGTCCACATCTTCGACCCTGCCGCCGGGGGTGGGCGGTACGTACTTGAGACCGTCAGCCGCCTGGGAGGCGCGCCCGTCACCGTAACCCTGCGCGACTGGAATCCAGCCAACGCGGAAGCCGCGTCCAGGCTGGCTCGGGAACTGAATGTCCAGGACGTCAGCGTGGGACAAGGGGACGCCTTCGACCGCCGCTCGCTGGCCGGTGTTCAGCCCCGGCCGGGAATCGCGATTGTCTCCGGCCTCTACGAACTCTTCCCGGATAACGCCAAAGTCGGCGAGTCGCTGCTGGGGCTCGCGGACGCGCTGGGCGACGATGGCTTCCTTATTTACACGAATCAGCCCTGGCACCCGCAACTCGAAATGATCGCAAGGGTGCTGGATAATCGCGAAGGAAAGCCGTGGGTGATGCGCTGCCGCTCGCAGGCCGAGATGGACTCGCTGGTCGCCCGGGCCGGCTTCGAAAAGCTGGAGACGCTGCTGGACAAGGACGGAATCTTCACGGTGTCGCTGGCGCGCCGCCGACCCGCGAAACGCGAACTGGAGGCCGGACTGTCGCGTGCATCGAGGGAGCGGCCATGAGTTCGATGGTGGGGGCGGCGGACGATCGTTTTCCGCGGTCTGTTGGGCAGTTGAGGCGAGGGGAATACCAGGAAAAAGCGGTGGGCAAGCTAAAGCATACCCTACGGGGGGCCGCGCTGCTGGCCTCGCTCGCCCGGTGGGTCAGTGGGGCGCACGTGCACTGGCTGTGGCGGCCCGTGGAGCCGCGCCCGCGGGTGTACTTCGCCAATCACTCGAGCCATCTCGACACGCTGGTGCTGTGGGGTGCATTGCCCACGGCGGTGCGTTCGGTCACACGCCCGGTCGCCGCTGAGGACTACTGGCAGCAGTCTGCTCTGCGGTCCTTTCTGGCCACCCGAGTCTTCCGATCGGTGCTGATCCCGCGGCCGGATGCGGGGCTTTTCGGCGGACGCCGCACCCTCGCTCCCATGTTGCGGGAACTGGACCGCGGCGGCTCGCTGATCCTCTTCCCGGAAGGGACGCGCGGCAATGGCCAGGAGGTCTCCGAGTTTAAAGGCGGCCTCTATCAGCTCTGCCGCGAGCGGTCCGGGCTGGAGGTAGTTCCGGTCTACCTGGAGAACCTGAGCCGGGTACTCCCGAAGGGGGAATTCCTGCCGATCCCCGCCGCCAGCAGCGTCACTTTTGGACAGCCCCTGCGTCTCCAAACAGGCGAGGCCCGGTCCGATTTTCTCTCTCGCGCGCGGCAGGCGCTCCGCGATTTGCGCGACCAACCGCCAACCGCAGTCCCGGCCGCATGCCCTACCCCAACCCCATCACCGCTGCACTCACTGGCTTCTCACCCACGGGAATCAACGTGAATAACGGTGCCGACCGGTTGCGGCGCGTGTAACCATCGGGCGTGATCAGCGAGCGCGTGCGGATCATCGCGAGATCGCCGGACTCCTGGTTGAGCACCAGCGCGTACTCGTCGTCCGGAGTCATGCAAATCGACCGCGGCCCCCGGCCTACCTGAACTACCGCCACCAGTTCGCGCGTATCAATGTCGAGGACGGTGACCTTATCGCTCTCCGGATTCGCCACCAGCAGGTAAGGCGGTGGATTGGGCACTCCCTTGGTAACCGCCATGGCGCCCGGAGCATGGCCCACCAGAACGCTTTGTTCGACTTCGGTGCTGGACGGAAAAATGATGACCACCCCGTCCATCCCTTCGCCGCTGACGAACAACTGGCCGTCATCCGCGCTGAAGCAGAAGTTTCTCGGCTCCAGAGGCAGCGGCAGCCGGACCACGACTTTTCCGGTCGAAACATCGAAGATCGTGACGCTCCGATCGGGGCCGCTACCCACCAGCAACTGCTTGCCATCCCACCGGTACCGGGCGAGAGAGGGCACGGCGCGGGAGGCAATCGTCCGGTCGATTGCGCCGAGCGAAAGAGACACGAGGACGATGCTGCCATCCTGCGGGCTAACCACCGCGGCCTGGTTATCGCGGCTGACGTCGAACCCGATGCCCGGCGAGGAGAGGCGAATGCGCCGATTAGCGCGGAGGGAATCGAGCGGTAGCTCGACCAGCGCCGCGGGATCCCGGTACAGCACCCAAAGCGCGTCCTTGGTGGAGGACATTTGCATGCTGGCCGCCTGGTTGCCGGCACGTGCGCGCCGGGTGATGGCCAGGGAGGCGGCATCGATCTCGTAGACGGTGCCGGCTTCCGGCGCAAGAACGAACACTTTCCCTCGGTTAGGGTGCACCAGAACGGCGGCCGGCGCGGCGTCCAGGGAAATCTGGGACCGCACGCGGAAGCGGTTCAGATCGACGACCGCGATGGAGCGGCTGCCCTGATTGGCCACGAAGCAGTAGCCATGAAAGCCCATAGCCTTCTGCCGGCCGCAGGCCAGAACGCCTGCCGACGCGAGCAACAGGGATCGCCGGGAGAGGTGAGACGGATTCACTGTCTCCTATTCTACGTCCGCGGTGGGGCAGCCAATCCTGGCTGCAGCCGGCTTTGGACAGGTGAAACCGCCTTTCCCACCAGGCCACCACTGACAGTACCAGCAGCAGTGGTGGCCCGCCCGGGCAACGTGGCCAAACCCAGAGCCGGCTTGAAAGCCGGCTGCCGCCAGGATTGGCTGCCCCACCACGAACCTGACATACTCAGTAAGTTGCGGAAGTTCTTGCTCGCCAAATTCACGCCCGCGTCTCGCGCTTGCGTCGTCGCGCTAGCGCTCTGCCTCCCCTTCCTCTCGCCGGCCGCCGAGGCCAGCCAGGCCTGTGCCGCATGCCACCGCGCCATCTATGACAGCTACCAGCAGACGCCTATGGCCACCAGCAGCGGCCCCGCCGGCAAGGGACTGATCCGCGAGACATTCGACCATGCCGCCTTCACCCACACGCCCACCGGCTTCCGCTACCGCGTCTATCCGAATCGCGACGCCCTCGCCTTCGAGTTCACCAGCAAAGACGGAGCGCTCCATGGAAGCAAGCGGCTCCCCTACTTCGTCGGTTCGGGCGCCACGGCCCGCAGCTATCTGATGATCGACGACGGGTACGCCTACGTCGCCCCAGTCACCTTCTACACCCGCACCAAAGCCTGGGATCTGACGCCCGGCTATGACCATTACGCTTACCCCTACATGACCAGGCCGGTCGTTCCGGGCTGCCTCACCTGCCACGCCAGCTTTCTCGCGACGGTGCCCCAGGCTCAGAACCGCTTTGCCACGCCGCCCTTCGGCGAGAATGGCATCGCCTGCGAGCGGTGCCACGGCGATGGAGCCGCGCACATCGCCAAGATGAAAGCCGGCCGCACCGAGGGTGGCCCTGCCATCGTGAACCCGGCTAAACTGGCGCCCGACCGTCGCGATAGCATCTGCGCGCAGTGCCACCTTTCGGGCGAAACCCGCGTCCCGCGTCCCGGCGCCGATTGGCGCTCCTTCGGCCCCGGCGGACTCCTCTCCGACGTCACCACGGTGTTCGTGAAATCCGGAGGGAGCCCCGGCATCACCGTAACTGGCCATGTCGAGAAGCTGGCGCAGAGCGCTTGCCAACGGGCCTCGGGCGGCCGCCTCTGGTGCGGGACCTGCCACGATCCGCACGTGCTGCCGAAACCCGCCCAGCGCGCCGCCTGGTTTCGCGAGAAGTGCCTGGGTTGCCACAAACCCGGCGACTGCCGCGAAACGCGATCCGCCCGCCTGAAAGCACAGGACGATTGCACCGCCTGCCACATGCCCAAGGCCACCACGGTCGACGCCCAGCATGTGGTCCAGACCGACCATTCCATCCCGCGCCGCCCGCGCCCAGGAACGCCCGTCCCCCGTCCGGATGCCGACCTGGTAGTCTTCGGCGGCGTACCGGCGTCCGACCGGGACCTCGCGATTGCCTACGCCATCGTGGGCCCGCGCGAGCACAACACCCTATACCAATCGCGAGCGCAGACCCTGCTGCAGAAGGCCGAGCGCGAGTCGCCCGAAGACGTCGAAGTCCTGCTGTACCTGGCGGAGATCTACCGCAACGGCGACCAGCCGGACCTGGCGATTCCGCTCTTCCAGCGCGCCATCCGCCTCAGCCCCGAGCAGGTAACCGCGTCGGTCGGCCTTGGCGGCATCATGATGGAGCGCGGCCAGTACGCCGAGGCCATCCGCCTATGGGAGGACGCCCTGGCGAAGAATGCCGGCCTGGAGTTGGTCCGAGTCAACCTGGCGATGGCCTACTGGCGCACGGGCGATCTCCCTTCCGCCGAGAGGCACCTGGTAAAAGCGGTAGATTTAAGCCCCGGCTTCGCCCCCGCCGCCGACCTGCTCCGTCGTTTGCGCCAGTAAGTGGGCCATGCTTTAGCTTGCCCGCCAATCTGTTGGTCCTGTTGAGCCGAACGCTCTTGACTAAGCCCCTGATGTTGGCGCGCCCACGTGGCGCGGACTCTCAGTCT
>PMTT01000176.1 GCA_003167275.1 Bryobacterales bacterium | reverse complement strand
GCAATGTCGATCTTTTGAGCGTAGAGTTTATCGTCACGCATGTACAGCAATCTCCCTCCCCTCGCCGGGGAGTAATGTCCCGGGGTCGCATTCTTGAAGAGCGGAAACGGCCCCCGCTTTACCTGCCCGCCTTCCACGGTAGCCAGGTAAATTGTGGCGTCGACATCGGCATCGGCTGCCCAGGCGAACAGAAGGTTCTTTCCGTCGGGCAGGAACTCGGGATAATAAAATGTTCCGCCGGAGAGGCCGGGAACATGGAGCCGGGTGGGGGTTCCTCCGTCCGCACGGAAGAGGAGGAGATCCTCCTCGAGGAATACGGCTACCACGATGGTCCCGCCGGGCCCCCAGTCCATCCCGCGAGTAACGCTCATGTGAGGCCCGATCAGCGTGAGTGGGCCCTTCGGCAGAGCCAGCCGGTAAAGCCCGGGCATTGCGCGGAAAACCACTTGCGAGCCATCCGGCGACCAGGCTGGTGCGTCCACTAGCCGGCCCGCTGCGTATAGCGAGGTCTCCTGGATCGTGTCCATGCGCCGCAGGAGGAGGCCGCGCGAGTCGCGGTACAGTACGGCAGAGCCATCCGGAGAAACCACCGGATCGTTGAGGTCTCCTAAGGGGAGGATCCAACTCCGGGCGGGAGTCCGAGCCATCCACGACCGCCATCCGGCAGCCGCCAGTAAAGCCAGGAGCGCCGCCGCGGCAATCCCCGCCATCGTCAACCGGCGGCGCCTGCGTGGCGCGGCGGGAACTGGCTCGGCCGGTTCCGCCTTTTCGGGAAGCGGTTCTATAGAGGCTGGCGGTGCGGCCTCGGTGGCCGGCGCAGGCGCAGGAAGTTCGATGGTTCCGATAAACCGGTATCCGCGGCGCGGCAGCGTCTCGATAAATCGCGGATTGCCGGCCGACTCACCTAGTGCGTCGCGCAGCTTCTGAATGGCTGCGTTGATGCTGTGGTCGAAGGCAACCGTAGTGTCCTCCGGCCATAGCTTGAGGCGAATCTCATCTCGTAGCACCACTTCACTTGGGTGTTCCAGGAGCATGCGCAGAATGCCGAAACTTTGTTGCCCGATCCGGACCTTGATCCCGCGCTTCCGTAACTCTCCGGAATGGAGATCGGCTTCGAAGGGACCGAAGCGAATGCGCCGCGGCCCTGGAAGGACCAAGATGCCATGTGTCTGATCGGCCATTGGTGCTGCCTACCCCCCGGGTGAATTGAGGTATTAGATACCTTACCACACTCGGCGGGGAGCTTCGTAAGACAGGTAACATTCGCCGAATCAGCGCGTTGACCGATGACTTAAAAATGACAAAGGAACGCGTTCCTGAGTATTTTCCTCGCGGAGCGCTTCCGAGCATAATCCGATTCACTGGCGCGAAGGGGCGGCCAAGGCTGGCGCAGAATCGGAGTGGTTCGCGCTCGCCGGCCGGCAGCGCGGCAGGATTCAAGTTGAATCAGGAGACACTCATGAAACACAAGAGACACAAAACCGTCGCAGTGTTAACCGCATTTCCGCTGCTGTGGGCCGTGGTCCCGGCGCTATACGCGCAAGCCACTTATCACCATTACGTCGCCATCGATCTGTGGACCCGTGGGGGGCCAAACAGCGCTGGCTGCGTGCCGGATTGCCGCCTCCTGAACAATCAGGGCACGGCCACCTTTAATTCCGATACGGCCAAGCCCGACCCGTTCGGCTCCAATCCCAACGACGTCTTTAATGACGGGAATCTCGTTCTGGGGGAGTACCGTCAAAACGGCATTTCGATCCCTCTCGTCTCCCCACCGCCCGGCTATAACAGCTATCCCGAGTGGATCAGCGATACGGGATTGGTTGCCGGCCTCGCCGAAAACGGAAAGATCGACCCTACTACGACTTATCCCGAGACCGTGGCCACGCTCTGGCTCTTCGGTTTCCCCGTAGCGCTGGGCACGCTGGGAGGGACCTCCAGCTCGGCCGGAGCCGTGAATAACATCGGGCAAGCGATCGGCGGAGCTGCCAACCAAGTCACCGATCCGTTCGCCAGCGCGTTTTACAATTATTACGCCTACGGATCGCCCATGTGGTGGCCGGTATCGACCGAGACCCATGCGTTCCTTTGGCAGGCCGGAGTCATAAAGGATTTAGGCACCCTCGGCGGCACGGACAGCCTCGCGCTGGCGATCAACCAGGGCGGCCAAGTCGCGGGAGTGTCCTTGTTGAATACGGCGACCAATCCGGACACCGGTTTACCGGCTGCCCACCCGTTTCTTTGGGAGAACGGCAAAATGCAGGATCTGGGCACGCTCGGCGGCACGATGGGCCAGGCGGCCGCCATCAATGATAGCGGTCAAGTGACTGGCATTTCCACGCTGGCGGGAGACCAGACGACGCATCCGTTTCTCTGGGACGGACATCAGATGATCGATCTCAAGACTCTGGGCGGCGACAATGGCTCGGCGATCTGGATGAACAATGCGGGCCAGGTGGTGGGTAGTGCGGACTTACCGGGCAGCCAGGTGTCGCATGCGTTTCTTTGGCAAAACGGCAAGATGACGGATCTGGGAACCGTAGACGGCGACCCGTGCAGTAGCGCGTTCGGTCTCAACTCGAAAGGCCAGGTCGTCGGCGATTCCGGTCCGAACGGCACTTGCGGTGGTGGCGCCAAGGGGCATGCCTTCTTGTGGCAGGCTCCTGGGCCGGCAGTGGACGTGGCCAGACTTTTTCCGGCGCTCTCCTCAGGTTTACATCCCGGCGGCGCATGCTGCATAAACGACCGTGGCGAGATTCTCGCTAGCGGACCGCTCCCCAATGGGGATCACCACGCCATGCTGTTGATCCCCTGCGATCAGAACCACCCGAATATAAAAGGCTGCGACTATAGCTTGGTTCAAGTCTTGCCTTTTTGACGATAACCGCGATCCAGCGCCAAGTTCCGTCTGGCGTCAGGCCGATTGCAGATATTGCCGCATCGTGGGCGAGTAGTCGGCCACTCGCAGAATGGCTCTCAGGCCACGCCGGTTTCTGCGCGACAATCCATCTATGAGCTTGCTGGATGAGATTCACCAACTGCGCGAAAAGCACGCGCAGGCGGACCGTTACGAGCGCATCGTTTTGGACTTGGCCGCCTCCTTGCTGGAGTTGATCCAGGAGGAAACCACGGGTAACCCTCCCTGAGCGCGTGACCCTGTGGAACCACGAACGGTACGAACTGCTGCCCGACCGTTTCGAAATGATCTTTGGCCGCATCCATCCGAAACACTGGCAGTTGTACGAGGATTCCGCGGCCGGGTCCGGGTCCGATCGGGAAGAATTAGAATAGCTGGAAACGAGCAGGCCGATCGCCGCTCCCGCGGACGATCGGCTTTCCGTTATGCTCCGATGGCGATGGGCTTTCCGGCGGCCTGCGGGAAAAACCGCGGGGCATGATAGGGCTGGAAGCGGTAGCCGATGCCGAAGATGGTCTCGATATACTGATCCGCATACCCGCCCAACTTCTTGCGCAGGCGCCGTACGTGGACGTCAAGGGTGCGCGTCCGGATTTCCGCTCC
>PMTT01000039.1 GCA_003167275.1 Bryobacterales bacterium | reverse complement strand
TCCGGATTTCCGGAGGTAAAGAATATCGGAGCTTGCCGGCATCCACATGCCAGGGTTAGTCCCATCCGTTAACGGCAGGAAGGACAGGAAAGGCAGGGAGCGATCCCGATTGGTCTCTGCCACGGNNCGGTCGAACCAGGTCATCTGCGCAAGGGAGGCGCGGCCACTCCGCCAGATCAGGACGTCATCGCGGGAGACGGAGAATTGGGCGCGACGCAAAGTCGGCATGGAGAAGACGTCGTCCACCACATGCTCCGGCGGGCCCTCGAGTTTTCCGTGGGCTATGTCGATTCTCTGCGCGTAGAGTCTATCGTCTCTCACGTACAGCAGTCTCCCTCCCCGAGCAGGGGAGTAATGTCCCGCGGTGGCATTCTTAAGGAGCGGAAAGGGTCCGTGCTTTACCTTGCCGTCCGCCACGGCTGCCAGGTAAATTGTGGCTTCAGCATCGGTGTTGGCTGCCCAAGCGAACAGGACGTTCTTTCCGTCGGGCAGGAACTCGGGATAGTAAAATGTCCCGCCGGTGAGGCCGGGAACATGGAGCCGTGTGGGGGTTCCTCCGTCCGCACGGACAAGGTTCAGATCGGCGATCACACCTACCACAATGGTCCCGCCTGGCCCCCAATCCATCCCGCGGGTAACGCCCATGTGAGGCCCGATCAGCGTGAGTGGTCCGTTCGGCAGCGCCAGCCGGTAAAGCCCGGGCACGGCGCGGAAAACCACTTGCGAGCCATCCGGCGACCACGCGGGGACGTCTACTAGAGGGCCAGCCGCGTATAGCGAGGTCTCCTGGATTGTGTCCATGCTCCGTAGGTGGAGGCCACGCGAGTCGCGGTACATTACGGCAGAGCCATCTGGAGAAACAACCGCATCGTTGAGCTCTCCTAGGGAGATAATCCAACTCCGGGCGGGAGTCCGGGACATCCACGACCGCCATCCGGCGGTGGCCAGCAGGGCCAGGAGCGTCGCCACGGCAATCCCCGCCATCGCCAACCGGCGCCGCCTCGGGGGCGCGGCTGGAACTGGCTCGTCCGGTTCCGCCTTTTCGGAAAGCGGTTCGGCAGCGGCTGGCGTTACGACCTCGATGGCAGGCGTGGCCGCCGGAAGTTCGACGGTTCCGATAAACCGGTATCCACGGCGTGGCAGCGTCTCGATAAATCGCGGATTGCCGGCCGACTCGTCCAGTGCGTCGCGCAGCTTTTGAATTGCCGCGTTGATGCTGTGATCGAAGGCAACCGTGGTGTCCTCCGGCCATAGCTTGAGCCGAATCTCATCGCGCAGCACCACTTCACCCGCGTGCTCAAGGAGCATGCGCAGAACGTCGAAACTCTGTTGCCCGATCCGGACCTTGATCCCGCGCTTCCGTAGCTCTCCTGAATGGAGATCGGCTTCGTAGGGACCGAAGCGAATACGCCGCGGTCCTGGAATGACCCGGATGTCATGAGCCTGGTCGATCATTGGTGCTGCCCGCCCCCCGGTGAGTGAGGTACTGATACCTTACCCACACTTGAGGATAGTAAGATTGAGTAACATTCGCCGAATCAGCGCGTTGACCGATGACTTAAAAATGACAAAAGAACGTGTTCACGGGGATTTCCTCCCGCAGCGCTTCTGGGCATAATCCTATTCTGCTGGCGCGAAGGGGTGGCCAGGCTGGCGCAAGTTTTGAGTTTTCGCGCACGCCGGCTGGCAGCACGGCAGAATTCCACTTAAAACGAGGAGATCGCTCTTGAGATACAAAACCGTCGGAGTGTTGACCGCATTTCCGCTGCTGTGCGCCGTAGTTCCGGCGCTACGCGCGCAAACCACCTATCACCATTACGTAGCCGTCGATCTGGGGACCCTTGGGGGGCCAAACAGCGGCGGCTGCGTGCCGAATTGCCGCCTCCTGAGCAATCAGGGCGCAGCCATCTTTAATTCCAACGCCGCCAAGCCTGACCCGTTCGGATCCAATCCCAACAACGTCTTTAATGACGGGAATCTGGATCTGGGAGAGTACCGGCAAAACGGCATCTCCATCCCTCTCGTCTCGCCACCGCCCGGCCATAATAGCGCTCCCTTATGGATCAGTGATACTGGATTGGTTGCCGGTCTCGCGGAAAACGGAAAGATCGACTCTAACACAACTTATCCCGAGACCGTGGCCACACTCTGGCTCTTCGGGTTCCCTGTAGCTCTTGGCACGCTGGGGGGGAACGCAAGCAGCGCCGCAGGCGTGAATAACATCGGGCAAGTGGTCGGCGCGGCTGCGAACGCGACCACGGATCCAAACGCCAGCGCCTTTTACAACTTTTTCGTCAGCGGCTCCTCCCTGTGGTGGCCGGTAACTACGGAGACCCATGCGTTCCTCTGGCAGGCCGGAGCCATGAAGGATTTGGGCACCCTCGGCGGCACGGACAGCCTCGCGACGGCGATCAACCAGGGCGGCCAAGTCACCGGAGTATCCTTGTTGAATACGGCGACCAATCCGGACACTGGTTTACCCGCTTCCCATCCGTTTCTTTGGCAGAACGGCAAAATGCAGGATCTGGGTACGCTTGGCGGCACGCTGGGCCAACCGACCGGGATCAACGATGGCGGCCAGGTGATTGGCTTTTCCACGCTGGCGGGAGATCAGACGACTCATCCGTTTTTTTGGGATGGACACCAGATGGTCGATCTCGAGACTCTGGGCGGCGACAATGGCTCGGCGTTCCAGATCAACAATGCGGGCCAGGTGGCCGGTGAGGCGGATGTGCCGGGCAGCCAGGTGTCTCATGCGTTTCTTTGGCAAAACGGCAAGATGACTGATCTGGGAACCGTAGACGGCGACTTGTGCAGCAGCGCCTTCGGTCTCAACTCGCAAGGCCAGGTCGTCGGCGATTCCGGTCCGAAAGGCACTTGCGGTGGTGGCGCCAAGGGGCATGGTTTTTTGTGGCAAGCTCCCGGGCCCGCGGTTGACGTGGCCAAACTTTTTCCGCCTCTCTCCTCAGGCTTACATCTCGGCGGTTTGTGCTGCATTAACAACCGTGGCGAAACTCTCGGCACGGGAACACTCCCCAATGGAACTCACCACGCCATGCTGCTGATCCCCTGCGACGAGAACCACCCGAATGTAAAGGGCTGCGACTATAGCTTGGTTCAAGTCTTGCCTTTTTGACGACAACCGCGATCCAACGATTAGCCCGAAACGTTCTGGGAAGTTGCAGGCAAAACACGTGTCCCGGATTGGATGGCGCGCTACCGTCATCGTGAGAACACCCTTTTCTTAGCTTATGGGCCGGTGACCTGCCCGACGGAGCAGCAACAGCGGCAAGCAAAGTGCCGGCCCCCTTACACGCCGGAATTGGTGCACTCCCAAATGCGCCGAGACGAGTCTC
>PMTT01000044.1 GCA_003167275.1 Bryobacterales bacterium | reverse complement strand
CGGTCCACTTTGCCGTTCGCGTTCAGAGGAAGGGCGTCCAGGATCGAGAAGGTGGAGGGGACCATATAGGAGGGCAGACGAGCGGACAGGTGGCGGCGAAGCTCGGAACTCAAGAGCGGCAAGGCGTCAGTTCGCACGGCATTCGGCACGGCATTTGGCACAATCCAGGCCATCAGGGCGGAATCCCCGGATGCGGTCTGGCGCAGGTCCGCCACCGCGTGAAGAACGGCGGGGTGGGCAGCGAGGACGGCTTCCACTTCACCCAACTCGATGCGGAAGCCGCGCACCTTCACCTGGCGGTCGATGCGGCCCAGGAACTCGATCGCGCCGTCCCTGCGGCGGCGAGCCAGATCGCCCGTGCGATACATCCGGCCTCCTGGAGAGAAGGGGTCGGGGAGGAATCGCTCGGCGGTGAGTCCCGCGCGCTTCCAATAGCCACGGGCGGGACTCGATCCGCCGACGTACAACTCACCCGCAGCGCCGGGAGGCACGGGTTCCAGACGCTCATCCAGCAAGTAAGTCCGCACGTTCTGGATGGGGCGGCCGATGGGCGGCGGGCCTGGCAGGCCGGGAGCGAGCAGACCGGACGTCGCGACCACGGTTGTCTCGGTCGGGCCATAGTTGTTGACTACTTCGAAGGGCAGACCGTGGGGAACGTTACGTATCAAGCGGTCGCCACCGGTCAGGAGGGTGCGGAGGGCTATGTCCTGGGGCCAATCGCAATCGAGAAGCAACTCGGCCAGCGGGGTGGGCACGAAGCAGTGGGAGATGCGGTGGGCGGCCAGGAATTCGACGAGCGATTGGGGAGTGGAGAGCGTCTCGCCGGCGACCAAAGCGACACTAGCGCCGGCGGTCAGGTAAGGCCAAAGTTCCCAGACGGAAGCGTCGAAGGATAGACCCGCGAGCTGGGTCGCGAGAGAATCCGGGGTTACACGAAAGGCCCGTTGATGCCAGTCGCACAGGTTCATCAGGCTGGCGTGAGATACTTCGACTCCTTTGGGAAGCCCAGTGGAACCCGAGGTGTAGATGAGATAGGCGGAGTTCAGGGGGTCCTTCGGCACCGCGAGATTGGTTTCGGGCAATGCCGCGATCGACGACGATTCCGCGTCCATCAGGAGGAGCCTGGTGGGCGGCAGGGCGGAGGAGCGCGCGGCGGAATCGGTGATCCAGACGGACGCTTCGGAATCTTCCAGCATGAAGCGGAGGCGCTCCGGGGGATAGTTGGAATCGAGCGGCAGATAGGCGGACCCAGCCTTGAGAGCGGCAAGCGCGGCAACGACGAAGGCGATGGAGCGGTCCAGGCAGATGCCGACGCGCTTTTCCGGTCCAGCTCCCAGGGCGCGCAGGCGGCGCGCCAACTGATTGGCGCGTGCGTTCAACTGGGCGTACGTCAAGACCTCCGAATTGGATTCCAAGGCGGGGGCATCCGGGGTTCGGGCGGCTTGCAGTTCGAAGGCAGAGTCTATACTTTGCGGGCCTGGGCTCTCGAGGGTAGGTCCGGCGGAGAGGGCTACCTGTTGGGCGCGCTCCGATTGCGAGAGGAGCGCGAGATCGCCTACCCGTCGGGCGGGCGCTACGAAAAATCCAGATGCGCAGGCGGTGCCGCCTGCCTCGCCCGTCAGCGGGCGATTCTTTTTCAGCACCGCGTCGCCGGCAGCGATTCCATCCAGTAGGTTGGCAAAATGAGCGAGCATTCGCTCCACGGCCGCGCCCTCGAAGTGGGCGGCATCGTAGTTGATGCGAATCCCCAGCGACTCACGTGGACTGACGGTGACCGTCAGAGGGTAGTGGGTCCGCTCGAAAAATTCGAAGGCGTCCAGGGCAAATGGCAGCCTCCCCTTTCGAAGGCTGGCATCCAGAGGGTAACTCTCGAATCCCAGAATGCACTCGAACAGCGCCTCTCCGCGCGGCACCTCGCTCCAGCCCTGGATCGAGACGAGGGGGGTCGATTCGAAGCGGCGGAGTTCGCTCTGCTGCGACTGACACTCGCGCAGGAAGGAGAGGAGATCCTGGTTGGGGTCGATTCGCAGGCGGAACGGGAGCATGTTGATGAACAGGCCGACGGTTTCCTCCATTCCAGGCAGTTCCGGCGGGCGTCCCGAGACAGCCACGCCGAAGACCACGTCATCGGTGCGTGCATACCGCCCCAGCAGCATCCCCCAGGCGGCCTGAATCACGGTGTTCAAAGTGATGCCGTGCTGCGCGGTGAAGCGGCGAAGCCTGGCGGTCAGTTCCGGATCTAATTCCAGGCGACGTTCGTCGTGGCTTGCCGATAGGTGGCGCGGCTTGCGATCCTGTTCGCGAGGCAGACGGGTGAGTTGACGAAACCCGCCAAGGTAGGCCCGCCAGAAAGGCTCGGACTCGGAACAGTCCTGCCGGTCCAGCCAGCCAATGAAGTCCTGATAGGCGAAGGCGGCTGCGGCGGGCAAAGGGCGCCGTCGCACGAGTGCTTCGTAGGAGCGCAGGAAATCGCGCAGGACGATGGGCAGCGACCACCCGTCCATCAGAATGTGGTGAAAGCTCCAGATGAGCCGGTGGCGCTCTCCCGGCAACTCTACGAGCGCAATGCGCATCAAGGGAGCCTGGTCGAGGCTGAAGCCGCGGCGGCGGTCCTGCTCCAGAAATGCCGCCAGGGACTCCCGTTCCTGGTCCGGCGGGAGTTGGCGCCAGTCGAGGTGCTCAAAGGGCAGGGCGGTATCGCGGCGAACCCACTGCAAGACGCGGTTCAGGTCCTCCCAAAGCATGGCCGGGCGCAAGGCGGGGTGCATCTTCACCACATGCCGCCAAGCCTGCTCGACGGCGGCGCGATCGAGCTCCCCGCGAACTTCGAAGTTCAACTGCTGAAAGTACATCTCCGGCGTGTCGGTGTGGAGGCTGTGAAACAGCAGCCCCTGTTGGAGGGGAGCGAGTGGGTAGATGGCCTCGACATCGCGGGCGCCAGCGGTGAGGCGGTCGAGAGTCGCCTGATCGAGACGGGCCAGGGGGAAATCGGAAGGCGTGTATCCGCCGGCGGCGGGCGACACGCAATGCTCCACCAGGGCGGTCAACTCGGCGAGGTATGCGGCAGCCAGCGAATCGATGGTATGCCGGTCATGAAGGTTCTGGCTATAGATCCAATCGATGCGCAGGCGTCCAGCGGCAACCAGGCTGTTGACGGAGAGGACGTGGCTTCGCTGCGCTCGAAGGCTCTGGGCGGGGCCCGCGGACTCCTCGGCGAACTGGAACGGACCGTCCGCGTCCAATAGTTGCGTGAATTGCCCGAGGTAGTTGAACGAAACGGCGCTTGGTGGAAGCTCGCGCAAGCGGTTGCGGATTTCCGGCGACGGGTGGAGACAGCGGAGCACGCCGAATCCGATTCCGTGGCGGGGTATGGCCCGGAGTTGCTCTTTCACGGACTTGACTAAGGCCGCGGAATCTTCGCAAGCGGAAACGTCGAGGGTGACCGGGAAGACGGAGGTGAACCATCCGCAGGTACGAGATATGTTGGCGTATGGGATGAGGTCCTCGCGGCCATGGCCTTCCAGGTCGATTTGAACTGAAGGCTCACCAGTCCACTGACAGAGGACGCGGGCCAGCGCGGCCAAGAGCAGGTCGTTGATTTCGGTGTGGTAGGCTGCGGGAGCCTGGTGCAGGAGCGCGTTTGTGGCGGCTGAGTCGAGAAACGTGCTGACGGTGGAGGACGAGGCTACGGTGTTTTCGCCGGTGGAGCGGTCTAGGGGTAGACTTTCGGGAGAGTGGCTCGTGCTCCCGACTGCGTCGACACGAGTGTCGACGCGGCAGACACGAGTATCCGCGCCACGTGGTTGGGTCCAGAACGGCAGTTCGGCATCGAAGGCGCCGGACGCGGCCAGGCGTGTGAGACCGGCAGACCACAGCGGAACGGGCGTAGTCTTCGGGCCCAGGTCGATGGGTTCGTTTCGCTGCAACTGGGCAATCGCCGTCGCCAGGTCATCTACCAAAATGCGCCAGGAGACTCCATCTACCACCAGGTGATGAGCAACCATAAGGAGGCGGGCGCCTTCGGACGGCAGGAGTCCGATCCACGCGGCCCGGAACACGGGGCCCTCCTCGAAGTTGAGTGAAGTCTGAAGACGCGCCGCTTCGGCATCGAGTGCGGAGGACCAATTGTCCGCCGAATTGGAGAGGTCGATGACTTCCATCGGCTCGATGCAGGCGGGGGCTGCACAGGACTGGCTCCATTGCGCATCCACGGTGCGAAAACGCATCCGCAGGGCGTCGTGCCGCAATTGGAGCGCTTCGATGGCTTGCGCCAGCAACGGCCGGTCGACAGACGGCGCTACCTTCAGCAGCAGAAACTGATTGAAATGGTGGGGGTCGCGCAACTCCTGCTCGAAGAACCAGTGTTGGATGGGGGTCAGCGGAGAGTCACCCATCACTACTTCGAGCGTGGATTCGTCCGGCCCACTCCGAACGACCACCTTGGACAACTCCGCCACCGTCTGGTGTTCGAAAATCTGTTTGGGAGTCAGCTTCAGCCCGGCGCGAACTGCGCGGCTGACGACCTGGATGCTGAGGATGGAATCGCCGCCCAGGGCGAAGAAGTTGTCGTCCATCCCGACCTGGTCGACTCCCAGAACCTGGCGCCAAATGTCGGCGAGGGTGTGCTCGATGGCGTTGTGGGGAGCGATGTAGCCGGCGGCCCCCAGAGGACGGCTGCTATCCGGAGCGGGCAGCGCGACGCGGTCGACTTTACCATTGGGCGTGAGCGGAATGGCGTCCAGGAAGACGAACGCGGACGGGACCATGTAGTCCGGCAAAAGCTCTTCCAGGTGGGTGCGGAGCAATGAGGCGAACCGGCGCTCCTGGCGGGTGCGCAATGGGTTGTTGGCGAGAAGCCCCGGGAACGGCTGCGAATGGGTGGGCACCCAGGGACGAATGACGGCGCCACGCGATGCGGCTGGCCGTTCAAACAAGGCGTCCATGGCGGCGGGATCGCCCGAATGCGAGGGAGTCACGCGAACCGCGAACCCGAGGCGCTCGCCGAGTTTCCACAACTGCTCCGGCTCGATCACTCCGGCCTGAGCCGCGGCGTCGCAGGCGAAGCGGGCCAGGTCGCTCGCCAGGAGCCCCGCTTCGTTCGAACGGCGAGACGCGATCAGGTCGGCGTAGACGCGGGCATTGGGAATGCCGCGAACCTCGACCGCATCCGCCGAGACCGTCTGCAGCCACCGCGAAAGCTCGTCGAGCTGGTGTTCGGGACACCGCCACTCGAACGAAGCGCCCACCTCGAGCGATCCCGTCACAGGGCCGACACGGGCGATCACATCGTAGCGATAGCGCGTCATCTCATC
>PMTT01000373.1 GCA_003167275.1 Bryobacterales bacterium | reverse complement strand
GCGAGCGATGTGGCGTACAAGGACGACGACGCCGCGGCGGAGCTCCGCCTCAACATCGCCAACGCCTACCCCAAAGAGGCCAACCTGGAAAGCTGGAAGCGCACCTTGCGGCTGGATCGTGCGCGGAACGAAATCGAGATCGGCGATGACTACGCATTGAAGACCGGTGCGCAAGTCATTACGCTGACTCTGATGACTCCATGCAAGGTGACGCAAGAAGGCGCGGAAAGACTTTCGCTCGCCGTGGCTTCCGGCAATCGGGTCGACATCTTATACGATGCCGCACTCACACCGACGGTGGAAGAGGCCCGGCTGGAGGACGGGAATCTCCGGTCAGTCTGGGGGGAGCGGTTGTATCGAATCCTGCTGCGGGCAGAAAGGCCGCCGCAGCGCGGCAAGTGGATTACACGGATCACGCAGCAGTCCCTCGAAAAAGGGTGATTGCGGCCGAAGCTGAGTCGCAATACCGATTCATCAGGCTGGTCCGAGCATCACAACACCGCGAGTTTCGCCAACCATAGAAGCGGCTATCAAGATATCCTGAAGCTGATACAATGGGTCCGGTGAACGTGGGCACTCAGGCGGTGGCGGTTCGATGCTGACATTCATTCAATTACTCGAGGATCTGGCCGATACCGGCCGCAGTATCAGGATTCCGGCAAGCGATGTGGACCGTCTGGTGGATCGATTCGGCGGCCGGGTACGTGAGATGGGACGCTGGAACGCAAGCTCGGACGGGAGTGTGGAGATTCCGGTTAAGATCGTCCGCGAAGCGGCGATTCAGCTTGGAATGGACACGCTTACGGAGGCCGTGGAAGAACTCAAAAAGGAACAGTTTACGAGGGCGCTGGAGACCTCTTCCGCGGTTGCTCTCATTGAGACGGTCGCGGGCCTCTACCGCCGCGATTTCCGGAATCTGATGGCCCGCTATCAAGAAGTCGGCGATCCAGCCGAAGCGAAACGGTTGCGAGACCTGCTTGTCCATGAAGTCTTCGGTGAATAGTGCCGAAGATCGACTGGCAATCGCTTCCGCTATCGGTCAAACAACATCTGATTGAACGGCTCAGAGACCGCGAAATCACGCGGGACGACCTGGAGACACTCAAGTTTTGGATCGGAGGTAATCCTGAAGTCCCGGATGGTCCGTGGTGCAAGGATTTCGGGTCGTTCAAGCTGGCAGGTGAAGGCCGATACCCGAAGACGTTCTTGACGAGAGACCAGCCCTGCTACGGCAAGAGGCTATAGGAACGTTCATGGTTTAGTTTCCCCGGGCCTTTCGCAAACCCACACAGGCAAGAATGCCCGTGTTACATAATCCACAGCCGCACGGTCTGGCGGAACGGGGCGCTGCCCATTTGAATCTGGACCGGACCCGTGGTGGTCGCAGGCACTTGGACGTTGATTTGCGTCATACCGGCGTAGCCGGGAAGCGGGCCCGCGTACTCCACGTTCGCAGGTACATTGTTGATCGTCACGGCAACGGTCTGCGCATACGTTTCGTTGATGCTGGGCGGTTGGCCGTCCGACATCGGCGGACTTGTCTGGCCAAAGCCGGTTCCATAGAAGGACACCACCGACCCCGCGGGCGCAGGGTTGGAGCTCGCATTCAGGGTACCGTCCTGATTGACAGCGATCACCGTCTCCGAGCCATCCAGCTCGACAGACCGGTACAGTCCCGGTAGGAACTGCACCGTTGGCACAGCTTTCGTCACCTGGACACCGCCCGTCTGGACCACCATCGGCACATTCACGCCAACCGGCAAACCCAACGGAGTGATGGCCACGATGCTGCCCGCCTGGACGGAGAGGAGCGCCGCCGCCATTCCGTTGAACGACACCTGCGTGCCGCCCAGAGTCACTGGCAAACCGCCGTTGACATCGGGGACCTCATCAACGGTATTGAACGGCCCCAGGCACTGGCCGGTAATGCGCACGATCTCTCCGGGAGCGATCGGGTCGCTGGTCACAAAGCGGACCGTCTGGGTGACCCCGGGGCTGGTAGTTACGACCACGTCGTTAGTGGCGACCAGCATGCTAGCGACATTCATCACGGGCGCGCCGATGGCGAGCTGTGGGGTCGGCTGCTCGCCTGGCTGCGGGACAAGGTGCGGGAGACGCCACACGACGTTGTTGACCGCGTCCGAGAGCAGGACGTCACCCTGCGCGCTGAGGGCCACATGCTCGGCCCCTATGGGTGTGTCGAATCCGCCGCCCGATGGGAGCGTTTCGATGTGGCAGGCTGGTGAAATCACACTGAGCGTCGAGTTGGCGATGGTGTAAATGGTTCCGCTCGCGTCGCGCGTGATTCCCGAGCCCGCGGTCAGATCCTCCGAATCCGTCCCTTCCGCCGCCGGTGGGTTCGTCAGACTGACCTGGCTGGTGCCCAATCCGGCCAGCGGAATCAGGCCGTCGCCGGCAGTGACTTGATAGGCTACCAGGGCTGAGGTCATGTATAGGTTCCCGTTGCCGTCCGCCCCGAAGGATCGCGCCCGCAGATTGGGAAGCACCTTCACAATGGTCCCGTCGGGAGCGATCTTCAGGGTGCGCAACGCGTTGTCGCCCACATACACGTTCCCGCTCTGGTCCACGCCCACCGCGCGCGGCGCGTTCAGGGGAATCGAATTGGCGGGGACGCCCGGAGGAGTGAACTGGAACCCGGCATGTCCGGTCCCGGCAAAGAGAATGAGGGTGCCATCGGCCGCCAGTTTCATGAGGCGATGGTTGCCGGTGTCGGCGATATAAAGGTTGCCGGCTGCGTCCGCGGCTACCGCTTCCGGAGCGTTCAGGATATTGGCGCCAGACACGGTGCAGGGAGAACTATCGGAGGTCGGACCGTCATTACCGGCAATGGTCTGGATGTTGCCATCCGGGGTCACCTGTCGGATGCGATTGTTGGCCGTGTCGGCGACATATATATTGCCCGAGGAATCGACCGCAAGGCCGTGCGGACGGCTCAGGCTAGCCGCCGCGGCGGGCCCGCCATCTCCGCTGAAACTGGACGGCTTTCCCGCGATCGTGCGGATTCCTCCGGCGGGCGTAATCTGGCGCAGCACGTACTCGGACTGGTCCACGACGAGGAGGTTGCCGGCCGGGTCGGTCGCCAGGCTGGTGATTGGGCCGAACTTCGCAGTCTTGGCGTCGCCTGTGCCGGTTTGGCCCGGCAGGCTGCAGCCGTTGCTGTACGCATCCTCGCCGGTTCCCGCGAAGGTGACCAGCGTGCCGTCGGCTCCAAGCCTGCGAATTTGGTACTGGGACCTGGAGTCGATGAAGTAGACGTTGCCGGCCGGATCGACGGTCATCTCCAACGGGCTGACTGAGTTGTTGCCGTCGTACCGGATCAAGGTCCCGTCCGCTCTGAGTTTGAGAATGCGGCCATCATTGATGTACAGAGCGCCGGAGGCGTCGTAGGCGAGGTCGGCCGGTGAGAATAACTGTGCCGAAGTGGCGGGACCACCCACTCCGCCTCCGCCCGGAGTGCCCGTTCCGGCGACGGCGTGGAGCGCGCCGCCACTGTCGATGCGCCAGACCATGTAGGTATTCATGTCCGAGAGCAGGATCTCGCTATTGGCGTTCACCACGATCCCGGTGATGAACAGGTTGGCGCTGGTGGCGGCCATTCCTTCCCGAGCGTTCGTCTGGCCAAATCCTGCGATTCGCACATTGGTCCCGCCAGGCGTGACCTTGCGGATCTGCTGGAAGCTGCTGTAGTAGATGTTCCCCAGGCGGTCGGCTGTCAACTTGGGAAACGGGTCCATGCCCGAGTCCACGGCGAGGGTGCTGACGAGCCCATCCAGGCCGATCTGGCGGATCCGGCCGCCGCCGGCCAGAAGAATCGGACCCGCGGGGCTGACCGTCACGGCGGCGAGCGAATCAAAGGTTGTGAGCACGGCGGACCGGCCGTCACTGGCCAGCGAGGTACTGTTCCAGTTGACGCCGATGGCGATGGTCGGAACCCCGCTGTACTGAGCGGCGCCGGCCGGCAGCAGGCCCGCGAGCGGGACGAACACCAGACAAATCCGAATTCCAATCATCATAGCGGTAGCGGCATGCCGCCAGTGATTGTAGGGTAGGCTGGTGCTCGCGAGCCTGTCAAGGCACGCCGGATTTCGAGGAAGCCATCGACGTGGAGCCTGGCCGGCTTTCGGACAAGGCACTCTGAGCCGTCTCCCTGTAGCCCGAAGCGGCTGACCTGCCGCTTCAAGACTCTACAGCACCGCCATTGCGTCCGGGATCTCGCGTCCGGGGTATTCGTAGTCTTGCAGTTTGCCGCTTAAGTAAGTCTCGTACGAGCCGAGGTCGAAATGGCCATGGCCGCTCAGGCAGAAAAGGATCACCTTCGCGCGGCCCTCTTCGCGCGCGGCAATCGCTTCATCCATCGCCGCCCGGATGGCATGCGACGATTCCGGCGCGGGAATGATGCCTTCGGTGCGGGCAAACTGAAGAGCCGCATCGAAAACCGGGACCTGCGAATAGGCCTTGGCGTCGATATGCCCGAGATGCAGCAGGTGGCTCAGCAGGGGCGATGCGCCGTGGTAGCGCAGGCCGCCGGCATGGATGCCCGGCGGAACGAAATCGTGGCCCAGGGTGAACATCTTGATCAGCGGCGTGAGTTTGGCGGTATCGCCGTAATCGTATGCGAACGTGCCCTTGGTCAGGCTGGGGCAAGCGGCCGGTTCCACCGCCAAAATGCGCGGACCCTTCCCCGCCAGGCGGTCGAGTACGTAGGGCAGGGCCAGCCCCCCGAAGTTGCTGCCGCCGCCGAAGCAGCCGATCACCACCTCGGGCTCCTCGCCGGCCTGTTCCATCTGCAGCTTGGCTTCCTGGCCGATCACGGTCTGGTGCAGCATCACGTGGTTCAGCACGCTGCCCAGCGAATAGTTGGTGTCCGCGTGAGTGGCGGCGTCTTCCACGGCCTCGCTGATCGCGATCCCCAGACTTCCCGGCGAATCCGGCGACTCGGCCAGCACAGCGCGTCCGGAGTTGGTGTGATCGCTCGGGCTGGGAAAGACCTCCGCGCCCCAGGTGTGCATCATCATGCGGCGGTAAGGCTTCTGGTCGTAGCTGATGCGCACCATGTAGACCGTGCATTC
>PMTT01000919.1 GCA_003167275.1 Bryobacterales bacterium | reverse complement strand
CGGAATGCCGGCAGCCACGTCGCTATCAACGTCACGGCGGAGAGGAACATAGCGGCCAGCACAAAGGTCGCGGGATCGGCCGCGTCTACACGGAACAGGACGCTCGCCACCAGGCGTGTGGCGGCGAAGGCGGCCAAGGTTCCCATGACCATGCCGGCCAGTGACAGCGCCATGCCTTGCCGCACCAGCATCGCGATCACGTTTCCGGGCCGGGCGCCCATCGCCATGCGGATGCCAATTTCAGGGATACGCTGGCTCACGGTGTACGACATGACGCTGTACAGTCCCATGGCCGCCAGCAGCAGGCACAGCAGGCCGAGCGCTCCCATCAAGTTGGCGCCGACCTTCTGACCAAGGGTGACCACCTCCGTATATTCAGCCAGCGGCATGGCGTGGAGAGCCGTCGCGTTCGGGTCGATTTCGGTCACCGCGCGGCGCAGAAGGGGGATCGACTGCTCTGGCGGGGCCGCCGTTCGAATCAGAAAATAGAGTTCGGGGCTGGGCTCGTAAAACTGTTGGAAAGCCAGGTAGAAATGCGGCGTGGGCGGTTCGGCGGGACTGAAATACTTGCTGTCGCGAGCCAAACCCACCACGGTGCATACCTTGCCGGCGGTGCGTACCTTGCGTCCCACCGGGCTTTGCCCGTGAAAGAAGCGCCTGGCGAATGCCTGGTTGACGATCATGACCGGCTCCGCCTTGCGGTCGTCGCGCTCGGTGAAGTCGCGGCCTTCCAGGATCGGGATCCGCATGGTCCCAAAGTAGTCCGGCGCCACCAGGGCGCGGTTGACGGTCGGAGCCTCACTAGGCAATGGAACGTATCCATCCACCTTCACGAAGCTGTATGGACCGGCGGTGGTACTCAGCGGCACGAAGTCGGTATAGGTGACTGACTCGATTCCGGGAGCCGCCAGCAGACGATCCTTCAGACGCATAGAGAACTGCTGAGTCTGGTCCCTGTTGTAGCCGGCGGTTTCGATAAAGAAGCGGCCGAATAGAACGTTGTCCGCGTCGAATCCCGGGTGGATCTCGCGGATATTGCGGAAACTCCGCACGAACAAGCCGGCGCCCACCAGGGCGACGGTGGCCAGTGCCACCTCTCCGATCGCCAGCACGCTACGCGTCCGGCGCGAGGCGGCGCCGGCGGTATCGCTGCGGCTGCCTTCCTTCAGAACCTCGTTCAAGTTGGCGTGGCATACGAACAGGGCCGGCGAAGCTGCCGAGATCAAGGCAGTCGCCAGACAAGCCAGCGCCGTAAAGGCGAGAATGCGGGGGTTCAAGGCATACGTCGCCCCGATCGGCAGCCCGATATTCGGCACCATGGCCAGCAGCGACCCCTGCATCCAAAGCAACATCAGGATTCCCACACCGGCCCCGATCACCGCCAGCACCAGCGTCTCGCTGAGCACCAGGAGCGCGACGTGCAGACGGCCTGCGCCGAGGGCGAAGCGAATCCCAAACTCTCTCTGCCGCCCCACCGAACGGGCCAACAGCAGATTCGCTACGTTGGCGCAGACAATCAGGAGCACCACGAACGAGAACGCCAACAGGATTTCAAGCGGCGCGCGCAGGTATTCATTGACCCCGTTGTGCTCTTCGGAGGTGGGCAGGATGGTGGCGCCCACCGCGCGGTTGGTCTTTGGATTGGCGGCGGCCAGTCGGGCTGCCAGAGCGACGGCCTCGGCGCGAGCCTGCTCGACCGAAACGCCGGGCCGGCGGCGGCAGATGGCGCTCAACATACCGCGGTAGCCGCGGTCGCTAAAAGCGGCCTCAGGCAAAGATCCGAGGGTGACGCCCATGGTGACGGGCGCCCAGAAGTCGTACTGCATGGCGGGCGCGCTTCCGCGGAACTCCGCCGGCACAACGCCCACAATCGTCAGGGCGTGCCGGTTGATCTGCATGGTCTTCCCCGCTATGGAGGGATCGGAGTGGAAGTAGTTGCGCCACAGCCGGGCGCTGATCACAGCGACGGGATAAGCGCCCAAACTGTCGCCGCCCTCCTCACGCGTGAAGACGCGGCCCAGCACCGGTTTGACCCCCATCACTTCGAAGAAGTTGCCGGAGACCAACTCGCCCCAAGCCAGGCGAGAAGTCTGGCGGTCCGTCAGAGTGAAGGCACACTGGCGGCGCACCGAAACCCCGGAGAGCGTTGTCAAGCCGTCGCGGTAATCCCGGTAGTCAAGCCAGGAGATGTTGGTGCCGCCATTGGGCGCGCTCGCATTGACCATCTCCAGGGACGCCAGTTCTTCGGTCCGGCTGGCGCCGGGATAAGGATGCAGAAGCATCGCATCGATCCAGGAGAACACCGTGGTGGTGCAGGCAATCCCCAGTCCCAGAGTCAACACAGCGACGGAGGCAGAAGCGGGGCTGCCCGAGAGAACGCGGAGCCCGAATCGAACGTCTTGCAGGAGGTTTCGCATGGCGCTATAAGGTTGTGCAATCCTCGTGCAACGGTAAATGATTGACTCTACGGCACGTACCGCCCGGAGTATGAGCGCTTTTGACATCCGATTGTCCGAAATTGAACATTAGCACGACGCGTTGCTACCAGGGGTGCGTAAACGTTTTGGGGATTTCGCGGTTCAACCGCAGCAACCGCTCCCTCACGGTCGCGGCTCGGTTGCGGCGGTTGCCGATTCAACGTGAGGTACCGAGCCCACACGTGATTCTGCTACTCTGCGAAGAGGAGACGGTCCCATGATGAACAAGATCTGCGGCGTTGCGGTGATCCTGGGCATGGGGGTCGGATTCGCGCAGATAGACATGGAGCGTTTGGCCAAGGAGGCTCACGACCGCGAAGACCAGTCGTGGGCCCGGAAGAGCGGACTCCCCGTCAGCGATATACGAGCCATGCGGGTCTTTGTGGGCATTACCGACACCACCCAAGGCTACGTCATCCGGAACATCGATGTGGATTCTCTGAAGGCGCGCCATCACATTCTGTTGGTGGACGGCCACGGGCCTTGTACGCGGATCCACGTGCTGGAACCGAGCGCGGAAGGATTTACCGAGGTCTGGTCACTCGGCGAAGTGCCGAACCCAATCTGGGGGGTGAGCGGAAAACCGCACCCCCAGGGCATTTGCGGGTCCGGGCAGAGGGCGAACGCTCATGGGACGCCGGACGGCCGGATCGTACTGGAAGTCGGGGTTTTTTCCGATCCTCTGGTGACAACCATTCCCGTGGACACTTACTCGTTCGCCTGGAATGGCAGTGACTACGAGTTCGTCGACAAAAATCGTTGAGCTGGACGTCACTCGGCGCGGATCACCAGGGTGGGGTCCAGGCGAATGGCGCGAATCGCCGGCAGCAGGCTCCCAGCCAGGGTCATGGCGAAACAGAGTCCAACCACGGTGAGAAATGTCGGGGCATCACCCGCGTTGACCCCTGCGAGCAGCGCCGACAAGGTGCGTCCCGCCAGGTATGCCAGCGTGACTCCGGGAACCAGACCCGCCATCGCCAGCCGAACTCCGTCGCGCAAGACCATCCCTAGAATGTCGGCGCGCTGTGCGCCGAGCGCCATCCGCACGCCGAACTCCTGGGACCGGCTCGACACCGTGAACGAGAGCAGCCCGTGGAGGCCAATACCGGCCAGCAGAAACGCGATGGCGGCAAAGGCGCCCAGCACGCGGACCTGCGCGGCGCGCGATGCGGTGTCGGCTTCCACGATTTCGGCGAGCGTTCGAACCTGTGAAATAGGCTGATCGCGGTCCGCCTTTCCGATGATTTGACGAAGGGTGGGAACCAGCGCGCCCGGGTCGGCTGACGAGCGGACTACCAACTCCTTCGGTCCGTACCACTGCCCGATGCCGTCGGGCAGTTGCCGATACGGAATGTAGACTTGCGGCTCGCTAATCCGTTCGAGTCCGCGAACCTTGACGTCGCCGGCTACGCCCACTACCTCGCGGGTCGCATCGGCTATCGCAAAGTGGCGTCCCAACGGATTCTGGCCGGGCCAGTATTTGCGAACGAAGGACTCGCTCACCACGGCCACCAAGGGCGTCTCCGGCCGGTCCGACTCGCCCACGTCGCGGCCGGCGTGGAGTGGTATCCCCATCGTCGCGAAAAAGCCCGGGGTGACGAACCGTAGACCAGCGTCGCGGGCTTTGACCTCATCGGGCGGGCGGCCCTCCACGGTGACATGCCAGATGCCGCCGGTGTTGACCATCGGCAGAAAACTGGCATAGGCGGCGCCTGCCACACCTGGCAGGGCTCGCGCTTCGGTGAGGACCTGCGAATAGAATTGATTACGCCGCGCTGGGCTCGCATATTTGGGCATCGGCAGCATGGTCTCGATCGCCAACACGCCCTGAGACCGGAATCCCGGGTCGGATGCCTCAAGGCGCCACAGGGCCCGGATCAGCAGGCCCGCCGAGACCAACAGCACCACCGAACCGGCCACTTCCGCCATCACCAGCGCCGAGCGCAGCCGCTCTTTCCGTCCGCCCAGGCCTCCGCGAGACCCTTCCCGGAGCCCGGAGAGATCGGCGCCGCTTCCGCAGGCTCGCATGGAAGGAACCACGCCAAAGCCAAGCCCAGTAACGATCGCCAATGCGGCGGTGAATGCCAACACCCGCAGGTCGATGGTGGGCACATCGGCGATGGGCAATCCATTCGGAACCAGGCGCGTCAACAGCGGCAAGGCTCCGAAGGCGAGGAGCACTCCCAGGATGCCTCCGCAGATCGCCAGGATCAAGCTTTCGGTCAACAATTGACGCACCAGTCGCTCGCGGCCCACGCCCAGGGCCGTCCGGACGGCCAATTCCCGGCGGCGGGCCAAGGCGCGCGCCAGCAATAGGTTCGCGAGATTCGCACAAGCGATCAGCAGCACGCAGAATGCGGCGCCCAGCACCGCCATCAGCAGGAGCCGCGATTTCTGAGACACCTCATCGCGCAGAGAGGTGACGGACACCTTGAGGTGCAGGTTCTCCTTCGGATAGGTGCGCTCCAATTGTGCCGCGACGACGCGCATTTCAGATCGCGCGCGTTCGATCGAGAACCCTGGACGCAGCCTCGCGATGACGTTCAGATAATTGTCGGTCCGGTCGGCGAAAGACGCCTCCACGAACCGGGCGGGGGTCCAGAACTGTGTGGTGCGCCGGGGGAAATGGAGGTCTTCGGGCATGACGCCGATCACCACATAGGCGACGTCGTTCAGAATCACCTTGCGGCCCAACACGCCGGGATCGCCTCCGAAACGCCGTTTCCAAAAGGCATTGCTCAGGAGGAGGGTGGGGGGTGCATCACCGCGGTCGTCGGCGGCGCCGAAGACACGTCCCAGCGCGGATTGTACTCCCAGCATGGGAAAGAGGTCGGCGGTCACGATGGCTCCATCCAGGCGCTCCGGTTCGCCGGCCCCCACCATGTTGGCGGAAATGTCGGTATAGGCGGCCATGGCCTCGAACGCGGTGTTCATCCGCTTCCAGTCGCGATAGTTGGCTGGGGAGGGCTCCACCACGGGAATCCCTTGCGGCGACTGGTCCTCCCATAGCTTGACCAGCCGTTCGGGTTCGGGGAAGGGAAGCGGACGGAGGAGGACGTGATCGGTCACCGTGAAGGCAGCGGTGGTGGCGCCGATGCCGAGGGCCGCTACGGCGATGGCGGTGAGCGTGAACCCCGGCGCGCGAACCAGAAGGCGCAGGGCATAACGCAGATCCTGTCGCAGGATGTCCCAATGTACGGCCGCAGCGTTCGAGAGCGTATCGAAGAGGATGTCGATCGACACTGCCAGGCGCCCCGGCCAACCGGACGCGTCGCGCAGACGCCGGGCGAAGATGGCGGCAAGTTCCTCCTCATACTCGGCGCGGAACGAGGCTGGATAGAAGTGAAGCAGGGCGCGGAAGAATCCCATTACGCCCTCCCCGTGACGAAGCCGCTGGCACGGGCCAAATCGAGCAGTTGCGCGAGGCGCCTCACTTCCGCCTGGGCCACGTCGCGGCCGAAGGGCGTGATGCGGTAGTACCTGCGCCGCTCGTCATCCTGTTCCGGCGCCGGCCGTTCACGGGTTTCGACAAGCAGGCCCTGCTCCATCATGCGTGGGATGGAGCGATACAAGGTGCCGGCGCTCAGCTTCAGTTCGCCGCCGGTCCGCGCGGCCACGTCCTGAATGATGGCGTAGCCATGGCGGTCGGCATCGGCCACCGCCAGGAGGATGTGGAAAGTCGCTTCGGGAAGAGGCAGCAGGGAAGCGGGGACGGGGAAATCGTCTGGCATATCCTCATTATAGCCATTGTGAATATATTGTCAATGGCTATAGCCGGGGTGGGTAATGAATGAGTGAAAGGCAATACCTTAACGCCGCTGTGGGTTTACAAAAGGGAAGGTGGGCCATGAAGGGACAGGTATCTTCGCCTGGTCCGATCTGTGGTTCAACGGAAAAACAGATCGGACCCGCCCGATGCCGGCGGCCGGAACCCGCTGCTGTCGGGTATGCTTTAGCTTGCCCAGCCTTAGTTCTTGCTTACTGGTCCTTCATATAATGGTGGGCAAGCTAAAGCATACCCTACCGACGGCTACCCCCTCAGCAGAACAGGTACCGGTCCCAGGCGCTGTCATCGCCGATCATCAGGCGATGCTTCGCGTGTATGGTGATCTGGCGAGGCTGCTTGGCGAGCGCCATTCCGGCCTCCTGCGGCGTTCGGTTCCCTTTTCGGTTATTGCAGGGAAAACAACTGGCCACCAGGTTTTCCCAGGTAGACTCGCCGGCGCGGGATCGCGGAACTACGTGATCCAGCGTGAGGTCTTTGGGTGGCAGCTTGGACCCACAGTATTGGCAGGTGCTGCCGTCGCGGAGGAGGATCCCCTTGCGCGAAATCGAGCGATTTTGCCGCGGTATGCGGCGGTAAGAGACCAGGCGTATGACGCTGGGAACCGGAACGTTGATCCTGGAGGTCCGAATCACGAACCGGGAGCGTTCCTCGACCAGCGCCTTTCCGCCGAGTACGAGCGCGAGGGCGCGGCGCGCCGGCACGATATTAATCGGCTCATAGCTCGCGTTCAGCACCAGCACTAAGCGGTTGAGGCTCATAGAAGCTCTCTTGACGATTATGACCTACTTCGAACGAACCTGGTGGACCTCCAGGGAATTGAACCCTGATCTGCACGGTGCAAGCGTGCCGTCCTCCCGTTGAACGAGAGGCCCATGGTAGCGGCGCCGGGAGTCGAACCCAGTTACGTCCTGCCTTATGAGAGCGGACTGTTACCGAACTCACCGCACTAACAACAAACTTGGTAGAGGCGGATGGAATCGAACCATCTCCATGACTGCCTTATCAGAGCAGCGCCCAGCCGGAGAGCATCGCCTCTGTGGGTCTGGCGGCGAGAATCGAACTCGCGTCCTCGGAATACCAATCCGGAACTCTGCCGTCTAAGCTACGCCAGCACAATAGAATGGGGCTGGGCACGGTACTCGAAACCGTACGCTCCTCGTTACGAATGAGGTGCTCTGCCACTTGAGCTATCCCAGCATGGGGCCGAAGGAGACACTCGAAGTCCCACTATCCGCATTACAGGTGCGGCGCTCTGCCTCTTAAGCTACTCCGGCATGTCAAAGAACTAGATAGAGCTAATGGTCGGGGACCCCGGATTCGAACCGAGAGTCTCTTGCTCCCAGGGCAAGCGGGTTAAGCCATTTCCCAAGTCCCCGAAACTCGTACAAAAAGCAAACGGCCCGGCGTCCTTTCCAGGAAACCGGGCCGTTTTTACAATCCGAAGATTGATTCCTAAAACGGTCAGGTCCCCAGCCACGGGCCGGCAATTGCGCCGGTCAGCGTCGCGGTTGGCTCTGTTCCGAATTGGAATCCTTGTATCATCGAAATTCGATTATGGAACAAAGTCATCGAAGAGTCAAGACTAAAGTTAGACGAAGTATCTTGACCTACAAAGTAATCTTGGCGGAGGCGGCAGGACTCGAACCTGCATGTGCCGAAGCTACGGCCGGCTTCCAACCGGCTGGGCCGCCAATTGCCCATCGCCTCCGCATGGAAGAGGGCAGCAGAATCGAACTGCCATCCCGAAGGAGCGCCGGTACTCAAGACCGGTGGAGGACCTTCCTCCCGTGCCCTCTGTCAAAACGTGGCGGAAAGGGCGGGTCTCGAACCCGCACGTCCAGAAGGACCTGCTTGTTCCAAGTTCTCGTTTCGAACGAGCCGCCGCTAGGCCGAATCTCGGCTTACCTTTCCGATGGAGGACCGCCTCGGAATCGAACCGAGTTCCACCGGTTTGCAGCCGGTGCGCTCACCGTTTGCTTGCGGTCCTCAAAGTTGGCAGGGGACCAGAGAATCGAACTCTGCAATGCCGGGTTTGGAGTCCGGCGCTCTCCCAATCGAGCCTGTCCCCCGAGCTTGTTCCAAGTGCTTGTTCCAAGTGGTGGCGCTCCTGGGATTCGAACCCAGACTGAACGGATTTTGAGCCCGTCGCCTCTGCCGATTGGACTAGAGCGCCGAAAGAAGTTGGTACCCGAGGAGAGATTCGAACTCTCACTGTTCTGTTCCTAAGACAGACGCCTCCTACCAGTTGGGCTACCCGGGCTTGGTGCGTGCTGATGGACTCGAACCACCGAAGACGGAGACCGTCACTTGGTCTACAGCCAAGCGCAATTGCCGCTCTGCCAAGCACGCAAATCAAAG
>PMTT01000375.1 GCA_003167275.1 Bryobacterales bacterium | reverse complement strand
AGCCGGCGAAGCCGGCCAGGGAACGTTGAACGTTGTCCGCTCGGGATGTTCCTGGCGTTCGTGGCGGGACACCGGCTCGACGGGCCGCCAGGCTGCCATCTCTTCCCGCATGGCATTCAGGCAATCCATCTCGAATTCCTGGTTGCCGCAGTGGCGGCCGGTGAGGAGCCTTACCTGCGCCCGTTCGATCAGGTGCAGAGCCTGTTGGTCACGACCCGCTGCCCACTCCACTGCCGCTTCGGCCCTCCGGCGCACCGAGTCGCCCGGAATCCTCTCCTCACGGGCCAGCCATTGCCGGGCGCCCTCCAGGTCTCGACGGTGGAAGGCCAGGAAATAGGCGGCCTCCAGCGCGTAATGGGGCCCATCGCCCGGCGCCCACGATTCGAGAAGCTGCGAAAGGTGCGACCAGGCAGCCGGAATGTTGCCCGCGTCAAGCGAGTGGATGTAGGCCATGTAGAGGCAGTAACGGCGCTGGTGGGGGCCCGGCGTCTTACCGTCGTCTCCGGGCGCCGCCATCTGCAGGCGCCGGATCAAATCGGCTGGCCAGTCACGCGGGCGAAGGGGGGTATGGTTGACGCTGTCGGCCAGCAGGTCCCGTTGCATGGCGTCCACGGGGGCTCCGCCCGAAGCAATCTTCCAGAGCTGAAGGCCATCGAACTCCACACTGCCGAACCGCAAGGGGAGCAGTTCGAGCAGCCCTAACAGGCACATCTGCGCGTTGACCGTCCAAAACCAGAAAGATAATGGCGTCGTGGAGCGTAGCGCGATACGGGTGAAGAGCAGGCAGGCAATCAAGGACACGCAAGGTCCCGCGGCGAGGCAGGTGGCTTTCTGCAGACGGAAATGGGTGAAGGAGGAAGGAACCTGGTAGACCACGGCGGTCTGTCGAAACCGGACGAGGCGGATGCGCCAACCGCTATCCGCGGGAGCCACTTCGAGCGGCCCCATCACGAACCGCAGGCAGCGGAAGCCTTGTGCTGCACCCGCGAGGATGTGGCCGGCCTCATGAATCGGAATGGCCACCAGAATACCGAACGCGACCAAGGCGAGATGCTCCAGGAGAGCGGGTCGCGGAAAACCGTGTGCCGAGGCCACCAGGGAGGTCACGCCAAAACTGCCATACACCAGCATGACGGCGATGTAAGTGGAAACGTAATTCATACGATGGCGGACTTTTATTGTGCATCGCTATATTGCGGCGGGTCTAGCTTGCCGATGGTTAATGTAGGTAGTTAACGTGAGCTATGGTAGTCATGTGATGCGAGAATCAGACTGTGTGCTCCCGGTTCACAGGTGTAGAGCCGTGGGGCAGGTTAGCGGCCGGCCAACAGCCAACAAAGAACCCTTTTGGCTGGGCAGGTCGAGGACCTGCCCTACTGGTACGCGAAATGCACAAGGTGCGGAAGGAACTCATGAAACCCTCGTATATTGTCATAGGTTTACTGCTCTTGGGATTGGCTCACGGGCAGACTTCCTCCTCGACCAGCAGCTCGAGTTTCTCCACGCATAGCGGATGGAGTTTCTCGGACACGCTGCACAAGGCCACCGATGTGATGGTCGCGGACATTGTGAATGGCACCGGCATCGACAACGGAGTGGTGGTCGGTGTCCGTGCCACGGTCCATGTCGTTCGGGTGTTGTCGGGAAACTTCGTGCCGGGCGCCGATCTCACGCTGGAATGGCAATACCATCCGGCGCCATTCGAAGGTCCCGCGGTAACTGGCAAAGTGCCGGTCCTGCGAGCCCTGTGGTTTCTCCACAAGAGCGCGGACGGAGGCTTCGAGCCCCTGCAAGCCGCCCCATCAGGGCCAATGGGCGGGTTCCTCCTGCCCGTTACGGAAAGCTCGCCGAGCGCCCGGATGTTTTACGGCGAAGACCAGCCCCTCGAAACCAAGATCGCGCGCGAAACCGGCTGGGCCATCGAGGATCTGGTGACCCGGCATGCGCCGGATCTTGGGCCGCACCAGCCCGAGGCGGCCGGGGGCGGCGTCCTGGCGCCGTGGGTCCAAACCCGCAACCAGTATCAGTCGTTGACGATGGCGCTCGGCGCACTCGACAAGAAGGCGGCCGCCGACGTGTTTCAGTACCTCTCTACAGTGCCGGACGTGAATCTGAAGGTGCTGGGGCTGGCGGGCCGGCTGGAAGGAGGCGACGCGAGCGCTCTGTTCGAAGTAGAGAAGGACCTGCCGCACCTGGCGTCGGCCTTCGAAGCCAATCGTTTTTCACCGGCGGTGATGGGGCTCGACCTGAACAAGAACCTGCAGGCGGGTCATGCCCTGGGCCGGATTGCGCTGAGCGAAACGACCATCCCGGGTTTGGAAGGACCCTTCGCTTTCCGGATTGGGTGGACCCACAGCCTGCAATTCCTTCCGTACCTGGCGGTGATGGTCGAGAGTCCCGATGCTTCCACACGGTCCAGCGTGCTCGTCGGGTTCTGTACGTTGCTGGCGCCTGAGGCGGGTGACAAGTCGAAGGCAGTGGGCTTCTGGCGTCCGGAGATGGCGGCGTATTGCCCGGATCACTCCCCTCTTAACGACCGGGAACTGGAGCGGAAGGACATTCAGTTCTGGAAGCAGTGGTGGGAGGCGAATCGTGAGGAGATCGCGAAGACGACGGAACTGCCGGTGGTGTCGGCGCCCGCGCGCTACCGCACGCCGCCTGATACAGGATGGCGCGAAGTCACGGAAGTCCCCATGGACGTGCGGTTCCAGAGTTTGCTGGGTATGAGCGGGCACCCGGCGGAGCACTACCATTCGGAGACGGGCGCCATCGTGGAAGGGCCTGCGCCGCCTTCGCAGGATCCCGTGGCGTCGCGGTTGAATCCTTCGGACAGGGAAGCATATGTGCAGGTCATAAACGCCACCAATGCGAAGCTGGAGGAGCAGCAGAAACGATCGCAAGAGATCATGAACGCCGCCCGCCTGGCTGGGACTACACCTGATCTTGCAGCATCGAAGGTGCTTTGGGCAGACCGTGAAGCGGCGTTGAAGAAGGGCCTGCAAGATCTCAAGGATCGGCTTTCCTTGGAGGGGTGGAAAGCGGTCGAAAGCTTCCTGATGAGCATGGGGATTGTGGGAACGAGGATGTCGGCGCCCAAGTGACTGAGGCTTCACCGGCGGCAAGACCGCCGGCGCTACAGTTACTCCAGCATGCGATTCACTTTGGCGTAGGGAATCTGGTCGGCGAACATGCTGGCGTAGGAGCCCTCGCGGAGTTCGCTGGCGATCCGGCGAACCAGCCCCAGCGCCGCACGGGAGGCTCCTGAACCGATGCTCACTCGGGCCACGCCCAGCGCATGCAGTTCCGCAATCGACGGCACGCCGGGTGTGGCCAGGATATTGAGCGGGCCACGCACCTCCCGCGCCAATCGGGCGATGGTCTCCCGATCGCTGACGCCGGGAGCGAACAGCGAATCGGCGCCGGCATCGTGGTACGCGTTCAGCCGCTCGATGGTGCGCTCCAGGCGCGTGGAGGGGTCACCTACCTGGGCCAAGGTAGATGTCGGTGCGCGCGTTGATCGCCAGGGGCAGGCCTAGCGCGCCGATCTGGCGCAGCGTGTCGCACTGCGCCGACAGCGTTGCCAACGTTGTACCGTCTTCGCCGGCCGTGTCTTCCAGATTCATGCCGATCGCCCCGGCCGCCACCACGGCTTTCGCCGTAGCCACCGGGTCGCCATAGCCTGCTTCCACATCGGCCGTCACGGGGACGGCGACGGCGTGCGCGATCCGCGCCACAACTTCCAGCATTTCATCGCGCGAAATGCGCTCGCCATCGGGATAGCCCAGCGACGCGGCGATACCGGCACTGGTAGTGGCGATTGCCGGAAAGCCCGCCGCCTCGAAGATCTTCGCTGTGGGGACGTCCCACGCGTTGGGCAGGACCAGAATCGCCGGCCCATGGTGCAACTCGCGAAATTGGTGCGCTTTTTCCTCTTGGGTCATAAGGCTATTATGATCGAGGTAGGGTATGCTTTAGCTTGCCCACGAAATACGATTCCATCATCATTGGGGGCGGCCATAACGGTCTGGTTACCGCTGCGTATCTCGCCCGTGCCGGTCGGGCGGTGCTCGTGTTGGAACGGAGGGACCTGCTGGGCGGCTGTGCGGTGACCGAAGAGGTCTGGCCGGGCTACCGCGTTTCCACCGGGGCGTACCTGACCAGCCTGATGCAGGAACGCATCGTCCGCGAACTGGAATTGGAAAAGTACGGCTACCAGGTGGACGCCAAGGACCCCGCCTTCTTCTCGGCCTTTCCGGATGGCCGCCATTTCTTCATGTGGCAGGATCGCGCCAAAACGTTGGCCGAGATCGCCAAGTTCTCGCGGCACGATGCCGAGGTCTATCCCCGCTACGAAGATCAGCTAGAGCGGATCTCGCAGGTGGTGGAAGGGCTGTTGCTGACCACTCCGCCGCAGTTCCCGCCGCAGGGGCTCGGCGATGCCCTGGACTATCTGAAGCTCGCCGCCCGTCTGCGCGGCCTCAGCGCCCAGGATATCGTGGCGCTGGTCAAGATCTTCACCCAGAGCGCCGCGGAGTTCCTGGATGAATGGTTCGAATCCGAGCAGGTGAAGGTCACACTGGCCACCGACGGAGTCATCGGCGCCAACGGCGGCCCGCGTTCCCCCGGCACGGCTTACATTCTGCTGCACCATTGCATGGGCGGGATAGCGGGACACCGCGGGCTGTGGGGATTCGTGCACGGCGGCATGGGCGCGGTCTCGGAGGCGATTGCCCGTTCCGCGCGAGTGTCGGGCGCGACGATTCGCACCGAAGCGCCGGTGGCCAAGGTGCTGGTGCGCAGCGGCCGGGCCTACGCCGCGGTGCTCGAAAACGGCGAGGAGATTGAGGGCGGTACCATCGCCTCCAACCTCGACCCGAAGCTCACGTTCCTGAGGCTCGTCGACGAGCGCGATCTCGATCCCGAATTCGTCACGGCCATTCGCCATTTCCGCATCGAAGGCACAAGCTGCAAAATCAACCTCGCGCTCAACGGCCTCCCCGAGTTCACCTCGTATCCGGGCGCGCCGGGCCCGCACCACCGGGCCACCATGCACATCTGCCCCAGCATCGACTACGTGGAGCGCGCCTGGGACGACGCCAAGTATGGCCGCCCGTCCGAGCGCCCCTTGCTGGAGCTGACCGTTCCGACGATGTACGACCCGTCGCTCGCCCCGCCCGGGAAGCACATCATGGGTATCTTCCTGCAATACGCCCCCTACACGCTTCGCGAGGGTACTTGGGACGAGCTGCGCGAGCCATTCGGCAACCGGGTGATCTCGCTGATCGAAGAGTACGCGCCTAACATCCGCGCGATCGTGGAGCACAGCCAGGTGTTGACGCCGCTCGATCTGGAGCGGCGGTTCGGCATCACCGGCGGGAATATCTTCCACGGGGAGATGAGCCTGGACCAGATGTTCGTCATGCGGCCGGTGGCGGGGTGGGCGCGATATCGAACGCCGATCCAGGGCCTGTACCTGTGCGGCTCGGGCGCACACCCCGGCGGCGGTGTGATGGGCGCCCCGGGATATAACTGCGCGCGCGAAATGCTCAAGGGGCGAGGGATGGCGGTCTCCAGCTAGCGCAGGTATGCCGAGTCTCGAATTGAAACTGATGGAAGGCCGATTGGCCGTGTGCCGGCTGGCGCCTG
>PMTT01000503.1:22741-36671 GCA_003167275.1 Bryobacterales bacterium | reverse complement strand
GTCTGTCAGCCGGCGAAGCCGGCCGTTGGAGTGGGCAAGTCCGCGCTCGGGCGGGCAAGGCTCGGCAGTTCCTGTTTTCGGTATAGTTTGGAGATCATAGATGGGCGAAGCGTTAGGAATGATTGAAACCCGCGGTCTGGTGGCCATGATCGAGGCTGCCGACGCGATGGTGAAAGCCGCGAAGGTCAACCTGGTCGGCTGGGAAAAGATCGGATCGGGCTACGTCACCGCGATGGTCCGCGGGGACGTGGCGGCAGTTCGCGCCGCCACCGATGCCGGGGCCGCCGCGGCGCGCCGCGTGGGCGAACTCATCGCGGTGCACGTCATCCCGCGTCCGCACCAGAGCCTGGAAGACATCCTGCCTATCGGCAAGACCCAGGCACAAGGCGCCGGCAAGTAGCCGGACTAAGGTTGTCATGATTCTGGCCCGCGTGGTGGGCACCGTGGTTGCTACACGGAAGGACCCTCGCCTGGAAGGCAAGAAATTGCTCATCCTCAAGCCGATCTCGCCCGAAGGCAAGGACGAGTCCGGGTACGTCGTGTCGGTCGATACCGTCAGCGCCGGCGTGGGGGAACGCGTCATCGCGGTCTCCGGAAGTTCCGCCCGCATGGCCGAGGGATGCAAGGACACTCCCGTTGACAACACCATCATTGGTATTGTCGATGAAGTGCATCTGGGTTAGCCGATGTATCTGGGACGCGTCGTCGGTTGCGTCTGGGCCACCGTCAAGAGTCCTGGCCTGGTGGGCCTGCGTATGCTGGTGGTGCAGCCGTTGACGCCCGAGCTCCGGAATACCGGGAAGCCCATCGTCTGCACGGATTGTACCGGGGCCGGAACCGGTGAGATGGTCTACTGGGTTCGCGGCAAGGAAGCCAGCTTTCCTTTTCTGCCCGCCGAGCCGCCTACCGACACCACGATCGTCGGGATTGTGGATTCGGTGCACTTGAAATCGCCGGTGGCGCTCCCGCCCAAAAGCAGTTCGCGCAGCGGGAATGCCGGCCCGGCAAAGCGTGGAAAGGCCAAGCAATGTTGATTGCAAGGGTGGTGGGTGAGCTCGTCGCCACTCAAAAGCATGCCAGCCATGAAGGACGAAAGCTGTTGCTGGTGCAGCCGCTGAATCTGGACGGCTCCAACCGCGGCGATGCCGTGGTGGCAATGGACGCCGTGGATGCGGGGGTGGGAGACAGGGTTCTGCTGGCCACCGAGGGGTTCAGCGCCATGACCGCCGTGGGCCGTCCGCAATCACCGATCGACATGGCGGTAATTGGCTTTATCGATCAGATCGAGCTGCTGCCGGACGTCTCCTCCTGAACGCCGCCGCCCCCGCCCCAAGATCAGCCAGCCGGCCAGCAGAATTCCCACCCCCAACTTGCCCAACTCGATTCCGTCATAAGCGCTCTGCATGATCGGCAACCGGCGGCGCCCCGGAACATACACGTCCGCCGGAATAAAGTCGAGGACTCTGCCGAAGGACGTGATTTCCGGCCTGAGGAAGAAGCGCTGGACCACCACCGCGATCAGCATCAGCAGCGCCAGCAGGAGCGAAAACTTGTCCTCCCGGGTGCCAAACAGCAAGAAGAAGAAGAAGAAAGTCCCCAGCAGCAACTGCAAGGTCTCCCACGCGTCGAAGTAAAAACGGTTCTGCTCCGCCACCTGGTATCGCAGGACCAGGCGTGTCGCCGCGGGCCCGATGACCTTGAACTGGAGACTCGCGGCCGGATTGGGTTGATCGAGCAAGCGGTCCACCGCGCGGTAGTTCTCTGTAGAGATCCACTGCATGAAAGCGCCGCCGCCAAACCAGAGACCCAACAGCAGACAGGCTAATCGCCGGGAATGCATGACTTGGAATATTCTAGCGCAACCCACCCTAAAGTTCTTCCAGCATCTGCCGATTACTGAACCAGCGAGGCGACATGCCAGTAGTACAAACGAGTAATTTCGGCAACATTTCCTACGGTCCGGAGACGGCCATCGAGTTCCCACGCGGTCTTCCGGGATTCGACGACCGACGACGCTTTGTGGCCCTGCAGTTTCCGGATACCGCCCCCCTGACCTTCCTGCAGAGCCTGGAGGTCCCGGATCTGTGCTTCATCACCATGCCGGTGCTGGCGGTGGATCCGCAGTACCGCCTGGAAGTCAACAGCGAAGACCTGGGACTGATGGGGTTGACCCTGCTGCGCCAACCGCTGATCGGACGGGATGTTCTCTGCCTGGCGGTTCTTTCCCTGGCGGAAACCGGACCCACGGCCAACCTGCTGGCTCCCGTGGTGGTGAATCTTCGAAACATGAGAGCGGTCCAGGCGGTGGCGCCGGATTCGGGTTACTCCCACCAGCACGCCCTTGTGGCGGAAGAAGCGCTCGTATGCTCATGATGTCGCGCCGCGAGGGGGAGACCATCCTCATCGGCGACGAGATCGAAATCGTGATTGCGCACATCGGGCGCTCGCGCGTGAAGGTGGGGATACGTGCGCCCCGCCAGACGCTGGTGATCGCCCGCGAGGTGAAACTGGTGCGCGATGAGAACATGGCGGCCGCCCGGGTAGGCGCCGAATTGGGGCTTTCTTCGCTCCTAAAAAAAATTCACGCTCACTCCTCAAGTTTTTCCGGACCGGTCCGAAAAGGTGAGTAACCGGCAAGAAGCCGGCCCCAAACTGGAAAGGATTTCTCGATGTCTATTTCTCTTCAAACCAACGTAAATTCCCTGGTGGCGCAGCAGAACCTGAACGTCACCAATAAATTTCAAAGCCAAACCATTACGCAGTTGACGTCCGGCTATCGGATCAACTCCTCCGGCGACGATGCCGCGGGTCTGGCGGTTGCCAACAAATTTCGAAGCAGCGTCGCGGAGTTGACCCAGGGCGTGGCCAACGGCAACGACGCTACTGCCCAGCTCCAAATCATGGACGGCGGAATGAGCAACATTTCGCAGATCCTCGACCGGCTGAAGACTCTGGCCACGCAATCGGCCTCCGGCACGTTTACCGGCGACCGCGGCACGCTGAACAGCGAGTTCCAAGCGGATGTCGGGGAAATCGATCGCCAGGCGCAGTCCATCGGCTTGGACACTGGCGGCACCTTTGCAAAGAACTTGAGCGTGTACCTGGGCCAGGGCACCGGCAGCGGCGATGGCGCGGGCGGCGTCCAGGCCCTGAATAATGCGAGCGTGGGTGTGGACTTGAGTCAGGCGACGGTGGATGCCGCAAGCCTCGGACTGAAGGGCCTGACGGCGATTGCCGGCACGGTGGGCGCAGCCGGCACGGATATCGGCACTGGGTCGAGCGCCGGCACGACGGTTGCGGACATTGTGAGTTCCACGACTGGCAATTCCCAGGCCAGAACCGGTTACGCTACATTTAGCTTCTCCGGTCCCGGCTTCTCCGACAGCAGCAGTGTCTCGGTACAGGCCAGCTTGGGCGGCGTAAGCGACACGGCCAGCCTGGCGGCGGCCATCAACCAGGGCATCGCCAATGCCGCGCTAACCAATTCGTCGTTGAAGAACGCGGGCATCGTGGCCAGTGTCAACACAGACCAATTCGGCCATCAGCAATTGGCGTTCAACTCCAGCAACACGGCTTTCCAGGTGCAGGCGGGGGACCAGATGGCCAACGCTTTAATGGGGAACTTTGCGACTGCGGGAAGCGCCTTAGGTAAAGCGGTCACCAGCACTCTGACCGGCGGGACCGCCGGTGCTTCTACGGATCCGATCGTCAACCCGACCCAGGTTTCCGTGCAGATCTCGGGCGCCGGCCTGGCGGGCCCCCTGAGTCTCACTCTCTCTTCGGCCGATCTGACCGTGAGCGACGCCACTGGCGACCTCATCCGGCAGGTGGCGAACAGCAAGCAGTTGCAGGACGCCGGCATTTCGGTCGCGATGACGTCGGACAACAAGCTCCAGTTCAGCAGCGCTACCGGGGCGAGCTTCAACGTCTCTTCCATTGGCGATGCAGGCAACGCTCTTGGGCTGGGAACCTTCGTAACCACTTCCGCCCTCAACGGCGCCGCTCAGTATAGCAACATTACCGCGGGCGCCAGTTACAGCGCTTCAGCCACCGGCAATGGCGTGGCCACGCTCGGCTTCTCGCTGAACGGCGGCGCCACCGGAGGCATCACGGCGGCGACCGTCACCGGCGCCATCACCGGTACGGGATACAACGGTGGAGGCACTCCCGACGGCACGGTCGGCAATGCCGCGGGTGCCCTGGGAGCGATGACCCTCACGCTCAACGGCAGCACCACCGTTACCGTGGATTTCACCCAGGATGCCAATCAGTCCGGCACGGAGAGCTTGCAGAAGGCCGCCAACTTCATCAACAGCCAGATCCAGTCGCAGGCCGGCTATGGCAGCGATGTGCAGATGGCAATCGCGGATACCGCCACCAACACTATTAAGCTGACCGGACCCGCCGATGGCGCCGGGACGATCATGGCGGCGGGCATTGCGGCGGACGCTCTCGGTTTGTCGGCTGCCATGAACGCCAACATTGTCGCCGCCAGCGGCAGCGCGGGCAACACGGTCTCGGTGAACCTGGCGGGCGGCGATGCCTCCGGCGCAACCATCACCGGATCGGCGGCAGCGCCCGCCACGATTGCCACTGGCACCAATACCATGGCATTCAGCGTCGATGGGACGACCGTCCACGCGGACTTCAGCAACGACGTGAACGCCGCGGGCACGGCGGCCGCTTTCACCAGTTCGCCGATTGGCTTGAATGGGGCGGCCAGCACACTGGACGTCAGCGCTCTGCAAGGAGGGGCGGCCACGGTCACCGGTAGCGTAGTGGGCGTTTCGCCGGCCAGCACGTTGTCCCTCGGTGGCTACGCGGCCACCCAGGCCCAAGAAACAGGCACTAATATCACGGGTACTTCTGGTACGGGCGCCAGTTCCGTCGTGGACCTCAGCGGCTTTGTAGCCACTAGCGCCTCCACCGTAAGCGCGGCGCTGGGCACCGGTGGTACCGCCAACCCCACCATCACCAGCCTGGTCAGCGGCTTCGCAGCCAAGGCGGCCATCGTCACAGGTGGGGCGATCGGCACGTCGCCCGCCACTCTCGTCGGGCCCGGCCAGGCCATCGACGTCTCCCAGTTCGCGGCCACCAAGGCCTCGGCCTCAGGTACTACCCAGTTGGCTTCCACCGGCCTGGACTTCAGCGCCGACAATGCGAAGGCTGCAGTCATGAGCAGCTCGAGCGCAGTGGCAGCGAACGGTACCGATACGGTTTCGGCGCTCGCGGGCCTCGACCCAACGGTCTCGGGCAACAAGCTCTCAATTTCCGTTTCCGATGGCATCACTACCTATGCCCATACTATCGACCTCCATGCGGCGGGGAATCTGAACACCGTTGCGAACGACATCAACACGGACACCACTCTTAACGCCGGCGGCACCCATCACGTTGTCGCGTCGGTCTCGAACGGCGAGCTCGTGCTCACCAGCGGAGCCGACCTCGTGGGTGGGGCCACGGGTGTTCAGAACACCATCACCGTCGCCGCCAATGCAGCCTCACAGGTTCTCAACTTGTCCACGCCGGGGCAAATCGGCAACAGCACGGCGCAAGGCGCGAATTACGCCGGACTGCAATTGACGGTCGACACCGCCGCCACGCCGGCCGCCACCACAGGCACGACCGCACTGGGTACCGGCGTCCTGAGCTTCACCCAGTACGCGGCGACGCAGGCAATACTGACTTCGGGCCAGATCTCGCCAACCGACACGACAGCGAATCCCGACATCGCGGCCCTCGACAACACCAGCCCCAACCTGCTCAAGATTACCGTTGATGCAACCGAGACGGACGTCGATCTTACCGGTGATACCACCCTGGACGATGTTGTCAGCACAATTACCGGCCTCGGAATCACGGGCTTAAGCGCAACAGAGTCGGGCGGTGTCCTCACACTCACCAATTCAGCCACCGCGGGTGCGGGTCACACCATCAGTGTCGCGAACAATAATGCTTCCCAAGCTCTCAGCTTGGGAACCACTAGTGCCAGCAGCGCGGATTTCGTCGGAGTGCAGGTGACGGTCGACGGCGTTGCCCCAGTGAACGTCGACATCAGCGCCTGTACTTCTGCGAGCGCCATCGCGACGGCAATCGGCAATGCGGTGCATGGTGCTACGGGTGGCACGAGTTATGTTGCTGCCAACGTCGCCCAAGCTGATAGCGTCACTGGCAACCTCACGATCACCGGCAAGACCACGGGCCCCACGGGCAGGGTCGATATCGTTGAGAACGCGCTCACCGATTCTTTGGGGCTGACCAACTCCAGCTCAGATACCCATGCGACGGGCGCAGTTGCGGGCAATACGACTGTGAACGTCAACCTCACCGGCGTGACTACACGGGCGAACGTGGTGAATGCAATCAACAATGCGGTCAAGGCGGTGAACCCCTCCTTTACCAACGTCGCCGTGGCCAACACCGACGGATCCATCAAGATCACCGGCGCCACCGCGGGCGCCTCGGGCACTGTTAATATTGCAAACAACACGCTCTCGAATTACCTGGGCTTTACCTCCGGCTCCAACGACAGTGACCACAGCGGCACGGCTCTTCAGGCTCTGACGCTGAACGTCGACGGAGGAGGAGCGAAGACCGTCGATATCAGCGGGGCTACGTCTCTGGCCAACATCGTGAGTGACATCAATACCGCCGTTGGTGGGACTCCTGCTTCGGCCACCAATGGATCTCTGGTGATCCAAGGCGTTACCCTGGGCCAGGGGGGATCGGTCGATATCACGGACAACGCGGTCTCTCGGGCGCTCAAGCTGACCACGAGCGGCGACGTGAACCAGCAAGGCACTGCCGCCCAGGACCTGAAGCTGAACGTAGATGGGATTGGGGAACTGGACGTCAACGTCAGCTCCTGTACGAATCTGACAGGCATCGCTGGGACCGGTCTGGCTGCCACAATCAACGCTGCGGTGACCGCCGCGGGCGGTACTTACGGTTCGTATGGGTCCGTCGCCTCGGCGACCACGGATGCGAATTCTAATGGGACCATCACACTCGCAAGCACGGCAACTGGTGCCGCTGCCAGTTCGGTACAGGTCATCGACAACGCCGTCTCGGAGGCGCTGAAGTTTACCGCGGGCACTGTTACCGGAAAGGACCCCACCAAACTGGATCTGAATGTCGATGGGCTTGGACAGGTGGCCGTCAACCTCAGCACATTGGGCACCACCGGGACACTGACTGATGTCGCGAATGCCATCAACGTAGCGGTGGCGGCAGCGGGTCATGGCTACAACGGCACCTATGATTCAGTCGCTGCGGCCCACGCCGGCACCGGTAGTACCGGGTACCTCAGCCTCTCTGGCGTGAGCGTGGGTGGCAGCCTTTCCGTAACCAATAACGGGATGTCGAAGGCGCTTGGCCTCGTCACGGGCACCGCCGACACCAATATTTCGGGCGCCGCCCAGACCCTGAACGTGCAAATGGACGGGAAGGCGCAATTGAAGATCGACCTCAGCAGCCTCGGCAATAGCGCGAAGCTGAGCGATATCGCCGCTAAGATCAACACTGCGCTGGTGGCCGATACAGCCGACTATGGCGCAGCCTACGCTAACGCCGCCCAGGCCAACCCCGATGGGAGCATCACGCTCACCGGAGTGCAAGGCGGCGGCACCCTCACGGTAAACAACTCCGCCGTCTCAAATACGTTGGGCCTGACGGCGAACACCTCCAACGCTTCCAATACGGGTACGGCGGTTCAAACACTCGGCATCAGCATCGACGGGAAAGCGACCACGCAAATCAGCTTGGCCGGCATCGCGGGTGGGAAGACTCCGACCCTGCAGGACATCGCCGATGCCATCAACACCCAGTTGACGAACGATGCCAACTACGGAGCTTCCTACGCTAACGCCCAAGCCAACTCCGATGGGACCATTACCATCGCCAGCAAGGGCACGGGGTCAGCGGGAGGCAGCGTCACGGTCTATAACTCCGCGGCCGGGAAGGCGCTGGGCCTGATATCCGGCACGGCTCCCTCGGCTACCATGACAGGCAAAGACGAATCCGTGGCGGATGCCGTGTCTTTCCTCAATACCACCGCACAACAAGCGCTGGGCACGAGCACGGATGCCCAGATCGTCTCCTTGGACAGCAGCGGCAACGTTACCATCTCGTCGCAGACCACGGGGAAGAATTCCAGCGTCGAGGTGCTCAGTTCCGGCACAACGGGTGGTCTGAACGCTGCCCTTAACCTGACTGGATCCGTCGACAAAACCACCTCGGGCACGGCTCGCAGCCTGCAGAGTGTCGTGGATAGCCTGAAAACCGCTTTCAACGGCAACACCACACTCCAGGAGGCCGGTCTGACCGCGGGAATCAACCAGGGCGCCCTGGAAATCAGTTCCTCGAACGGGACCGAGTTCCGGGCGGATGCCTGGGGCACCAAGGTCGGTTCGGACCTGGGATTCGGGACCACCGGCACGGCCTTCAACGGCGCCAACGCCCTTACCCCCAAGTCGACCGCGAGCACGGTCGATACGCAGGGGGCTTCGGCCATCGGAACGTTCGCCAACACCAAGAACAGCGCGAGCATTTCGTTCCAAAACATGCAGTTCGGCAATGACGACCAGTCCCTCACCATCACCGCGAACAGCGCCGCGGGGGTGGCACAGACGCCGCTGACCGTCACCTTGCAGAACGACGACAAGGCACAGACCGGCGCCAACATCGACGCCGCGATCAACACCATCAACACCAAACTGCAGCAGAGCGAAAGCACCACGATGCGTTCCATCACGGCGGTGCGCGAAACGGGGGCGGATGGTTCGGAGAGCATCAACCTCATCAGCTCTCTCTCTTCCTTCAACGTCAGCGTGAGCAGTTCCGCGGGCGCCGCGGTAGGCGATGGGCTCAACGGCGGCAACGCAACCACGTTGGCTTCCGCCATGAACGGCACCTCCAGCAGTATCGCGATTGACACGCAGGCCGGGGCACAGCAGGCGGTTGTGGCTCTAGCCGCGGCCGTCGCCAAGTTGGGCTCCGCGCAAGCCAGCATCGGCCGTGGTGAAAACCAGTTGGGCTATGCCATCAACCTGGCGCAGTCGCAGATCACCAACTTCTCCTCCGCCGAATCGCAGATCCGCGACACCAACGTCGCGCAGCAAGCGGCCAACCTCTCCAAGGCGCAGGTCCTCAGCCAGGCGGCTATCGCCGCCATGGCTCAGGCCAACTCCGCTCCCCAGGGTGTCCTGGCACTCCTGAGGGGCTAACCCTGAACTGACCCAGCGGGGCGGCTTCTAGCGGCCGCCCCGCCGGCCTAACCTTCGGGCCGCACAGACCACCGGGTCCGTGCGGCCCTGGAGTCATTTATGGGCACCGTCAGCAACTCGTTATCAAGTACGGCGAACAGCCTCGTCACGACCAGCGCCTCCGGCAACAGCAGCACCTTCATGGGCAGCAGTACCTATTCCCAGGACTTTCAGAACGTAATCGACCGCTCGGTGGCGATCGCTTCTCTCCCCATCCAGCTTCTCACTACCCAGCAGACTGCTCTGACCACTCAGTCCACCGATCTGACCAACCTCGACAGCCAATTCACCAAGCTCCAAACGGCCCTCGCGGGCATCGGTGACGCGCTTACCGGATCCAACTTCCAGAGCACGATCTCGCAGCCCACTGCGGTCAGCGCCTCGATCAGCAGCGGCGCGGTGGAAGGCGACTACACCGTGAATGTCACCAGCATCGGGGCATATGCCAAAAGCCTGACGAATCAAACCTGGAATTCCGACCCGGACCCCTCGGGCAAGCCGTCGAATTACACCCTCATGGTGGGCGGCCAGAGCTACAGCTTTACNNTGGTACAGGCCTTGGCGGTGAATGTGGGCTCGGCCAGCACACCCGATTGGCGCATCTCGCTCCAAAGCACCAAGCTGGGCGCCGTGGCCCTGGATCTCCAAGGCCCGCCTCCAGGACTGCAGCAGCAACAAGCCGCGGTCAACGGCCAGGCATCCAGCCAGACAGCGGCCACCTGGAACTCCGCGGCGAATCCCTCCGGCAACCCGACCACCTACAACCTGACCATCGGGACCAAGAGCTACGCCATCACGTCAGCCGACAATAACATCCAGACAGTTGTGGACGCCATTAACAACTCGAAATACAGCTCCCAGGTGCACGCCGCGGTGGTCGACATAGCTGCCAGCGGGGCCCCCGCCGACAACCGCATCCAACTCACCAGCTTGACCTCCGCCTCCGCGTCGCTGGATCTGCAACGGATGCCTGACGGTCTGCAGCAACAGCAGGCTGCCAGCAGTGGTTTTGCGGTCAGCCAGACCGCGAGTGCCTGGGACTCGACGGCCAGCATCTCGGGTAGTCCCAATACGTACAATCTGATCGTCGGGAGCAAGAGCTACACGGTCACACCCTCCGCCAACGACGCTCAGTCCGTGGCCCAGGCCATCGATACGCAGTACGGCAGTCTGGTAAGCGCCATGGTAGTGTCAGGCCCTGGCGGCGATCCACGCATCCAACTCACCAGCGCCGTGGCCGGCGCCATGACCTTGGATCTTCAGAAGTCGGTCTCCCTCCAGAATAAGCAGGTGGACGGGTCTCTGGCTTCTTATGAGATCCTCAACTCCGGCAAGACGGTTTCGAGCGACAGCCGCACCGTGACCGTCGCACAGGGGGTGAATCTCAACCTGCTGGCGCCGAGCAGTGGCCCGCTGGACGTTACAGTCACGCGCTCCACGGAGGCACTCGGCAACGCACTCTCGGCCTTTGCCGACGCGTACAATGCGACGTTCGACCTGGTCAACGCACAACATGGCCAGTCGGCGGGTTCGCTCCAAGGACAATCGATCCTCTCCACCCTTTCGAACACCCTCAGCGCCATCTCGACATACAATTCCCCCAATAGCAGTATCAACGGCCTCGAAAGTCTGGGATTGGCATTGGGGACCGATGGCCATATCACCTATGATGCCGTTGGCCTGATGAGCGCCGATTTCTCGAACTCCACGGGAATCACGTCGTTTCTCGGGTCCGCCACCGGCGGTGGATTCCTGAAGACTGCCACCGACGCCCTGAATAGTCTAGAGACTCCAACCACGGGGTTACTCAAGATCTCCGAAACGGACATGCAGTCGCGGCTTTCCGCGCTTGCCACCAACATCTCCGATCGACAGGCCAAGGTGCAGCAGTTCCAACTCAGCCTGCAAAACCAGATGGCCGCGGCAGATGCCTTGATCGCTTCCATGCAGCAACAGTCAAGCTACCTGACTGCCATGTTCGCGGCGCAGGACACCGCCGATCAGATGTACAAGTGATCCATATGGATAACCATCGAACCGAACCGATTCACCAAGCCGTCGCCTCCGGAGAGTTTGAGAGGGCCACCCGCCTGTGGAATGAATATGCCGCCGGGATCCGCGAGGAGATCGGCCGAGGCAGTTGTAGCCAGGCCCGCATGGCCGAGATGGTCGAACTGGTGGAATGGTCCCGCCGCGTGGTGTTGTGCGACCGCGCTCGGGCGCAAGGCCAGCTCACCACGATTTGGGTCGCGTCGCAGTACGGTCCCAGTGACGTGCCGCTGGCTTCCAGCTTCCGCACGAGTCTGTAGGGCCGCATTGCGGCCACGGTTCCTTCGCGGCGGCCGACGAAGCGAGTGCCGCTGGCGCTGGGCCGAACGCGCGGTAGGGTGCGTGGGGTGCGGATCACTGAAAGCAGCGGGCTGCTCGGTACGCGGCTTCGCAAATACGGCCTCGCCTGCTTCGATACCGCTCCGCTGGGCTGAGTCTCGGGAAGCGTCCACCTTCACCCGACCCTCGGACGGCTTCGGGATGAGTTCGATGGTTGGCGATACGGCTTCTGAAACGTCCTGCTAAGCGCGGCTGATAGCGGCTTGCCACCGATTCCGCTCTTACGCCTGTCAGGCGGGCTACCTTCCCGTTACGGCTCCTTCCCGGCGGCCGCCCCGGCGGCGGGCGGTTGCGGTGCCGATTGTTGAGAGGCGGGCTGTGCAACTGGTGGCTGTGGAGCCGATGGCGGCTCACTCTTCATGGCGTCGGCGGAGAGCACCACCAGGTCGACCCGGCGGTTGTGGGCGCGTCCCTCCACCGTTTCATTGGTGTCGGTGGGCGCATTTTCCGCATAGCCCGCCACGGCCATGCGCTCGGCGGGTATCTCGAAGCGCTGGCGGAGCAACTCCAGCATGGCAATGGCGCGGGCCGAAGAGAGTTCCCAATTGCTCCGAAACCGTGAGTTGTGGATCGGGACGGAGTCGGTATGCCCTTCTATGCGCAGCGGTTGCGGCAAATCCCGGATTACTTCGGCAATTTTGGAGATGATCGGAAAACTGGCCGGCGCCACGGCGTCGTCCCCGGACTTGTAGAATGTGGCTTCCCGCATACTGATCACAAGCCCCCGGGCGTCCAGTTTGAGTTGCACCTTGCCGCTCTGTAGTTCCAGGTCGAGCCCGCTCTGCAACGTCTGAAGCGATTTCTTGAGGTCGGCCGGATGGAGAGATGGGGGCGATGGCGGGGGCACCACCGGCGGCAGGTTCTCCGAATCTTTGACCCGGTCCGGATTCACGGGCATCTTGCTGTTCTCGTGCCTGCCGCGTCCCAGCACGGTGGAGATTGCGGCGCTGAACTGGCCGTGTTCCAGGGCTTCCCGCACTGAATCGGAAACGGCCTTGGTCTTGTTCTTGTCGGCCTGGGTGGAGGCGAACATCACCACGAAGAAGGCGAACAGCAGGGTAATGAAATCGGCGTACGATACCAGCCAGCGTTCGTGGTTTTCGTGGGTGGCCGCTTTATTTCGTCGCATAGTCTCCTAGGTCCCAAAAGAGGCGGGTGCGGCCGAGGTTCCGGCCGACACTCCGGTCGTCGCCCCGGTCTTCGGGACGGTTGCCGAACCCTTGGCGCCTTTGGGGTTCTTAACCTTTTTGGGTTTGTCCGGGTGTGTGTCGAACGCCGCCAATTTCATGCGGATCAGTGTCGGGTTCAGCCCTTCCACAATACCGATCACGCCCTCCAGGGTCATTTCTTTCAGCGTCGAAACGGCGTGCATCCGGGCGCGCATTTTGTTGGCTGCGGGCAGGAAGAAGAGGTTGGCGCTGCCCACTCCGTAAACGGTGGCGACAAATGCCACGGCGATGCCATGGCCCACTTCCTTGATATCCTCCAGGTGCTTCATTACCTGGATCAACCCCATGACCGCCCCGATGATCCCCACGGTTGGCGCGTAGCCCCCCGCCGCATCCCACACTTTCGCCTCGGCTTCGGAAGACTGTTCGCTCACGTCAATATCGATCTCCATCATCTTTCGGATCTCCTGGAGATCCGTGCCGTCCACCGCCAGGCTAAGGGCCTTGCGCAGGAATGGATCGGTAATGGCCACAGCTTCCGTCTCCAGGCTGACGATACCGTTCTTGCGGGCCTTGGTGGCGTATTGAATCAGAGCTTCGATCGTCGACGTAGTGGAGTTGACCTGTTCGAAAAGGACGCTTCCGAGCCGCTGCAGTGCGCGCCGGAAGACCGGTAACGGGGTGGTCACCAGAACGGCTCCCAGCGTCCCCCCGAAGACGATCATGGCGGCAGTGCCCTGTGCGACGTCCTGAATACTGCCTTTTTCCAGCAGGAGCCCTCCCACGATTCCGCCAAGCGCTACGGCAAATCCGGCGAAAGTGGCCAGATCCGGCCGGTGGGGTTCGCGCTTCGTTGCTTTGGGAGCCTTCTTTTGGGTTTTTGGTTCGGAGGTTTCTGCCATGGATGTCAAGCCTTGGTCTCAAAGTCGGTGAGGTGCGCCGATCGAGGCGCGTCTGGTCCGTGAATCTTTCGGCGGAATTCCACCACGAGTTGGATCACCTGATCGGCGGTTTCCCGCACGCGCACGATCTGCCCGGTGGTCAGGGTAATCACCGTATCCGGCGTCTCTTCAATGTGTTCGATCAGGTCGGAATTCAGAACTAGCGGCA
>PMTT01000503.1:0-22713 GCA_003167275.1 Bryobacterales bacterium | reverse complement strand
CAGCGGTCAGCCGTTAGCAATCAGCCGTCAGCGGTCAACATTCAGCCAAATTCAACCAATAGGAAGTCGAGCCGATAAGCCATCTGAGGGCGGATATGGCATCGATCATCGGCATGGGAAGGTCAATCCGGGCAGCACAGCTTTCAGAAAGTAAGGGACGAACTTCGAACTGCCCTCCCAGATTTGCAGGGCGGCTGTCGACGGCGCTCTCCACGTTCGAGGAGGAGCGGCGGGAGGTGCTCGCAAGCGTGCTCCATTCCCTGTCTACCGAGGCGCCGGATCCGGATCGCACAGCAGCCTGCTTCCACTTGCTACGGCACCTGACCCAAACGGGCCCGTGGGACGGCGCGCCAGTGAGCCGGCAGGCCGGATGAGAATACAGGCTGGGAGCCGGCCCGTAAGCTGCCCCCCGCTGGTATGGTAAAGAGGAGTATGGAATCCGCCACGCAGGCCGCACCGTTTGGACTTTCCGCCATCGGGCAGATCGGGGTCACTGTCACGGACATTGATCGCTCGATTGCGTTCTACCGCGACATCCTGGGGATGAAACTCCTGTTTCAGGTTCCCAATATGGGTTTCTTCGACTGCGCGGGAGTGCGTCTCATGCTCTCGATCTCGGAACGGCCCTCTGAAACGTACTCGTCGATCCTCTACTTTAAGGTGCCCGACATCCGCCAGGCGTTCGAGACGATGAGCGGCCGCGGGGCGGCCTTCGAAGGCGAACCACACCTGATTGCACGCATGCCGGACCATGACCTGTGGATGGTTTTCTTCCGGGATCCCGACCGTAACCTGCTGGCATTGATGAGCGAAGTGCCACGCGGTTGAACGCCAGGAACCGCTGCTGGGACGGAACCCCCGCGGACGCGGGCATGAGCGTCGTGCAACCGGAATGGGCCGTCGGCTTGGGTCCTTGGTATCTCCCCCCTGAAACAGCTTTCCGGCTGGCTGGGTGGGTCGAGGACCTGCCCCACGTTACTGGCGCTCCAACTCATCTAGCAGGAACGAAAGTCGGGGCGCGGCTTCGGTGCGGCCGCCGAAACGGAGCGCGTTATAGGTGGCGGTGAACTCGGTAACCGCATTCCTCAAACTGGTCGGAGGCAGGGATGCCGCGAATTCCGCGGGTGTGAACCACGCAGGTTTGTGATAGCCGCGCCGCTTCAACAGATGCAGCATCCGTTCGTAGAGTAAGGTGGCGTCCGCCACGCTGGCCTCTCCCCGCCGCACGCGCTTCACGCGGTGGCGTATGCGCAGCAGGCGGACGATGGGAGGCCCCATCCGCCAGATCCACACCCCCAGCACCAGCACCGCTACGATCCAAAGGGCAAAGCGCCGGGACCAGTGGACGATGTTGGCGCCGCTCCAATTCGATCCGAGCCCATTGATGGAATCGAACCAACGGATGCCCATGCGGCGGGCGCCCTGCTGGAGCTGGTCCACGAGGGAAAGCTGCTGACCGGAGTCGTAGCCGACCACCCACTGCTGCCAGAAGGTCTCGGCCGCATCCAGGTATAACCCGAGTTTCGTGAGGAAGGCGAATCCAGCCGCGTTGGGATCGGGCGGGGTGGGGTCGAAGGTGGTCCATCCATGTCCGGGAATCCACGCCTCCACCCAGCTATGCGCGTCGGAGGCACGCAGCAGCCACAAATCGGAGATCGGATTGTAGATGCCGCTCTGAAAGCCGGTAGCCAGGCGGGCGGGGATGCCTAAGGTCCGAAGCATCACGGCGAGAGACGAGGCGAAATACTCGCAATGGCCCTTCTTGCGGGTGAACAGGAAATAGGCCAGCGGATCGGCCACCTCACGGCTGGGCAGTTGGAGGGTGTAGCCGAAATCGGTGCGCAGGTAGTGCTCCAGGGAGCGTGCGCGTTCCAGGTCGGTAGCGGCGCCCGCGGCGCCCTCGCGGGCCAGCCTCGGGATGCGGGGGTCAAGGGGTGGCAATTGGAGGTTCCGCTCCCGCTCGGCCAGGGAGAGGATAGGTGTGGGGAAACGAATGGGCGCGGTTTCGGGCGGCTCATCGAGCAAGCTGTACGCCTCGTAACGAAAGCTTGGTTGAAGATGCCCCAGCCGGTAGTTCCCACCTTCCGAGCGGATCAGGGGGCCGTTGTGCAAGTACACACGCTGCGGCGTGCCGGCGAAAAAGAGGGCGTCGGTTTCGAGCTCGTCGAACTCGACTGTGTAGCTGATGCCCCGCGGGCGGTTGTCGGGCGGCTCCAGCTCGGCCTGACCGTTGACGACGTGGATCAGTTGCCGCGACGGATTGGGATTCGACCAGCGCCGGCCGTCGAAATCGATGAGCGAACCGCCGCGCCACTTCAGGCCGCCGGCCACTTCGCGGCCGATCAGGCGAATGTGCATGGCCGGCCGGGAAGTACTCTTGATCTCGCCGATATCGCCCAAGGTCACCTGATTGGAAAAGCCGGGGATGTGGACGCGGTGGGAGGAGAGCCGCGAAAAGGCCGCGTCGGCGGTGCGGGGCAGGAGAAAAAACAGCCCTCCGGTGAGCCCCAGGATCCCCAGCGTGACGAGTATCGAGAGCACCGCCAGCCGCGCGTGGAAGTGTCTGGGCCCGTTCCGGGCGGTGGCGGTGGCCTTGTGCATGGAGCGGCGGATCTCGCCCGAGCTGAGGGCCGCGATGGCGAACAGGAGGTAGAGGGCCAGGAAGACGAAGAAGTTGAAATTGATGGAAAGGATGGCGGCCGCCAGGAGCTCGAGAAATGCAATCGAGGCAGTGTAGAGGTGGTCCCGATTGGTCTTGGCGGTCAGGATCTTCATGATCGCGAGGAAAAACACCAGGTGTACGGTGGCCGGCAGGAACTCGCGGGAGAGCAGGAAGTAATCCAGGACGTAGAAGCCCGTGTATCCGATGGTGATGAAAGTGGAAGATCGTTCGGACAGCTCGAACTGCACGAAGCCGTAAATCAGCAGTCCGCGGAGCAACAGGCCGGCGGCCGTCAACATGACGGTGGGGGTATCCAGGTACCCCGAACCGGCCACCGCGAGGTAGCCGCTGGCCACCAGTCCGAGAAGCGAGAATTGGAAGAAGCGCTCCGCCGAGACGGCGGCGCTCGATTCCGCGCGCGGCATGGTTTCATTTTAGCCAAAAGAGAGAGGGAGAGAGATTTGGACGCGGAGACGCGAAGACCCGGAGGTCGGCGCGGAGAAGAAAGGTTTGGGGTGGAAGGGGAGAGAGGGGGGAGACAGGAGAAAGGAGAAAGGAGAAAGGGCGGGAGGCTAGGGGCTGCATGCAGTCTACGCCTGCGGGGGCGTGCAGATCCACGGGCGCGGTGTTGGGCAACTGCACCACGTTACACTGGAGGCGATGGAAAACGAGACAATCGGCCTGGTGGTCCACGCGGTCGGCAAGACTGGCGTTTTACACCAATTGACTGGGGTGATCGCGCGGCACGAGGGGGATATTACGTCCGTGGAGATCCTGGAGAACCGTCCGGAGGAGGCGCGCACCTATTTTGAAGTGGTGCTGCCGGGGAGTCCGGACGACCTGCTGAAAGACCTCCGCGAACTGCCCATTGTACGGCAGGTGGAACTGGTCAAAACGCTCCAGAAGATCTACGGCAAGCGCATCATCATCGTGGGCGGCGGCGCCCAGGTGGGGCAGGTGGCGGTGGGGGCGGTGTCCGAGGCGGACAGGCATAACATTCGCGGCGAACACATTTCCGTGGATACGATTCCGCTGGTGGGAGAGCGGCCACTGGCGGATGCGGTGCGCGCGGTGGCGCGTCTGCCTCGGGCCAAGGCGCTGGTGCTGGCCGGTTCGCTGATGGGAGGGGATATCGAAACGGCGGTGCGGGAGGTGCGCCAGCAGGGCTTGCTGGTGATCAGCCTGAACATGGCCGGCAGCGTTCCGGATGCCGCCGACCTGGTGGTGACCGACCCGGTCCAGGCCGGAGTAATGGCTGTGATGGCGGTGGCCGATACGGCTAAGTTCACCATCGAACGGCTGAAGCGGCGGGTGTTTTGAGGAAGCGGTCACACAGCCTCCTCATCGCGGATTGAAAGTGGGCTGAGGCGAAACCGCCTGTCCCACCACTATCATGAGCACCAAGCCGGCGCGAATGGCCAATCCAAAGCCGGCTGAAAGCCGGCTGCAGGCAAGATTGCCTGCCCCACCAGGAAGCTGTCACATGACAGCTTCTTGGGGACAGCTTTTATCAGTGAATCGCCATGGTAGCCGTAGCTGGGCTACTAACGGTGCTGGGCGGCGTACCAACCGTCAGGACCACGGGCACCTGATTGCCTGGGGTCACACCTGATGGAACGGTAACTTGCACCTGGTATTGTCCCGGGTAAGAGGGGGACACAGTGGCGTTGACAACTGTGGCTGTCTGGCCACCTATAGTAACCGTTACGGGATTCACCGCCAACGGCAGCGGGGTAGAAGCCGGCGGCGCTCCGACCTGCAGCGACGGTGTCACGACCCCCAACCCGGCACATAGGATCTCGATCATGTCGCCGGCGCCTGCAGGCGCGGTGGGGTCGACTAATGCGCCGGTCGCGACCGAATAAATGTATCCTTGCCCCAGGCCGTCGGCAGTTAGTGTGAAGATGGCGGGCTGTGCAGGCGCGACACTGACGTTCACCGGGATGGACTGCGCCTGACTGCGCCGCACGTACATTTGATGCGAGGCATTCACGGCTAAGTTATACGGCACCTGGGCATTGATCTGGCCGTCGGCGGCGTAGAGCAACGCAAGCTGGGAGCCATCGAGGAAGACCTGGGTGTCGCCCAACTGCATATCATAAGGCGGGCCGGTGGTGACATTCGAGCCGTCCGACAACCCCTGCCCCTTGATCGTGATCAGGCCTCCGGGCGCGACCACCGGATTGGATACCAGGCTGGCCGCGTTCAGGACGCCCGAACTGACTACGGGCGTGGAGCCGCCAGCATTGACGAAGACGGTGAGAGAATTCTGACCCGCGATGTTCTTCCCGTTGGCAGCGACTGAAAATGCCGTCGCGATCATGGTGACCTGCGACGGACCCCCGCGACTGGGTTGCCAAGTGCTCTCCCACACGCCATTGTTGGCCTGCTGAAGACTGATAGCGGGATCCTGGCTTGAGAACGTTACTTTGATACTTCCCGTCTGCATCGCGGTGCCGCAGTTGTCGGCCACGCTCATCTGAACTTTGACCGGTTGTGTGGCTACGGCGGTGAAATTCTGGCCGGGAGACGTGAACTGGATGAACAGCCCGTTGGGGGAGCACCCCCCCGCGTCGTGGACGCCTGTAACGGCATGTGCGCGCTCCTCGGTACCCTGCGACGGCGAACTTCCGGTAACTATGGACAAAACGTTGACGGTCTGCGTCGCGCCGCCGCTGAACAATAGAGTGAGAACGCCATTGTAAATTGTTCCCGGCGTCAGATTCGTAAAGTCGGGCTGGACCACTACACGCACCGGTTGATTCGGCGGCACGGTATCGTTGGTTGGCGCGTTCACGAACCAATTCCCCCCTTGTTGGGTGACCCGCGAAGAAGAGTAACTCGTGGTGTTGCCCGTCAGATTGGAGATAAAGACGTTCTGCGAACTTGGGCTGCTGCCGGCGGCACCCGTGAAGACCAGCCCGGTGGGCCTGACCTGCGGTCCCGGATCCGTACCGGTGGCCAGAACTTCCAACACCACCGTAACAGTTTGCGGCGAATTGTCGGCGTCCGGGGAGAAAACTTGAATCTGGCCGTAGTATTCCCCGGGTGAAAGGCTGGAGGTGTCGATCGCCACATTCACCAGGGGCGGAAGGGAGGCCCCGGCGGTACTTGTGCCGCTCGTAGGAGTGACTATGAGCCAGGATCCCCCGGCTGGCAGAGTGCTGGCTTGGAGCGTCCAGTTCAAGCTGCCTTGTCCGGTATTGATCACGGCGAAGCTTTGAGGCAGCGGAGCTCCTCCCTGGAAGACCGCGTTGAACTGCAGCCCTACCTGGGAAAGTAAGAGTTCCTGAGTCGCTGAGCTAACCGTGGTTGTGACCGGAATGCTGATGGTGCCTGCCGCTCCGGCCGCGATGGTCACACTGCCGGTATAGGTTCCAGGAATCAAGTTGGTTGGATCAGCCTGAACGGTGATGGATGCGGGTTGGACCGGCGTGGCGGCGCCGCTGGAGGGCGACAGACTGAGCCAGTTGCCTCCCGTAGCCGTGGACACGGAAGCCGAGAAGGAGACGGTTCCGCCGGCTTGATTCAACACCGAAAGGCTCTGCGAAGCAGGGGAAGCGCCCTGCACGAACGAGTAGGTGAGGAACGAGGATCCGACTCCCAATTGAGGCATATCCGGCGGCTGAACGGTGAAACTGACCATGATCGTCTGAGTCGGTGGATTGGCGTTAGGCGCGGAGACTATGATCGAGCCCTGATAGGGGCTGCCCGCCGGATCGAGTCCGGTCGGATCCGCCTGGATCTGCACGGCCGCCGGGATGGTGCCGCTCAAGGGGCTGGGCGCGGTGTTGGACCCTCCGGTGGAGAATGACTGTGTCTGGCTGTTCACCACCTTCAGCCAAGGCCCTCCGCTGGTGGTCGTGGGCGTCAGGGTGTACAGCAAACCCGGCACCGTGCTGTTGATGCTAAGGCTCTGCGCAGTGGTCAACCCGCCGGAACTCTTGGCGGTAAACGAGAGAGAGGCCGGAGACGAACTCAGGGCGGGCGCCGACGACAGGATCCTACGGATGCGGTTGTTCAAGCTGTCCGCGATCAGCAGATTCCCGGATGCGTCGAGAGCCACGCCGTAAGGTTCGTTGAGAGATGCGAGGAGAGCGGGGCCGCCATCGCCGGAAAACCCGAAACTTCCGTTTCCGGCCACGACGGAGAGGTTGCCCGTCGCCGCGGAAACGACATAGATTACATTGGTTGTTGCGTCTGAGAAATAGACGTTGCCGGCACCGTCAATCGTGATACCAAGGGGACTTCCCAAGGCGGCTTGAGTCGCCGGTATGGGGGTGGAAGTGACCTGCCGGGCGCCTCCGCCCGCGAACGTGGTGATGGTTCCACTGGTGGAAACACGACGGATGCGTGCGTTTCGCCAATCGACGATGTAGAGGTTGCCCGGGGCGTCGAATGCCAGTCCCCTGGGTCCGTTCAGAGTCGCCTGAGCCGCTGGGCCGTTATCGCCGGTCTTCCCCGCCTGACCGGTGCCCACGAAGGTCGAGATGATGCCATTGGTCGAGACTTTGCGGACTCGATTGTTTCCGAAGTCTGAGATATAGAGATTTCCGGCGGCGTCACTGATTACATCCAGCGGGCTATAAAGGGTCGCCTGAGTCGCCGGGCCGTTATCGCCGCTGAATCCGGCGGCCACCAGGGCGTTACCTGCCACCGTGCTGATGGTTCCATTGGGGGCTATCTTTCGGATGACTGCATTGTCGGTATCCGCGATATAGAGGTTGCCGGAAGCATCTGCCGTAACGTTGCCCGGCGCTGCGAGGCCGGCAAGCGAGGCGGGTCCGCCATCGCCGCTGAAGTCGCGGCCACCTGTCCCGGCAATGGTCGAGATCACACCGGCCTTGGTGATCTTGCGAACGTAATTGCTGCTGGTGTCGGCAATATAGACATTGCCGTTCCCATCCAAACTGACTCCGTGTGGCGCAAGCAGGAACGAGTTGACGGCCGGGGTCCCGTCAGGGAAGAAACGGAACGTGCCGTTGCCGGCGACCGTGTTTACAATTCCGTTGCTCTGGATCTTTCGAAGACGGTTGTTTTCCGTGTCTGTTACGTAGATGTTACCACCCGAATCGACGACCAGGCCGGATATCCCAAAGAAACTCGCCTTCAGCGCATTTCCTCCGTCCCCGGAAAAGGTGAACTGCCCCGGTATTCCCGCAATCGTTGAAATGATTCCTTGCGTGTTGACTTTCCGAATACAGGAATTGTTGGTGTCGGAAATGTAGATATTGTTAGAACTGTCCACTGCGACGCCAGCCGGATTGTAAAGAGATGCCCTGGTGGCGGCGCCGCCGTCGCCGGCGAACGCCTGCTGGCCAGTGCCTGCTACCGTGGTGAGGTTGCCGTTGGTGTCGATCTTGCGGATCTTGTTGTTGCTGTACTCGGCGAGGTATAGGTTTCCTTTGGCGTCCACGGCGAGATCTTCGACATCACCGAGGGAAACCGTCTTTGCAACACCGTCGGAGGATGGACCGGGCTGGCCGGTTCCCGCCAATGTCGAGATGGTCCCGTCTGGCGTAATCCGCCGGATACGGCCGGCCGTTCCGGCTGGCGCTTCGATGAGGTCGGCGATGTAAATGATGTTAGAGGAGTCGATAGCAATGGCCTCGGGAAGACTGAGAGATGCCTGTACGGCAGGGCCCCCGTCGCCGGCGAATGTCGTCAAACCGTTGCCGGCCACTGTCGAGATGATGCCGGCCGGAGTGACCATGCGAATGCGATTATTGCCAGTATCGGCGATGTAGAGATTTCCCGCAGTATCGAATGCGACGGCTTGCGGTGCGTTCAAGGCGGCGCTGGTCGCCGGTCCGCCATCGCCCGAGTAGCTTTGGAGCCCATTCCCTGCCAGAACGGTAACTGATCCGTTCGGGTTCAGGCGAAGTACCACGCAGTTTCCGGGGTCCGGGAATACGGGGTTCCCACTACCGTCCAGAGCAATACCCGCCACCAGTCCCAGTGGAGCCGACAGCGCGGACTTTCCATCGCCCGCAAAGATATATTCCGTACCCGCGAAAGTTGTGATGGTATTTTGAGCAAAAAGACTAGGAGCGAGAAGCAGGGCGCCGGCAAGGAAAAGGTATGAGGCGTGGTTCTTGTGCCCCGGCCCTTTCCCTCCGACCGCTAATTGCGATGGCGCGCCGCTAACTGCGGGTGCGCTTGGAAGGGAACGATCGTGGCGTGACATGGTTCAGTTGTACTCCAAATGTGGCTCACTTGCAAACAATGGCCGCCATCTGCCCAGGAACACCAAGAGTCGTCGCCCGTTGGATGGCTGGCGAGATCGCAGTTCGAGATCGTCGGGCGGCGTCAGGGTCCGTCAAGAAGGAAGACGAGTTAAGACCCTTGAACGGATTGCGTGGCCGGCGTTTTTTTTCGTTCTTTGTGGGGTATGCTTTAGCTTGCCGAGCCTTGATCGGGCTGGTGGGCAAGCTAAAGCATACCCCACGATGTGCTAGTGCAACGCCGACGCCAAAGACGTGGACTGCACCTGCACTTCGGCGAGGCTCAGGTAGTTTGTGCCAGTGAGCTGTACCCGAACGTAGCGCCCTTGCACGCCGCCGAACGGAATAATGGCGGACGGGCTGGGGACCGTGGTCTGATGGCTACTATAGGTCCCCGCACGGAACTGCAACGTGACGGGTGTGTCCGTGGCGACGAATGGCGTATTGGAAACAAACACCCAATAGTCGCCCAGCCGGGAGTTGCAGCAATCCGTCCGATTCCAGACGGTGACCGAGTTGACGGTGGTAGAAGCACCCAAATCCACCTGCCACCAGGCGTTGGTGTCAAAGTTCGTCGCGGTGACCGAACCGTCGTTGAAATTGCCGTCCGTATTGCCATCGATGGCCGCACTGGCAGGCGGGGTTCCCGGTAGGGTGCTGCTTTCGGTGGCCACCGGCGTCGGATTAGTTCCCGGCACGCCAAACACCTGTACCTCGGCCAGGCTCAGGTAGTTCGCGCCCGTAAGCTGCACACGAACATAGCGGCCTTGCGGTGTGAGACGGAAGTCGGGGCAGACCGGCGCGGTACAGGGAGGCAGTGTGAGGGTCGTGATCACAGCGGACGGATTGGGGGCTGCCGTTTGGTGGCTGGAAAACGTTCCCGCCCGGACCTGCAAAGTCGCCGGAGTGTCCGTAGCGAGGAACGGGGTATCGGAAACAAATACCCAATAATCGTTCAGCCGCGAGCCGCAGCAGTCCGTGCGGTTCCAGATCGCGACGGAACCGATGGTCGCCGAGGCGCCGAGGTCGACCTGCCACCAGGCATTGGAATCCAGGTTCGTAGCGGTTACGGACCCGTCGCCGAAACTGCCGTCGGTGTTGCCATCCACCGCCACGGCTGCGGCCGGGGTACCCAAAAGCGTGCTGCTCTGGGTGGCCGGTTGATTCTGGGCCAGATCCGTAGGGCCGCCCGAGGAACCCATCACCTGTACCTCGGCGAGGCTCAGGTAGTTCGGGCTCGAAAGCTGCACCCGGACGTAACGGCCTTGCGTGCCCGCCGTAACAGATATGGTGGTGGAGGGATTGGGCGCGTTGGTTTGGTGGCTGCTGAAGGTTCCCGCCCGGTTCTGCAGGGTGGCCGGCGTATCCGTAGTGAGGAACGGGGTGTTGGAAACAAACACCCAATAGTCGCTCAGCCGGGAGGCGCAACAGTCCGTTCGATTCCAAACGACGACGGAACCGATGGTCGCCGAAGCCCCCAAATCCACCTGCCACCAGGGGTTGGTTTCCAGGTTCGTCGCGGTGACCGACCCGTCGAGGAAACTGCCGTCTGTACTGCCGTCCACCGCGACACCGGCGGCCGGGGTTCCGGGAAGAGTGGTGCTTTGGGTGGCGGGTTGTCCGAGCGCCAGATCCTGGCCCGGCTGCCCGCTGAAAACCTGCACCTCGGCGAGGCTCAGATAGTTCGAGGTGTTGAGTTGTACACGCACGTAGCGCCCTTGGATACCGACCGCAATCGTGGTGGATGGATTAGGGGCGGTGGTCTGGTGGCTGCTAAAGACTCCTGCCCGATTCTGCAGGGTGATGGGTGTATCCGAGAGGAAGAAGGGCGTATTGGAAACATACACCCAATAGTCGCCTAGCCGGGAGCCGCAGCAATCCGTGCGGTTCCAAACCACAATGGAAGCGATGTTTGCGGAAGCCCCCAGGTCCACTTGCCACCATGGGTAAGTCTCCAGGTTCGTCGCAGTCACCGAACCATCGAAGAAGGAGCCGTCCGTATTGCCGTCCACGACCACCCCGGCGGCCGGGGTTCCCGGAAGCGTGCTGCTTTGAGTTGCCGCCTTACACTGCGCCAGGTTGGTGCTCGACGGGGTGCACGGAGACGTGTTGGTCAGCGAGAAGGACGCCGACAGACTTGCGATGCCGAGCGGTACGGTGGCCGTCACGGAGTAGGAGCCGGTTGCGCTGTTAGCGATCGCGGTCACGCTTGCCACTCCGGAGGCATTGGTCACCGCCGTGCTGCTCGATAACACCGCGCTCGCCCCGCTGGAGGGCGCTGTGAATGTCACGGTGATGCCGCTCAGCAAATTACCCCCCGAGTCGGTGACGGTTACCTGGAGCGGGCTCGCGAAAGCCGTACCCACTGAGGCGGATTGTGGCGTGCCCGAGGGAGTGAGGACGGCAGGTGGACCTATAGTCAACGGCGTGAGAAGGATCCCACTGCTCGCGTGGCTGGCGGACAGGTCCGCATTCGCCTGGTCGCTCTCCACGCTAAAGTCGCACTGCACCAACACGGACGCGCCGATCCCGCCACTCGCCTGAGCGGCAACGTGGATCGTCATGGTGGCGGTCTGCATAGGCGGCAGGGTGCCCACGATCATGGTGGCCTCGTTACCCGAGAAGGTGCAGGCGGGAGCCGGCTCGCAATCTGTGATATTCCCGCCTCCCGTTACCTTGCCGCGGATGACCGTGTCCGTAGCCGCTGCGTTGGGGTCTTGATTGTCATTCGTCACCTGGCCCGTGAAGCTCGCATTGGATGCCACGGCCCCCGCGCTCAGCCTGGGGGATAAGCTCGCGGTGCCACCCGATATCGCATTAGAAACCGACCCTGCCCCCTGCACCGACGCGCTGGATCGGAGATTCACCAACGGTTGCGATACGGAGAAGTCCCGGAATCGGGGCACCGGGGCTGTGGCGCTGGCAACGCTGACGGTGCTCACGGGGCCAAGACTCGCCGTGATCAGGATGGAGTTCAGATTCGCGCCTGTCGAATTCTGCAGCATCAACGGGAACGTGTCCGTTTGGAAACTTGCCGGATCGGCCGACAGCACCACCCACGTGGCTGTCGCGACTCCTCCGCTCACCAGTAACTGCTGGTAGGAACCCGCCACGCCCGGCACTGGGGATCCTCCCGAACCGTCGGGATTGGCCGAGAATAACTGTGCCCGCGCTGTCCCTTCGTTGGGGAAGACCGGCACAGACACCACCACATTCGAAGGCAGGTTGCTGATGACCAGCCGCAGACGCGTGGCCGGGGTGGTCCCCGATGCGGCGTGGAAGGCCGCGATACTGGCTTCCTGATATTGGAGGGGGATGGTGGTGGCGGTCCCCTGAGTCGACGGCGTCATGATTTGCAGGACCAGGGTAGGCGCGGCATAGGCCAGGATCTGCGACGCGTTAGTGACCGGTACCGTCACCGCCGCGCCCACGCTCACCACTCCGGTCAGCGGGACGGATTGCAGATTTGCGGGTGCTCCCAGCAAGCTCGCATCCGCCCGTACGTTGGTGATGCGCACCGTGGCTGTGCCTCCACCCGCCGGCACCAGTGAAACCGCGGGCCAGTCGACAGTGTTGTAACCGGAGACCAGTCCGGGCTGTGGATTGCTCCCATTGACGAGCAGTGACGCATCAGTGGCGCCCGCCGTGATGGCGTTAGTCACATTGGTGTTCAACGTCAGCGAGATATCCGCGGTCAAAGTACTGGTCAACCCCGTGCAACTCAGGATCAAATCGCCCACGACCTCGGTTCGCCCCTCGATCGCCACTTGCGCCGCGGTGGGCGCGATGGCGGTGCAGTTTAAGGGGGAGGATCCAGACTGCACCACGGTGTATGGAAGACCGGCAATCGTCAGGTTTACCGTGCGCTGTGCGGTTGCGGAGTTCGCCTGGACCGTGTAAGTCACTGTGCCGTTGCCCGCTCCACTGGCGCCTCCGGTGATCATCACAAACGGGCTACTGACTTGGGCGCTCCACGGGCAACCCGGTGGTGCTTCCACCGTCGCCGTCCCGGTGCCACCCGACGCGGTGAATGCCTGGCTGGCTTGGGCCAGTGCGAAGCTACAGGTGGTGCCCGCCTGTACCACTGTGAGCGTTTGTCCGGCCACGGTGAGCGTGCCCGTGCGGCTTGCGGACGATGGGTTCGGCAAAACCGTGTAGCTTATGGTCGAGGTGCCGGAGCCGATGCCGGAACTGTTGACGATCAAAAAGGAAGGATTATTCGAGGTCGCGGTAAACGGGCACATGGAACTAGAGGCGCCCACGCTGACGCTGCTAGATCCACCGACCGCCGAGAAGGGAGCGGTTGACGGCGTAAGGCCGAATACGCACCCACTCAACTGATTGATGGTGAACGGCAGGCCCGCGATGGTGAGAATGGTGCTCCGTGTGCCGCCGGAGTTCGCCTGTACGGTATAGGTCACCGTGCCATTGCCCGAGCCGCTGCCGCCGCTTGTGATGGTGGCGAAACTCCCCGATGGGCTCGACGCGGTATAGGGGCAGCCGGTTGGGGCAGTCACGTTGACGCTGCCGGTGGTGGCAGCCGCTCCCACGGTCGCCGAACTGGCCGACAGGCTGTAGGTACAGCCGCTACCTGCGGAAAGAGCGATTGTATCGGTGATGCTGGCTGAGCCGTTCGGGGTGGTGACGGTCAGGTGAAATATTTGACCCTGTTGAGGTGCGCAGCAGCCGATCGAATATCCTTGCGAAACAACTGTGCCGGCGGAATTGACCGTGGGGGTTCCGGTTAGGAAAAGCGGGCCGTCAGCGGTGACGATCCCACCTTGAAGATTTTGTCCGGAAATCACAAACGTACCGCTGAAGAAAAGACCCGGACTGTTGGGCCCGACTAATGGTGTCGGGGACACTTGGGTTATGGACGGCAGGACAGATGCAGAGCCTGTGGTCAGCGTGCCGCTGGTGATTTGCCGGTAAGGGTTGCAGTCAAAACACTCTGCGCTGGCCACGGTAAACAGAACACCAGGCACGATATTGATGACGCCGCCTGCGTCGGAGAGCGGCGACGACGAAGACAGGGTGATTTCTAAAACCAAGTTTTCAGGAACTCCAGCAACTGAGTCTGGAAACGAAGCGTTCGACCCAAAAGTCAGTCGGCTATTCCCGCTGAAAATGCCCACGGAACTGTTCGCGGGAGTAAAGGTGAAGGGAAAGAAAACACTTGTATTGCCACCAGTTGCTGTAACATTCCAATTGGAGAAGGTGCCGGTGTCCGCGTCATAGGTGAAAACTCCGGATGCCGTACCGCCGTCGGCAAAGGTGGCCTGTAGCGTCCAGGTGAGCGGCGTGGCGCTCAGTGGCGGAAGGAAAGTGATGGCAGCCAGCAAAAGCACCGGACGGATCATGTTTACCCCCTTTGAGCAGGATTCCAGTTTGCTGCGCCGGCGGTAGCCCCAGTCGAAAGCACTTGAGCCTGATTTCGACCGAGTCGATTATAGCAGTCAGGGGGAACCAAGGGAACAGATGGAATTTCCAACGATCTGTCCTTGCGGCAGCCCATCGGCGCTACCATGGAGCACATGGACCGATTCCCGCTCGGATTCAATACCTACTCCGTCCGCGCCATGCGGTGGAACGACCTCAAACTGCTGGAGTATGCCGCCGGCCTGAAACTCGACGCGGTCTTCCTGCAGGATTCGATCGACCCCGCCAATAACGATCCCGCTCACTGGAAGGAGCTCAAGGAGACCGCCGCGCGCCTGGGCCTGGAACTTCACGGCGGTGACGCCGGCGCACTTCCGCGCACGCCGGGCGGAATGGACGCCACCTTCCAGAGGCTCCGCGAGGGCATCCGGCATGCCGTGGGCATCGGCTCGAAACTGGTGCGTTTTCGGGTTGCCGGGGACCGTGCCAGCCTCCCGCCGGGTCCGGTCGAGAAGAATATCGAAACCATGATCCAGGTCCTGCGTAAGGTTCGAACCGAAGCCCTGGATGCGGGTGTGAAGTTCGCGATCGAGAATCATAAGGACCTGTTTTGCTGGCAGACCCGCCAGGTGATCGATGGGGCCGGCAAGGAATTCGTGGGCTCGTATCTCGATACCGGCAACCCGGTCTTCGTGATGGAAGATCCGCTCTCGACCGTGGAGACCCTGGGGCCTGTGGCCGTGATGCTGCATCTGCGCGATTCGGTGGTCTATGAGTCGCACAATGGCACCGCCGTGCAGTGGGTCCCGCTTGGCGAAGGCGTGGTGGATTTCAAGAAAATCATCGCCAAGGCGAAGGAAGTTTGCCCGCCGATCTCGGTGTACAACAAGCCCATTACCGGGCGGCCGCCGCAGATCCTGCCCATCTACGACCCCATCTTCATGAAGATCTGGGCTGACATGCGGGCCTCGGACCTGGCTCGATTCATGGCGCTTGCCAAGCAGGGTCACCCCTATGAGAGCCACATGGTGATCGAGGACGTGCCTGGCAAGATGGCGGAGCCGATCGCGGCAGCACTGCAATATCAGCAGCGGGACCACATGGAGCGTGGCGTAGAATATGCGCGGAAAGTCCTGGACTTGGGCTTGAAATGGCGCGGGTGAGGACGTTCACACGCTATCGATGAAACTTCTTCCAAGCGTTCGGCCCGAATAGCAGCAGCGCCAGCACGAACATAAGGAGGAGTTGCGTTACGGTGATCTGGCTGCCAGGCATGTGGGATACCTCTGCGAGAAGTATACAGCACAGTGGTTGGGCAAGCTAAAGCATACCCTACTCTCTCCTTCTTGCCATGGGGAAGGTGAATACCGGGACCGGTGGGCGCATACCCAGGCCGCACTCGGCGTGCACGGCCCGCACCGACTCTTCCAGGCCGTCCCGACGCACCACCACGGCAATCGTCAGTTCGCTCGACCCCTGGGCGATGGCGATCACGTTCACCTGCACCCGCGAGATCGCCATGAAAATCCGGCCGGCCAGGCCCGGCTTGCCCTGCATGCCTTCACCGACGGCGGTCAGTAGTCCCACATCCTGGTCCACGTGGATCGGTTTCAGGTAGTGGTGAGCGAGTTCCAGCGCCAGCGCCGCCTCCAGCGCCGCCACCGTCTGCTCCAGTTCCTCTTGCCGCACCAGAAAACAGAAATTCTGCCGGTAGCTGGAGCTCGAAAGAAGGAGCACTTCGACATTGGCGCGCGCCACGGCATCCAGCGCCCGCGCCATCACCTGCACACCGTTCAACTCGGCGCTCGCCGGCTCCAGGGAGACCAGCGCCACATTCTTCATGGACGCCACCGCACGGGTGCCGCTGGCCGCCGCGATGGAGGGGACGATTTTGGTCCCGGGCTTCTCCGGCGCGAAGCTGTTCTTACTCCAGACCGGGATCTTCTTTTCCGCCAGAGGCGCCAGGGTTCGGGGATGCAGCACCTTCGCGCCGGCATAGGCTAACTCCGCCGCTTCCGCGTAGGTGATCTCCTGCAACACCTCGGCGTCCGGAACCAAGCGGGGATCGGCACTCATGATGCCATCCACATCGGTCCAGATCCACAACTCGGCGGCATCCAACGCCGCGGCGAGAATCGAGGCCGAAAAATCCGAGCCGCCGCGCCCCAGCGTGGTGGGTCGTCCATCCGCCGTGGCCCCGTTGAAACCGGTGATGATCGGCATCGAGCCCTGCCCCAACAAGGGAAGAAGGTGGGACCGCGCCTTCTCGCGGGTAGCTTCCATCAGGGGGGAGGCGTTGCCGAACACTGCATCCGTCACCACCACTTCCCGCGCGTTGATCGCGGCGGCCGGCGTGCCCTCCGCATTCAGGTATTCGGAGACCAGCAGGGCGGAGAGCCGCTCGCCGATCGCCACGGCTTCGTCTACCGACCGCGGAGGACGCTCTCCCAACATCGCCATACCGCGCGCGATCCGCTCGAACTCGTCCACCAGCCCGTGGATCTTGGCCATCACCGCAGCCTGCCGGCTTTCAGGGAGCAACGCGAGGCAGACGTCCACATGGCGGGTTCGCAACTTGTCGAGATTTGCCTCCATACCGGAGAGATCGCCCGCCTCGGCGTGCCGCATGGTATCCAGCAACAGGTCGGTGATCTTGGACATGGCTGACACGACCACCGCCACCGGGCGCTTCCTGCGTTCGTCCGCGGCGAGCCTGGCGGCCACCCTCATACGGTCGGCGGACCCTACGCTCGTACCGCCGAATTTCATGACGAGTAGATCCTTCAACTGAAATCCTTTCCGTTCGTTACGCGCGATCGCACGATCTTCAAAATGGCTTCTTCCGTCTCGTCCAGGCTCAGCGCCGTGGAATCCAGGTAAGCCGCATCGGGCGCCTGGGCGAGCGGCGCGTCGGAACGCGTGCTGTCCCGCTGGTCGCGTTCCTTCATCTGCGCCGCGACCGAGCCTTCGGAGATCTGTTCGCCCTTCTCGCGGCTTTCCCGAAACCGCCGGCGCACGCGCTCGTCGGGATCGGCATCCAGGAAAATCTTCACGTCCGCGTTCGGGAACACCACCGTCCCGATATCCCGGCCTTCCATCACCACGCTGGTGCGCTCTCCCATGGCGCGCTGCTTCGCCACCATGGCGCGGCGGACGCCCGGGATCACCGCCACCTTGGACGCGCCGCTCGAAACCTCAGGACTGCGAATCGCCTCCGTCACGTCATGGCCGTTGAGCCGGATGCGGCCCGGCGCAAGTTCGATCTCCGCCGCGATGGAAAGCTGCTCCATGCGATAACTATCGTCCCAACTCACGTTTTCCTGTAGGGCCCAAAGTGCGGCGGCGCGATACATGGCCCCGGTGTCGATGTAGGTGAAGCCCAGGCGCGCGGCCACCCGTTTCGCCAGCGTGCTCTTGCCCGCGCCTGCCGGGCCGTCGATTGCCACTACGATGCGTCTTGGTTTGGAGTCTGCCAAGAAATAGAATAACAGCAGGATGAGTCCGAACGAATTCGACCGCCTGGTGGCCACGGCCTACGCCCACATCCCGGCGCGTTTTCGCAAGCGGATGAAGAACATCGCCATGCTAGTCGAGAGCGAACCCACGCCGCAGCAACTGGCGCGCGGCCGGGTGCCCCGCGGATCCACGCTGCTGGGACTCTACGAAGGCCGGCCGCTCACCACCCGCAGCGTTTTCGAGCCGTTCGCGATGCCCGACCGCATCACGATCTTCCAGGGTCCGCATGAGCGCCTCGCCCAGAGCCCCGAGCACCTGGCGAAACTGGTGGAGGATACCGTGTGGCACGAGGTGGCGCATTATTTCGGCATGAATGAGTTGCAGGTGCGTGCGGCTGAGCGGAGACGCCGGGGTTAGGGGTGCGGACATCTCGCGCCGGGAGCTATCGGACCGCGATCGTCACGGGCGGACTTATCTGGCCCGCGGTACTCAGGATCACGGGCACCTGACTGCCCGCTCCGACACCGGTTGGAACGACAGCGTTCACCTGATACAGCCCCGCGTACCCGGGAGTCAAGCCGGCATAGACCACATTCGCATTCTGGCCACCCACCGTCACCGAGACCGGCTGCACGGTGGGCGCCTGGCCGGTTGCGGGAACGCCGGAGGGGACTGCTGGAGTCACTGCCCCCAAACCGGTACAGTAAATGACGATCGTGTCACCCGCCGTCACCGGCGCATTGCTGTCCGCGAACTGGTTGGTTACCCCGTTGACAATGACTCCCTGGCCCGTGCCCGATTGATCCTTGGTAAAGACGGCGGGCTGGGCGGGGGCTACCGAGACGATTTGCGGAACGGAGATCGCGCTTCCACGGTGCACGATGAGTTCGATCGGAACGTTCACCGGCAAAGCATAGGGTACCTGCGCGTTGATCTGTCCGTCGCTCGCATAGAGCAATGGTAACGGTACGCCACTCAGGAACACCTGGGTGTCGCCCAGTTGAGATGGTAGCTGCGGTTGACTGGCTTGCGAAGGCGATCCCGTGGTGAGTTGACCGCCGAAGATCGAGATCAGTCCCCCCGGTGCGACTAAAGGGTTCGCCGAGAAACTCCCGGCGTTCTTCACCCCGCCGGACGCAACGAGGGGCACATCCGCCCGACCATTCAGTGTGACGGGGATATCAATCTGACCACCAACTGCCCCGCTCGCCAACATTTCAAGAACAGAAATGGAGGCTGCATATATTCCCGATGGACTGGTTTTCTGCGGCTGCCAGGTGGCCGTCCATCGGCCATTCCCCACATGAGTCATGGCAATGCCTTGGTCGCCGTTGCTAAAGTCCACTCTCGCAAAAGCACCGGAAGAGCTAGTGACTGGCTGTGCGCAACTGTCCGCGAGGACGGCTTCAACCGTTACCGGTTGGCCGATTGAGGCGCTGAGACTGGAACCGACGAGACTGGGACCCGATGGCTGAATGTTGATCTGTTTGGGAGTGCAGTTGCCTGTTGCCGCGGGCGCCGATTGCCGTGGAGCATTGCCCCTCTCCAACGGCGCGGCACCCGACGGCGGCACAACGGCCAGGAGAGCGATGCTAGCCGTGGAACCATCGTCAAATAGGAACGAAATCAAGCCCCTGGTCGCGCCGGAGGTCAGTTGCGAAAAATTCGGTTGTATATTGATGGGAACGGGTTGCCCTGGAACGGCCGAGGTGCTCGCGGGCGTATAGGAGAACCAGGTCCCGACGCCTGGAAAAGTGACCGGAGCCGAAGTGAACAGGCTCGACTTGGCAGACGTGTTGGCAATCATAGCCGACTGCCCCGAGGAGCTACCGCTGGGGGCGGCGATGAAGATGAAACCACTGGGCCGCACCTGCGGGCCTGGATTCGTGCCCGGGGGCAACATCGTCAGAACGATAGATACGGATTGGGGCGAGTTGTTCGCTCCACTAGCGGTGATCTGTATCTGCCCATAGTATGTGCCTGCCGACAGGCCTGTCGGATCGACACTCACGTTGACGAGCGAAACGTCCAGATAGGGCTGTTGGACCGTACCGCTGGCGGGCGAAACCGACAGCCAACTGGTGCTGCCGGAGAGGGTGCTTGCCTGTGCGGTCCAGTTCATAGCACCTTGGCCAATATTGAGAATGCCAAAATCCTGCGGCAATGGTGCGCCACCGCCCTGTGCCGCCGTGAAACTCAACGCAGTCTGCGATAGCAGCAGGATCGTCTGCGGTGGGCTGACTGTCATGGTAACGGTCACGGGCGGCAGACTGACTCCGGCGCTCTGTACGGTCACCACTCCGGTATATGTGCCGGGCGGCAGCGCGCCTGGGACCGCCGTTACTGTGACAATTCCGGGGGTGGTTGGCGATGAGTTTCCACTGGACGGGCTGACACTCAACCATGATGTTGATGCGGTGGCTGTAAAGTTGGCTGATTGGGCGCCAAGATTGACGATGGTGATAGGCTGGCTGACGGCCTGCCCGCCTTGGCTTTGACTAAAAGAAAGCCTTGCAGGGGTTATGGAGAGGCTCGCCGCGTTGCCGGATTGGACAGTGCCGGTCACAGATATCTGGGCTGCGAGCACTGCGCCAGTGCTAGAGCTCTCGAACGCGGTCACCTGGATGAGGAGGCTGCCACTCTTGGTGGGAAGATACGTACCCTGAAATCTGCCGCCGCCAATGCTCACCAATGTGACACCGGGATCGCCATCGGAGAAAGCTGCTTTCGCACTACTTGTGGCTGAGGTCGCCGGGTTGCCACAGTTGTCTATGATTGCAACCTGAATGGCGACTGGCTGGCCAACGACAGTCGAAAAGCCGGGGAGCGGGCTCAGAACTTGCAATAGCAACACTGTCGGTGCACAGGTGCCCGCCGCTCTAGGCAAGGCTGGCGCGCCAGTCTGGCCAGGAATCGAGCGGACAGTGAGCAGGCTGGCGGTCAGGCAAAAAAGGAAACGTCCGATTCGCATTTTGATTTGGGCTCCTCAACGGCTTCCAGCGTGGGCTCCGAAGCACGGCGGGTTGCCATCCCATCCAACTCTACGACCACCGGCCCCTTATAGAAGCGAGGCCCAGTTTATCACAATGGGTGGCCGAAACGTACGGACCATTACAATGCCAATTCATCCGCTCGCCAAGGGCGTCTTCAGTGCCCCCGGCAGCTAGTACTGCTCCCTTCCGATTTTTCACCTCGCACGTTCCGTTTCGTGCTTACGTATAGGAGAGGCCCCAGTCCCATGTCCCCGATCCGTCGATGTGCCCTTCAGACTTTCCTGTTCCTGCTGCTCGCTTTGGCGGCGAGCGTTCCGGTCTCCGCTCAGACCCCGCTCTTCAATCAATGCCCGCACATCGGGTTCAGCACCGGCTGTGCGTATCTGGTGGTGGTCACGGATGGCGCCACCAACGTCCTATCGGATCGGTCGCAACTCCCTTTCGATGGCGCCGACGACACANNGGCACTTCGTTCACCGGCATCAGCGCGGATCTAACTTCCGGCACGGTGACATTCAGCCCGGCGATTCCGCCAGGGGGCCATGCCTACTTCTCGCTGGAGGGCTATCTCACTGCCACTTCAACCCCTTTGAGCCTGATCTGCAATCCGAACGTGGGCCCCTCGCAGTTGGGGACTTTTTACTCAACCACCTGTACAGTCTCGGGCGGGCCGGTGTCCAGCCAATTCCTGGTGCCCGGGGCGCCTGTTTACCATTGGTCCATCGTTGCCGGCACGTTCCCTCCGGGCTTGTCGTTGAGCTCCACTACCGGCAGCACGGTCACTCTCAGCGGCATTCCCGGTTCGCTGGGCGCCTACTCTTACTCCATCCAGGTAACTGACAACTCGGTGCCATCGCCTCAGTCGACGTCCCAGCCGTTTGTGGGAAACCTCAGTTCCTTAGGAGGGCTGTGTAACAATACTCTGTCGGCGGGCTCGGCTTCGGTGGGACTGGCGGCCTCCAACGGCTCCGTCCTGGTGAGTTCGCCCCCTGGCTGCCCGCAATGGTCGGCATCCAGCCCGGTGCCTTGGGTTACGATTACGAGCGGCGCGAACGGCACCGGCAATGGCAGTGTGAACTTTAGTGTAGGCGCGGCGAACGCCGACGGGGTCGCGAGGAGTGCCACGCTATCGATTGCCGGCCAGTCGTTTGTCATCAACCAACTGAGCGGTTGCCTGTTCGGAGTCAGTCCGTTGAAGGCCTCGGTGGCCTCGGGAGCCGGGAGCGGCACCATCAACGTCGGCGTCTTGAATCCCACGTGTGCCTGGACGGCGGCGCCGGATCCGAATTCGTTCTGGCTGACTGTCAACGGACCCGGAATGGGCATTGGCCCGGGGACCGTGAGTTTCACGGTCGCTCCCAACTCGTCGACCAGCAGCCGGACCGGTACGATCAACGTTGCCGGGCAAACGTTCACAGTGATACAGGCCGGCAGTAACTGCAGCTTCTCGCTTGCGCAGGCCACCCAGGCATTCCCCGCGGTGGGCGGGATTGGGATCGCGACGGTGCAGGCGCCGGCGGGTTGCGTTTCACCGCCCAACACCAGTAGCGTCCCGTGGGTGACTTTCAGCTCCGCCGGCGGATCGGGTAATGGCACGGTGAGCTATGTGGTGCAGCCGAACCCGGGGCTTGCGGGGTCGCGGACGGGAACTCTGACCATCACCGGTCAGCCATACGCCGTGACGCAGGCAGGGACTTCGCCCTTGACCTGTGTGGCCGCCGTCGCAGCGCCGCCGCAGATCGCAACCGAGGGCCGGACGGAAGTCCTGGGCGACCTGGTGTTGAGTTGCGCGGGGATACTCGGCGCCTTGACGGCAGACATCTCGCTGACGTTGAATACCAACGTTACCAACGCGGTCACGGGTGTCAATACCACTGATGCTGTGCTGACTGTGAACGGGAACAATCCGCAGAGCGGGCTTGTCTCCGGTTACAACATCATCCATTGGCCCGGCGTTTCACTGACACTGGGGTCCCAGGGAGTAGCCACGGTGCGGATC
>PMTT01000545.1:1034-6033 GCA_003167275.1 Bryobacterales bacterium | reverse complement strand
ACGCAAACCCTTGCCTCCAGGACCACGCGGCCGGGAATGATTCAGGGGACCATCGCGTACATGTCGCCCGAGCAGGCCTCGGGCCGTGCAACTGACGCGCGCAGCGACATCTTCTCCTTCGGCGTTGTGCTCTATGAGTTGCTGGCGGGACGGCGGCCATTCGGAGGCGCGACCGACCTGGAACTGCTGCAGACCATTATCCATGGCGCCGCTCCACCACTGAGCGCGGACGTTCCGTTCGCATTGCGGATGGTGGTGGAAAAGGCGCTCGACAGGGACCCCGCTGAACGGTACCAGTCGGCGCGAGACTTGGTGGTGGATTTGCGGAGATTGAGCCGCCAAAGCGCGGAGTCCTCCGGATCGGCAGGCATGCCTCCCCTGGCGCCAAGCCCGGCACAAAACAAACATATACGGAAAATCGGCCCGCTTGCCGCGTGCATAGCCGCCACCCTGCTGATCGCGGGCAGCGTGCTTCTGTGGTGGATTGAGCGGCCCATCGCCCAGGCCCCTCGCCAGGCTGTGCAATTCGACATCGCTCCGCCGCCTGAAACGATTTTTGCGCCGCCGATCATGCGTCAATCCTTCGCCATCTCGCCAGACGGAGCGCGGCTGGCCTTTACCGCCACGGGCCCAAACGGCACCCATATCTGGGTACGCGATCTGCCATCGCTCGAGATGCGAGCCGTGCCCGGTACCGACGAAGCGGAGTCGGTGTTCTGGTCGCCGGATAGCCGTTCCGTCTATTACTCGGTGAAGCTGACTCTGAAACAGGCGGATCTGGAGACCGGCTCCGGACGTTCCGTGGTCGAGGCGCCCGATCGCGTTCAACTCATAACGTGGCGTTCGAAGGAGGACTTATTTCTCCACCTGGGGCTGCATGGTAACTATTATGAGTTTCTCGTGCAGAATGGCAGCCTGCGGGAGACGCAGGTGGGCAAAGGTACCCGTTGGCCGCAGTTTCTGCCGGGCGGCCAACTTCTCGTCTATGTCGCTTTCGATCCGGCTGTCCACCGCTTTCGCGCCATGGTGTCCGATTACCCCAGCTTCAGACCCGTGCCTCTGATGGAGACCGATTCCATGGTTCAGTATGCGCCCCCGCGCCACCCCGGGGAGTCCGCATACTTATTGTTCCTTCACGGGGCGAGCCTTATGGCCCAGCCGTTCGACCCGGACCACATGCGGTTGGCGGGCGAGCCGTTTCCGATTGCCCGGAACGTCATTTACTATGGTGCGACTCTCTCGCCGTCTTTTTCGGTTTCCAGTAATGGCGTCCTGGTGTATCAGGCGGGTTTTCCTATCTCGGAACTGAAATGGTACGACCGGGCCGGCAAAGAAGTGGGCATCGTCAGCCGGCCGGCGGCCTACTGGGGCACGCTTCGAGTCTCGGCTGACGGGCGGCGCGTGGCCGCGGTGGTGTTTAACCCGGAGAACGGCGGCACGGATGCCTGGGTCTTCGACGCGAACGGCAGAGAAAGCAGGCGGCTCACGTTCCCTCCGGAAGTGAGTCGCAGGCCGGTGTGGTCGCCTGAGGGAAAACGCCTGGTCTTCGGGAAGTCCCTGCCCAATGGCTCTCCCGAACTCACAACTTTGGACCTGGACGGGAACGGCCATGAGCAAACGCTACACCAGGCGGGCCCGGACACGCCACACGCTTTACCCACCGACTGGTCCCCCGACGGCCGGTTCATCGCGTTCGACAATGGGATCCCAGAGGAATCACCGGACGCCTGGCTTCAGGACGTGGCCACAGATAGACTCATCCCGCTCTTGCAGAACAAGTTTCCGGAATGGGGAATTGCCTTCTCTCCCGATGGTAGGCAGATCGCATTTGTTTCTGCCGAGTCAGGCCGCCCGGAAGTCTACCTCCAGGCGTTCGAGTCAACGCCATCGCCGCGCCTGGTGGGCGAAAGACGGCAGGTTTCGCGAGACGGCGCCTGGCTGGTCCGCTGGCGTCGCGATGGCCGCGAACTCTTCTACCTGGGCACAGACAACAAGCTGTATGCCGTGCCGGTCACGGGGGTGCTCCAATTTGGCGAACCCGGTTCGCTCTTCCGCGTCCCGGGGACCCAGCAATACAACACCACCCGCGATTTCCAATTCGATGTGTCGCCGGATGGGCAGCGGTTCCTGATGACCACTACCGGTTCCGTACTGCCGCCACCCTTCACCGTGATCCAGAACTGGCAGGACAAATTCCACCGCTGACTGTAGCACGGGCATTCTTGCCTGTGTTGGTTTGCGGGGCAAGAAAAAGCAACACAGGCAAGGATGCCTGGCAAGGATGCCCGTGTTACTTGTCCAACCCGCGGGCCGGGTGGCTCTCTTCCACGAAGATCAGACCGTCGTACAGCTTCGACAACGCTTGTGGCTCCAGGTTGGAATCGGCGTTGCCCACCACCCAGTTGGCGCTTACATTGTGAAAAAGGTGGGTCCCGGCGAGCCAGTTACTAAGTTGACCGCCGGCAGGGAGCGTGGCCATGTCCAGAAAGAAGAGCGGCAGGCCCGCGGCACTCAGAATGGCGTCGCCCGAGCCTTCAGGAGATGGCGCCGCATTGTAAATGGAGAGCTTCGTGGACTTCCCGTTCTCCAGGCCGACAGCCCGTAGCCGTCCCTGACGGAACGCGAAGCCCACTACGTACATCTGCTTGCCATACTTCTCGCGAAGCCGCGCACCCATGGTCTTCATGCTGTCCGAACTGGGTCCGAAACTAACGTGCGAGTTGTGCGCCCACAGCACGATCTTCTCGTTGGGATGTATCTGGCGGAACCATTCCACGTTGTCCGTCATGGCCTCATCCCGGTAGGACGGGCCCTTTCCCGGGATGCGCATGGTGCAGGACTGGTAGACGACGACGGCGGCCTGGCGTGCCTCCCGCCAGGCTTCTTGCGAAGAAGCCGCCACCATCGCGGTGCGCTTGAGATCGAACACCCTGAGGACCGCCGCGGCTCGATCGGCCAAGGCCTTAGCCTGGTCGTCATAAATCTGGACGCGCCGGGTGTCGAGCATTTGCGCCTCGGTATAAGTCTCCGCCGCCGCTTGCACATCCTCGGGAGAGTACCGTCCGAGATACTCCAGCGCCATTGGCCCCGCGACATGCGCCATCTGCATGTCGAAAGAAGTGAAGCTCAGGATGGGATGCTTGCCGGGCGCCTGGTTGTAACTGCGCATCCACTCGATCAGGTCGAGCACTTCTTCGGTATTCCAGGTCCAGAAGTACATACTGGCGAGCGCGGTTTTGGCACTGCCCTCCCCGGTCTTGATGTAGCGGTCCACGGCCAGCGACTCCGGCCAATTGGCTTCCAGGGCGAACACCGTGAAGCCCTTTTCGTTGACCAGGTATTCCATCAGGCGATGCTTGAGCTGGAAAAACTCGCGAGTTCCGTCAGTGGCTTCCCCCAAGGCGACGATGCGGGCCTCGCCGACGGCTTTTCCGAAGGCGGCCAGATCGCCGTGTTTTCCACCTGGCTCGGCGGTATCGAGAGGCACTGCGCGCTGTTTCAATTCCGCTACCACGGGTCTGGCGGCCTCGGAATCGGTCGGCGGTGTCACCGAGCGCGTAGAGATCAGGGTCGATTCCTTCAGCTTCCATCCACCAGGGGTCTTCGCCCAAGTGTCGCGGTTCGCCGAAATCAGGACTTGCGTACCACCGGGCGAGGTCCGGGAGGCCTCGTTGTTCACGCTCACAATGGCACTGGCTCCGGAGAGCCGAACGTTGGTGATGGTGGACCGGGAGGCGTACCCGGTACCTTTTTCCATTTCCATCATGATTTGCATCAGTGCCGACGCCAGGGTTATTCGGGTGGCCCCTATGTGGATCTGAGCGTCAGACAGTGCCAGGCTGGCAACCGCGTCCAAGTCCTTTTGAGCGTATGCCGAATCGATGCGCCCGTACAGTTTCTGGATGGCCGTGCGCGCGGCAGTCACCTCCGAGCCGGAAGTGGCGTCGGTCATGATCTCGAACGACAGACCGTCAATCCAGACGGGGCTCTTGCCATACGACACTACGCCGATGCTGACGGAATCGGCATCGGCGGCAACCTCGCCGGTGATTTCATAGCTCACCCATTCGGGCGAAGTGATAGGACGGTCCCCCATGTCGTCGAAGAAGCCCATCTGCTGGTTGGGACGGTCCACCCGGAGCCACATCTGGGCGTGATCGGTGGCGTTGCGGTCCAGCGGGGGAGCGGGTTCCACTTTCACAAAGGCCCGCAGCCGGACGGTCTTACCACGAAACCGCGACGCATCGAAGCTTTGGGTGAGGTTGCCGAAGGTGTCGGGAGGCAGCGCGGCGGGAGCCAGCAAAACGGCGCATCCCGAGGCGCTTCGGCAGCCTTCGCGGTGAAACTCGGCTGAATATCCGAGCGCTTTCTGGATTTGGGGTACGACCCAGCCGGGAGGGGGCTCTCCCGGTGTGCCTGTCTCGAAGGCAAGGTTAGACGGGGCGGATTGGGCGGTGAGGATCGCGGGTATGAGGAAGAGGAGCAGTCTCATAAAGCACACGGGCGGCAAGCCCATGCTACCTCTTTCCGAATCGTCTTGGAGTACTGGGAGCTCTACTGGCAGGGCGTGGCCGCGAGCTGGGGGGCGGACTGGCTCGCTGCCCTTCCGGATGGCTGCCGCTTCCGAACTGCTTGGGCGTGCTGTTACCGCCCGGCGTGGCGTACTTCGAGCTGCCGTAAGAACCGCTCTTGGTGGCGTATTGCGAGTTCTTGAAACCGCCCCCCTTGGCATAGGTGCTGGTGGAGTAGCGGTTCTGCGTGGAGGATCCCGCGGTGCCGTACCGGGGCGCGCTCTGGGTGGCGCCCGTGCCCACGCCTCCGCCGTAGTAGGTCTGTCCCCGGCTATAGTAGGTGCGGTAACCCTCCCACTCGTACCGGTCCAGCGGCTCATACTGATGATTCCAAAGCAGATCGCGCATCAGGGCGTACTGGCCGTAGAAGACCCAGAAATCGCGGCCATCGCGGTGGTCCCAATAGCCATATTGATTGGATTGCTGGG
>PMTT01000545.1:0-987 GCA_003167275.1 Bryobacterales bacterium | reverse complement strand
TCGAAATCGGCTTCGGGAACGTGAACCCATTTCTCGTCGGACGTGACTTCGCCGGTCTTGGCGGAAGCATCCGCGAAGTGCGTCTGGACGGTGCGGATCTTCTGGTCGTATTGACCGCCGCCGCGGTCGGCCATATCCACCAGGATCTTGTCCCATGCGTAATAGAGCTGGGAGGCGTGCTTCTTCAGTTTCTTGGTCTCGGCGGGCAAGCCGTCGACTGCGGTCTTGAGCGTGCTATCCGCTGCCACCAGCGCCGGGAGATCGAGATGCGCGAAATCGTTCGCGGCGGCGAGTTGGCGCGCCTGGGTGCTGGATTGCCAGGCAGTCTCGCTCTGGGCCATGAGGTCGCGCAGTTCGGTCAGGCGTTTCTCAAGATTGCGCGCTTTGTCCGGCCAATCCGTCTCGGCCTTCTGAACCGTGGCCGCCACTGGAGCGAGGTCGTAGGCATGGACGGTGTTGTAATTCTGCTCCATCTGCCGGACTTCTTCGGGCAGGTGGCGCTTCACGTCTACCCAATGCGCCGCATCTTTCTGAATGCCGGTAGCGTCCGCCAAGGCCGTCGTGCGGAGGCCGCGCTCCTCGGCCAGCAGCGTTTCCACCTGCTGGCGATCCTGGCGGCGGTCGCGCTTGTTGATCGTCGAGAGCTGCTCCATGTCGTGGGAGGCAAGCTGGATATCGCCCAACGATTTGGAGAGCTGCTCGGGCCATTGCTGGCTGGCGGGGACTGCCTGGAACAGGTCGGATTCGGACTTGAGGCTGGCCAGGACCTCATCCTGGGTGGCGTGAAGCTGCTTCTCAGCCGCCGCCAGCGCGGTGCGCTCCTGGCCGATCTGGGAACGCACCCCTCGCGGCAGCCCGTCCAGGTCGGCGAAGTACACGACGACAATCAGAACGCCCAGAAGAATTGCAAGAAACTTCAATATGGATCGGCTCATGGGTATCCGCCCTCACATGGCGGCCCGGTTGGACTACCGCGTGCCCCGGTAA
>PMTT01000909.1 GCA_003167275.1 Bryobacterales bacterium | reverse complement strand
ATTCGACACGCCACCAGCCTTCGGCCTGCGTGTTGATCCAGGTGTGCATGATGGCGACCCTGGCGGCGCGCAGCGGATGGGTCTTCACTTCGGGCGCCGACGCTACGGCGTAAGCCTGTACGCCGAGTTCGGCGCCGGCTTTGGCCAGGTCATCGGCTGGCACGTTCCGCACGATGAAGGACCCGCGGTTGAACTTTCGCCCGGCGGCTTCAAAGGGCGCCTCGGCGGCGTCGAAGGAAGCGTTCGGGAATCGATAGCGCAGCGTGATCAGGGCGCTGTCCGCATTGTGGTTGATCAGGAAAACGCTGCCCGTGCTCTCGACGCCGCCGGGCGCTTTCACCGGCCCGGAGACCGGTTCCATGGCGGCATCCAATACCTTGAGGTCGGTGACGCGAGAGACCTTGACGTTGCCGAGCTCGCCGAAGGTCCATCCGGTATCGTCGTAGATGCTCTTCTGCGGATCGTTCGCCGCCCAGTACTGGTAATCGAGCAGCGTATCGGCAATGCGGCTGTATGGCTGATCCATGCGTACGAGGTAACTGCCGGCCGGGAAGGTGCGCGGCTCGGGCTTGGGTTTTTCCGCGGGCTTGGCGGCGGCGGGTTCGGCGGCAGAGGCTGTGTCCGTGGCTCCTGCGCCAGTCTGCCCTTCGGTAGCATCGTCCGTGGCGCCGCCGCGACCGCGTCCGCCGCGGCCTCCACGAGCCGGGGGCTTCTTGGCCGGCATCAACACGGTGAACGGCGCGGTGGCGCGGGAGATCTCGCAGCCCTGGTCCTGCAACATCCGCAACAGGTCGGCCTGCGCTCCGGGACGCGGATCGTCGGCCGGAAAGACGTAGGCGGCCGGTCCCTCGGTCCGCGGTTTCTCGATGGATCGCTTGGCTTTCAAATAGAAGTTGCGCAGGAACAGCTTGTTGTTGGCCGAGAAGTAGGCGAGCGCGGTCAGCACGCCGGTCTCTTCATAGTTGTTGTTGTTGCGCTGGGACCACGTGGTCTTGGGCAGCGGAGGATTCTGCTTGAACCACGTCCGCGCATACTCGTTGGGACGTAGGGTGCGCTCCTCGGTGTCGGCCCCGCCGTTGCCGAAGGTCTCATAGAGGCGGCTGATGCCGTTGTGCATGGCGGCGATGAACATCAGGTAGCTGGGGGACCAGGTATCGAAGGTGCCGTGCGTGAAGACACCGGGCATGCCGAGCTTGGTCATCTCCGAAACGTTGTTCCAGCCCATCATCTGCCACTCGTCGGCCAGAATCGGATCGATCCAGGCGTTGTAGGGGCCGTCGCCCACGGTGTTGTCGTAGAGGTACGGCACGGATTCGTGCAGGTCGTGGAGCACCTGCGCCTTCCATCCGACAAAGGTGTTCAGGACGTTGCGGGTGAGCTGCAAGGTCAGCCCCATGCTGTCACGGTTATTGTCGTGCGCGACGTAGTGGCCCCAGTAGATCAACGACGGCCACTGCTTGTTAGGATTCTCGCGATGCCACCGGTAGATATCGACCATGCGGTCGCGTCCGTCCACTTCGACGACGGGAGTGATCAGCGTGATCACGTTTTCGCGGATCGCGCGGATGTAGGCGCTCTCGTCGACCGCCAGCCGGTAGGCCAACTCCATCAAGGCGGTAGGCGCGCCGGTCTCGGGCGAGTGGATGGTTCCGGTGATGTAGTAGATGGGGGTGGAGGCGGCCACCAACTTCTCGGCCTCGGCGTCGTCGAGCTTGATGGTGCGGGGATCGGCGAGCTTCGCCAGGCGGGCGCGGTTCTCATCGATTGTGGCCAGCAAGCGCTCGGACGCCACGGCGACGGCGATCATCTCGCGGCCTTCCTCGGACTTGCCGATGCTGAAGACCTTGACTCGCGGGCTGGCCTTCTCCAGCATCCGCATGTAGCGATAGACATCGGCCGAATAGGGCAGCATGCCGGGAGCGCCCGCGACGTCGCCGAGTACGGCTTTGGGAGTTGGCACGGTCTTGGAGGCCGGCAGGTAATCGGTGAGCGGCGAATTGAAGAACGGCTCGGTGGTGTATTCGCGGATCTTCTTGGTGTACTCCTCGTCAACCGCCTGGCTGGCATCGCGTCCCGGTTTCAGCGGGATTCCGGAACTGGGCTGCCCGAACAGGGGAAGTGTGAGGATGGCTGGAGCCAGACACCAAAGGATCTTCATGGAAGAGAATATACCTCATGTTGGGGGCTGGAGACAGGGGATGGGGGAGTGGGGCAGGCTGAGGGCAGTCGTGCGTCTTTGTGGGGGTCTTCCGGAAGCGGCTGAGACGAGTGTCCGGAAATGGGATTGGGTTCGTTTGGTATACGAGCGGTGCACGGGGTGGACTGATGGGTTGCGGGCCGTTCCGGCTGCCCTACGGGACTGGGTTGGACTGGGGGTGGCGTTGGTTCACTGGGGGACGGCTCTGGCTGGGTGGCAGCGGGTTGACAGACCACGGAAGACGACGGTCCGTCCCACTGGGGCTCTGCGGCGGGTGGCGGTGGAGTGGGGGATTGTTCGGTGGGCAGATCGAGGACCGGCCTTGCGGGAGGGGGTACGGTGCGCAGCAGGAGGATGTTGTGGAGGGCTCGCTGGTACATGAGGTGGAGGCGCGTCTCGTAGCGGTGGAGCAGGGCGAGCTCTGGCTTGGATGCGAGGTCGCGGAAGGAGGCGGTGATGCGGGCGCGGCCGTCCTCGCCGGGGTGGGCGGCGAGGCCGCTGGTCAGGAGCTCGGTTTCCATGGCCCAGGCGCGGCGCATGCGCCAGTAAGAGGCCACCATTTCCTCAATCAGGGCTTCTTCGACGCCATCGACGGGGCCGAACCGATCCAGGTGTTGCGCAAAGAAGGACTCGAAGCCCTCCTGCGACTCGCCGGGCAGGACGACACACTCGGCGAGGAGACCGTGACTGACAGCATTTTGGGAAGAGCGGGCTTTGCCTTCCGGGGTCGCGGGGCCACGGGAAAGTCTGCCGTTGGCCTGCGAAGAAAGTTGTCTTCGTGTAGAACTCATATTCCACCAATCACAATACTTCGAAAAAAATCAGGAATTCTTTGGGCAGACCGGAACTGCTCTGTTTATGCTTTGTTTTCAATCGAGTTTTTATTTTCAAAACCTGTGACTCGGTCTCTCTTATTCGGCTAATCAGGCCTGATTGTCCAGGGCGGGTGCTAGTGTGAAAGCAGAGTGGAATATCACATTGAAGTGGGGCAACTGCTGGGGAGCCAAAGAGAGCCGGTGCCTGTCAAGGAGACCGGGCGAGGGAAGGATCATGGAAAGAACGATACAGCGGACTGGGTGAGGGAGAAGCTGGGATTCTGGCCAGACGCGGCACAGGAGCGGGTGCTGGCCTCGGAGAGCCAACGGGGGATTCTGAACTGCACCCGGCAGTGGGGTAAGTCGACGGTCACGGCGGCGAAGGCGGTACACCAGGCGTACACCGTGGGCGAGAGCCTGACGCTGGTGGTGAGCCCGAGCGGGCGGCAGAGCGGCGAATTCGTCCGGAAGGCGGAGGGATTCGCGCAGCGGCTGGGGATCCGTCCGAAGGGCGACGGGGAGAACGAGATCTCGCTGGAGTTCCCGAACGGGTCGCGGATCATCGGGCTGCCGGGGAATGAAACGACGATCCGGGGCTTCTCGGCGGTGGCGCTGCTGCTGGTGGACGAGGCATCGCGGGTGAGCGACGACCTGTACCGGGCGATCCGGCCTATGCTGGCGGTGAGCCAGGGAGCGCTGTGGCTGATGAGCACGCCATTCGGCAAGCGGGGATTCTTCTGGCAGGCGTGGACGAAAGGCGGGCCGGGGTGGACGCGGGTGCGGGTACCGGCGGACGAGTGTCCCCGGATTTCGCGGGCCGTCCTGGAGGAGGAACGGAACGAGTTGGGAGACCGCTGCTTCCGGCAGGAGTACCTGTGCGAGTTTGTGGACTCGGTGAGCGGGCTGTTCGACCGAGACCTGGTGGAAAGGGCGTTTACCGACGAGGTAAAGCCGCTGGTGCTGCGGTGATGAGCATCGGGTGGTTTTTCATCGGCCTGGACTTGGGACAGAGGCACGATCCCTCGGCTCTGGCGATCATTGAGGGAACGGAACTGACAGGGCCTTGGGACGCGGCGCACTACGCGTACAAGAAGATGGCGGCTTTGGAGCTACGGTACCTGGACAGGTTTGCGTTGGGGACGCCGTATCCGGAGGTGGTGGAGCAGACGCGGCAGGTGACCCGGTCGGCCGAACTCAGGGGGCGATGCAGCCTGATGGTGGATGCCACCGGAGTCGGGACGCCGGTGGTCGATCTGCTGCGCGCGGCGGATCTGGACCCGGATTGCTGGATGCTGCCGGCGATCATTACGAGCGGGTACGCGGAGACGCAATCGGACGGGTACTACCATGTACCCAAGCGGAACCTGATTGTGGGATTACAGGTGTTGCTGCAGCGGGGGGCTTGCGGATCGCAGCGGGGATGCGATTCGGGGGGGCGCTAGTGGAGGAACTGTCGCAGATGCGAGTGAGGCAGACGGAGAAAGGGCACGAGCAGTATGGGGCGTGGCGGGAGGGGGAGCATGACGACCTGGTGTTCGCGCTGGCGATGGCGCATTGGGGGGCGAAGAAGATCTGTCCGCCGGTGAGGGGGGATGACGGGATTTGGAAGTATGAGGGGGAGGGAGGAGGAGGTGAAGGGGGGGGAATGTGTTCTCCCCCGTCCGCCCTTGCTGCCGTGCTCGGATATGGAACCGCCGCGAGGCCTACCGCTGAAATAATCAGGTCATATTGGGGACCTGGTGGGCCTAATCGCCTCCGCATACGGAAACGTCCCGTCTGTCCCCATGTTCCCCGGAGGATAAGTCGGCAAACGCGACTCCCACAGCCCTTGGGTCGGGGGCCTGCGTTGCGCCCCCTCCCATTGGGGGCCGACTCTGGGAATGGAAACGTCCCGTCTGTCCCCGTGTTTTCCTGTCCCCGTGTTTCCTGCCTCTGTCCCCGTGTTTCCTGTGTTTCCTTCTAAGGGAGCGGTAGTCAGGTGAGGACTTCAGATCAGTCTCTGGACGCTAGCGAAACACTCCCCAGATGCCAGCGACAATGAAGAATGTAGCCAGTCCCGATACCCAGAGAAGGTTGAGTATGGGGACAGGCGCGTTCCGGCGGCGTTTCAGGTAGTCGTGCCAAGTCCGAATCAGCACCCAGGCTCCGATAAGAATGAATAGCACGGAAAAGAAAGGACCCGGCCCCTTTGCGCTGGCAGATGAGACTGGCCCCAAGAACAGCGGGATGAACTGCATTATCGGCACCTCGCAACGCTACTGATGTTTATGTAAAGCCCGCCCCCACCTCCTCGACCGAACAGAAAAGCGTCCCCGTAAACGCCTATCCCAGAGTTAAACCCGACCAAACCAACGGAGCCGGCGCCCACTGGCGAATGCGCGCCAACACCAGCGTACCCCAACGAGGAGCTTTCGGCCTGCCCTTTCCCGTTTACCGTCCCGATATAACCAACACCGGCGACGTAGCCCTCTCCGCCGCCCAACTCAAATAGCGCGCCTTGGCTGGATCCAGAGCGGCTATCAAATTCCTTTATCCCTCCGGCAAATCCACTTACCGGGCCAGCAGAAAACTCTTTGCCGGCATACAAATGCCCACCTCCACCACAGACGGTGGGATAGTCGCCAATCCGTTTGCTGAGTTCATGTGTGACAATCTGGCCCTTCTCGTCCAACGGCCTGTCGTTAGGCACGTACCGGGGGATCTGGGGTGCCGTCAGCAAGGCCCATAACGAGCCTTGGAGCGCATTCACGATCTCAACCTGAGGTGTTATATTTCCCTGAGCATCCACGTCGGCGGCGCTGCACCCGCCGCCGCTGCCGTCATCAGCTTGGGCCTTTGTACTCCCCGAAGTCACTGTCACGCATTTCCTCCCTGTCGGATCGTTATGTCCCAATGGGTTATTGCGACCGTAGCCATAAAGAATCCAACTCTGAGGATTCGCCGGGGCCTGATCTGCAAACGGCTTGTCCGGGCTGGTGAACCTCCCCATCGCCCCCGACAAGTACCGCGCGCCGAAGAAATCGAGGCCCGTCTCCGCGTCCCGCTCCTTCCCGGTGAACTTCATCGCCTCCGTATCCGGAACCCCAGGATAGATTCCCGCGGCATACGAGGTGTCCCGTCCGCCGGTACCCTGCTGGAGATCTTCCCCGAACGGATAGTAGTCGTACCGCTTGAGGGCCACTATTCCGGTCGGGTCCGTCACCAGCCGCGTGCTCCCCAGCATGTCGGCTGTCAGGTACTTCGTGCCCATATCCGGTAGCACCGTTCCGTATTCCGCCACCATCTCCCCTTGGGCATCGTAGACGAAAGTCGTGACCGCCCCTGCCACCGTCTTCGTCACCCTTCGGCCGTCGCCGTCGTACGTGTATGCAATGGCCCCCATGGCCGGTTCTGACGCGCTGGTGATCCGGTTCTCGGCATCGTAGGTAAACGACCGCGACGCTCCGGGGATGCCGGTCATGTTACCTGCGGAATCATAGGTGGCGCCCGTCCAATGATTCCGATTGAATGTGCCGTTCCCGTAATTTTCACTGTATTGCGAGATCGCCGAGGGCGTCAACGACGGGTATGGCAGATATCCACTCACCACCGCCCGATTCCCGGATGCACCATACTGGTAGTTCTGGCTCCACGGCGACCCTTGGGTCGTCGACTCCTGGGCACTAATCAGCCGGTTGAAGCCGTCGTATCCGTAGGTTTGCACTCGGGTAGCCGCCGGCGTGGCAATCGTCTGCTGCCAGACATTTCCATTGTTGTTCGTACAACTCGTTCCCGATTGACAGAAGCTGTACTGTAGGGACAGGAGCGACTGGCTATTGGAACCGGCAGCCGTAATCTGGTGCGGCTGCAGGCGCCCCGGGTCCCATATCGTGTTCTCTGTCACCCCGTTCCCGAGCGTCAGGAATTGTACGCCGCCGTGCGGCGCGTACGCGTACAAACCTAAGGAAGGATTGGAAGATAGGTCTGCGAACGCGATTCCCACGGCCCTCGGGTC
>PMTT01000382.1 GCA_003167275.1 Bryobacterales bacterium | reverse complement strand
CCGCAAAGCCAGCCCACCCGTTCGCGTGTAGGCCAGCCGCCAGCCGTTCCCAAACCCGCGGCTCCGTCCTCACCCGCGCCGCCGTCCTCCTCGGGAAACCAACCGCCGGCCGCCTCCACAACGGCCCCTGTGACCAGCGCCGGCGGGCGCAAGCCCGGTCCGCCGCACGGTCCTCTCACTCCGCGCCCGAAGACCTTCAAGAAACCGGGCGAATACGAGCTCGCGAGCCTGGCCATCCAGGACGTGGACAACCGCCGTTTTGCGAAAGCCCTGTCGGAATTGGATACCTGGACTCAGAAGTACGCCGAATCGGACTTCAAAGCTGACCGCCTGTACTACTACGTGCTCGCCTACAATGGCGTCGAGCAGCCGGCCAAAGTAGTGGATACCGCCACGCAACTCCTGTCGAGCGGCGGCGAGAACACCTTCGAGGACCCCCGCCAGATGATCCTGGCGCTCTATCTGACTTCGATGAACATCCAGAAACTGCCCTACCCGTCGCACGAGCAATTCACCACCGGTCAGACCGCCGCGCGCAATCTGCTGGAATTCGTGCCCACGTATTTCACCGACTCCAACCGCCCGCCCGGCACCACCGCGGCCGATTGGACCAAAGCGCAAACCGACTTGGAGACGGCCGCCAAAACGACCCTGACGGCCCTGGCCAAGCGACAATCGACGCACCGGTAGAGTGGCCCAGGATTGACTCAGATCGTAATATCGACTAAAATTTAGACGGTATACGGTGATGCAAACGGTCGATCTGAAGCTCAAGCAAGCCAGCGCCGTCCTGGGCGTGGATCCAAAGGATCTACAGAATCTTGTGCAGTTCAAGGTCCTGCTCCCACCGCGCCGCGGCGGCTTCTATTGGTTCGACCACCGGCTACTGCTGGAAGCCAAGATCGCTTTCTATTTGAAGGAGTCGCTCGGCACCTCCACCGAAATGCTCGCCCGCTTCACACGAGCCATATCCGCCAACCTGAAGGAAGAGGAATCGGCTGGATCACGGTATGTGCGGCTTCGGTCTTACCCCGCAGGAGGCTGCGAGCCGATCGAAGTCCGTATCCCCCTCAGGAACCTCGCCAGGGAACTCGAACAGCACCTTCCTCGTGCCGTCGTGAATCGGGATTTGCCCCGCGGAAGAAAGAGACCGGGATGGAAGCGCGAGTTTGTGCGCACCTTAGAGGCAGCCGCGCGCGATTTATCCGGCGTCACCGAATCCCAGATCGTGGACGCGGTTCGAGGCTACCGAGCCGGGAAGAAGCGATTGCCGGAGATCACCATTGGCGGGTCGAGAAGATCAGCGTAGAGGAGTAATCGACACGTCGGTGCTCGCGGCTGGAATCGCAGGATTCAAGTTGTGGCGCGATGTCCGGAATCCGAGCGCCTCGCTTCTTCGCGACTGGATTGAGAATGCGACTTTCACTTGGCTCGTCACCGAGGACATACTGGCGGAATACAAGGAGGTCCTCGCAAGACTCGGTGTTCGGCGGAACCTGATCGGACAAGTCATCAACCGGCTCAGGGAGGAGGCAGAATTTGTTGAAGTCCGCTTCGCAACCGAGGTATCGCCCGACCCAGACGACAATCCGTTCTGCGCTTGTGCAGAGCAGGGGCGCGCGACTTTCATTGCCTCTCGAATCAAGGCCTTCTCCTCGGTCGTCAGCGGGCGCGCCTGGTCCGCGAAACCCTCGATCGCCGGTGTGTGGCCGTCCGGCCCCACCAGCGTCGCAAGAGCCTGCACCAGGTGCCATGCCGGGCTATCGACCCGCGCTTCATTGCTCGAATGGAGGTCCTGTTTGGGGCCGCGATGCCAGCGCTCCCCGCTCGAAACCAGTTCCAGTTCGATGACACCCTTGGCCCCCAGATTGATCGTCACGGTGCCATCCAGCGCCTGCATCGGCATGGGCATGTAAACGCCTGAGCACTTGCGCAGCGCTGCCAGAATGTCCGGCCGGCGGACCACCTCGGGAAAGTGCGGCGAGCCAATCTCTTCCTCGCCCTCAGCCACGAATACCAGGTTCACCGGAAGCTTCCGGCCGGCGGCCCGGAAGGCGTGAAGCGCGGCGAGCCAGGTGGCTTCCGGGCCTTTCTGATTGACTGCTCCGCGGCCGATCAGCACCTTTCCCAGTCCGGGTTTGTCCACCAGGGCCGCGCTAAACGGCGGCGAAGACCACTCCGCTGGATCGGCCTGCTTCACGTCGTACATGAAATAAATGCCGAAGGTGCGCGCCGCGCCGGCATCGAGCGTGGCGAAGACGCCGGGATGCCCGCCCGTGGGCGCCTTGGTTACGCTGGTGAATCCCGCATCGCGCAAGAGCCGCATCATGTGATCGCAGCCCTCAGTCATGCCCCGGTTTTCCGCGGCAATCGAGGGTTGCCGGATCCAGTCCTGCAGGCGATGCACCGACTCGTCATGGTGTTTCTCGATCTCCGCCTGAATGGCCTTCAGATCGGATGCATCCGCCCCCCGCGCCCGCCGTGTGGAGCCCAGCAGGGCGGCCGAGGCGATACTCCGTTCCAGGAACCTACGACGATTGATAGGTGAAAACATTGGAGTACTCTATCAGATTCCATTAACGTGGCGCAGGCGGTCGCCGCCTGCGCGTTCCTGAGCCCCCTGGCGCAGCTTCAAGTCCAACCAGCAAGAAGGCCCCCCCCTTGTCAACGCCTCGCATGCCGGTATATACTCACCTCGACCATCAAGGTTCTCAGAGAGGGGTGTAACGATGAGAGGGCCAACAGTAGTAGTCGTTTGTATTTTCTTAGCCGCCGGGCTGCTCACGATCCTGTCGCCCGCGCAACAGCAGGGCGGGGGCGCGGCCAAGCCGCCTCTGTACAACACTACTAAGCAGAAGCTTCTGGCAGGGAAACAGGTCTTCAGCTTCACGCAATTGAAGTTCGATATTCCCGGCTATTGCGAGGCGGCCAAGCACTACGACTATACCTGGTTCGAAATGCAGCACAGCACGCTGGAGTTCAAGGACGTCGAAGCGATGATCGCCGCCTGCCCGCATGCCGGCGCCACTCCCATGATCCGGCTGCCAGACGCGCAGGAATGGCACATCCAGCACGCCACCGATATCGGCGCCTTAGGGGTAGTCATTCCGACGGTGGACGATGTCGACCGTGCGCGCGAGGCCGCCAAGTGGGCGCGTTATCCCCCGGTCGCGCGGCGCAGCGCCGGTTCCGGACAGGCCGCCAAGCTCTGGGGCATCAATGGCATCAACTACCGCCAGACCATCAACGACAACATGCTGGTGGTGATCATGATCGAGACTCCCACCGGTGTGGCCAACGCCTATGACATCGCCTCGGTCCCCGGCGTGGATGTCGTGATCATCGGGAACAACGATTTGAGTTCATTCTCGGGATTCCCGCAGACCGACGACCGCTACCAGGCGATGGTGACGAAGATCCATGACGACACGCTGCGTGCGGGCAAGATATTCGGGCAAGCCAACGCCATCTACGCCAAGGGCCATCCCCTCAGCAAGGACGCGAAGTTCTTCCAGAACGGCCCCTCATTCGACGGCTGGATTCTTCCCGGGGTCAACCCGACCGCCCCGCCTCCCGGAGAAGGCAAGGACGGTAAGTAGCCGGGCGCGCTCCTGACCTCAATACTTCGCCAGGAACTGCTCAAGCTGGGTCTCTGGGCTGCCACCCGCGCGATGCACAGGTCCACACTTTCGAGCGTTTGCGCCAAATTGCGCGGTGCGCCATCGTATCGGTCCACCAGTATCGTCACGGACATCTTCCGAAAACTGCCCCCACCTCGGAACAACTCTGTCCCCGAGCAAGCGTCGGATCCCCTTCCCGGAAACGCGTAAGCACCCCGGAATTCGGGGGTTACGGTGACTGCCACCGAATTCCGTTATCCTGGGTAAATCGCCGGCTGACCTATGAGCATTTCGACGCCGTTCATTCAACGACCCGCCGGCACTACTCTTTTGACAGTGGCCGTCGCGCTGGCAGGAGTGGTCGCCTACCAGTTTCTGCCGGTGTCGCCGATCCCCCAGGTGGAGTTTCCCACCATCTCCGTTCAATCGTCCTTGCCGGGCGCGAGTCCCGAGACGATGGCATCGTCGGTGGCAACCCCGCTGGAACGGCAGTTCGGGCGCGCCGGGTCACGGAGATGACCTCCACCAGCTTTTTGGGCGCGACTTCCAATCACCCTGCAGTTCGATCTCAGCCGGAACATCGATGCCGCCGCGCGCGATGTGCAGGCCGCCATCAATGCGGCACGCGGCCAACTGCCGGCCAACCTGCCGAGTAACCCTACCTATCGCAAAGTCAATCCGGCGGACGCCCCGATCCTGATTCTGACCATTACTTCGGACTTCTACAGCACCGCGCGGATGTACGACGCGGCGGCCTCCATCGTGCAGCAGAAACTCGCCCAGATACAGGGTGTGGGACAGGTGTTCGTGGGCGGCGGATCGCTGCCCGCGGTGCGAGTGGACGTAAACCCGACCCTGCTCAACAACTACGGGCTGGGGCTCGAAGACGTCCGAAAAGTGTTAAGCACCGCCAACGCGAACCGTCCCAAAGGCGAATTGAGCGACGCCCACCGCATCGAGGCGCTCGCCACCACCGACCAGTTGCTGACGGCCGCGCAGTACCGGCCGCTGGTGGTGGCATTCAAGAAGAACGGAGCGGTGCTGCTTTCGGACATCGCCACCGTCACCGACAACGTGGAAGACATCCGCACCGCCGGCCAACTGGACGGCAAGCCCGCGGTGCAGCTTGTGGTATTCCGCCAGCCGGGGGCCAACATCATCGAGACCGTAGACCGCGTGCGGAGCGTGTTGCCGGCCATTCAGGCGGAAATCCCGCCGAAGATGATCATCTCGGTGGCACTGGATCGCACCACCACCATCCGGGCCTCGGTGCGAGATATCCAGTTCACCATGTCCATCTCGATCGCGCTGGTGATCCTGGTGGTCTTCGAGTTTTTGCGCAGCCCGCGGACCACCATCATCCCGAGCATCGCCGTTCCCGTCTCACTCATCGGCACGTGCGGGGTGATGTATCTGATGGGCTACAGCATCGACAATCTGTCGCTGATGGCGCTGACCGTGGCCACGGGATTCGTGGTGGACGACGCGATTGTGGTGATCGAAAACATCACGCGCCACCTGGAGGCGGGCATGACGCCCATGCAGGCCACGGTGCTGGGAGCGAAGGAGATCGGCTCCACCGGCCGCTGGGTATCGCGATCGTCGGAGGCCTGGCGATGAGCCAACTGCTGACACTGTACACCACGCCGGTGGTGTACCTGTATCTGGACCGCTTCCGGATCCGCTGCGGCAATCTCCGCCGGCGGATTACCGGGCGCACGGGAAGGGGAAGTCTACGACGGCTCGGGGGACTGAGGCGATCGGGCTACTCGTGACGGAGCGCCTCCGTGGGGTCCAACCGGGAGGCCCACCGCGCCGGTACATAACACGCCGCGGTAGCGGCCAGCAGTAAGAGGCACGCGACGCCGCCGATTGCGACCGGATCGAGCGGACCGATCTCGAACAGCAGGCTCTTCAGCGCGCGGGCCGTCGCCGCGGCCCCGGCCAAGCCCATCGCGAGCCCCGCTACTACGGGCATCAGCCCTTCCTTCAACACGGATCGCAGCACGTCGGATTGTTGCGCCCCGAGCGCGATGCGCAGACCGATTTCGCGGGTACGCAGCAGTACCGAGTAACTCACCACTCCGTAGATCCCAACGATCGCCAGCACCAGCGCCAGCCCGGCAAACGCCAGGATCAATACCATTTGGAAACGGCGCTGCGCCACGGATCCGGAGACGATCTCTCGCATGGTCTTCATGGAAGGCACCGGCAAATCCGGGTCCAGCGAGCGAATCTCGCCGCGCACGGCACGCGCCAGGCTCTGCGGGTCCTGTGCCGAGCGGACCACGACGCTCATGTCCGCTTCTGAACCCTGAGTGTAAGGGCGATACATCTGCGGCATCGGCTTCGCTTCGAGGGATACCGTGCGAACGTCGGCAACCACTCCCACGATGGTTGTCAGCGGAGGACCGCCGGCGCGGATCCGTCTCCCCAGGGCACTCTCGGGCTGCGCGTCGGGCCAGAGCGCCTTCGCCAGGCTTTGGCTGATCACCGCAACCGGAGAGGGCTCCAGGTCGCGGAACGGGCGTCCCGCGAGGAGCGGAATTCCCATGGCATTGAAGTACTCCGGGGTGGCGTGCCGCCACGCCGCCACCGGGCGTTCGAGCGAGGTTGTGATGTCGCTCTCCAACTGGATGAGCTTGGTCTTCGATTCGTTGGTCAACGGAAGGTCCGTGACCGCACCGGAGGCGATCACGCCAGGCAGCGCGGTGATCCGGCTGAGAACGTCGCGGTAGAAGCCGGTCCGCTGCTGCGGGGTCTGATATGTCCTCTGCGGCAGGGAGAGGTCGGCGGAAAGCACGCGTTCGACCGCGAATCCCTTCTGCACGTGGGTCACATTGACAAAGCTGTGGAGCAGCAGTCCGGCCGCGGCGAGCAGCGCGGTACTGAGGGCGGCTTCCATGGTGACCAGTGCTTTGCGCAGCCGCCCTGAACGCGGCCCATCGGTGAATCCGCGTGCGCCCTCCTTCAGGTCGTCCGCGAGGTCGATGCGCATGGTTTCGAGCGCGGGCAGCAGTCCGAATCCCAAGCCGGTCAGCAAGGCGATCGCCGAGGTAAACCAGAGGACGGGCGCATTCAGGCTGACCCGCTGCAGCATGGGCAGGTCGGCCGGGCCCAATGAAATCGCGAGCCGCGTGCCCCACCAGGCAAGCACCGCGCCCGCAGCGGCGCCGAGCGCCGCCAGCAGAAGGCTCTCGGTCAGAAGCTGGCGAGCCAGCCGGCTTTGGCGTGCTCCCAAGGCGGCCCGCGTCGCGAATTCCCGCCTCCGCCCGGTCATCCGTGCCATCAACAGATTAGCCAGGTTCACGCACGCGATCAAGAGCAGCAGGCCCACGGCACCTACCAGCAGAGTCAGTCCCGGACGCACGTCGCCGGTGAAGACCTCGGGCAGGGAAACCATCACCGTATGCAGATCCATGGGCAAGGTTGTCCATTCCTCCCGCCCGAATCGCACCGAGACCGCATCCAACTCCTGCCGCGCCCGTTCGAGGCTCACGCCAGGTTTCAGCCGGCCAATCACGCCGTAGTCGAAGTTCGGCAATTTCATGAGCTCGGCGTTGGAGAAGGCCATCGGCACCCAGATATCGATCTGGGATGGCAAGGGCAGCGCCGGATGAAACTGCTTGCCGGTCACAAAAACGAACTCAGCGGGAAGGACTCCGACCACGCGAAACGACCGGCCATCCACTTCCAGGCGGCGGTCCAAAATCGCGGGATCGCCGGCGAATCGCCGCATCCAGAAATCGTGGCTCAGAATCGCCACGGCATCGCCGCCGGGGATCTCGTCCTCGGGCCGGAATCCGCGGCCGCGCGCCATGGGGACGCCCACCATGGGGAACAGGTTTGCGGAAACCCGCAATCCGCCCAGACGTTCCGGCTCGCCCTGCCCGGTGAGGTTCAGGGCCGCCGCGCCGAAGATCGCCAGATCGGAAAACACCGTGGTGTGGCTGCGCCATTCCCGATAGTCGCGTGGGCGCTCGGCCATACTGCCGGCCGGTCCCTTGAACTGCGGTATTTCGATGTGGATGGCTACCAGCCGATCCGGCTGGTAGTAAGGCAGCGGCTTGACCAACACCGCATAGATCACGCTGAAGATGGCGGTATTCGCCCCGATCCCGAGAGCCAGCGTCGCGATGGCCGCGGCGGCGAACCCCCGACTCCGCCACAATACCCTGACGGCATAGTTCAGATCTTGAACCAACGCTTCGATTGCAGTTCGTGCTGACATCTCGCGACACTCCTCCTGAATGCGGGCGGTGTTTCCGAATGCCCGCCGCGCGGCCACCCGGGCGTCCTCAAGGGGCAATCCAGCGGCCGCCAGATCTTCCGCCTCCCACTCGACATGCGCCTGGATCTCGCGGTCGAGGTCCCGATCCGCACGGCTCCACAGGCGCCTGGCCCAGTCCCACATTTCACTCCTCCACCGGCCGCAGGATTCTGGCAATCGCCTGCGCCAGCTCGTTCCAATTGGATTCTTCCACTTCGAGTTGCTTCTTCCCCGCCCTGGTGAGGCGATAGAAGCGCATCTGCCGCCCCCGATCGGTGTCTTCCCATTTCGAGTCGATCCACCCCTGCTTCTCCAAACGGTGGAGGGCGGGATAGAGGGAGCCATGGTCAACACGTAGAACATCGTCGGAAGTCTGTTGGATCAGCCTGGTGATGCCGTGTCCGTGCGCGGGTCCGCGCAACAGGGTCCGCAGGATGATCATGTCGAGGGTGCCGTGCAGTTGGGCGGCCATAGTAGATATCCTACCATAGATTTGCTGGATAGGAGGCTATCTACTATCAAAGGAGAAAATGGATCGCGGCTGGTGTTGAGTCGAGCATTACCCTCACTGCTTGGGCCGGTATCCGGGCCGTACGCTGCGGATTGCTTCATCAACGATTTCGTCTTGTTCGCTTTCGGGAACGTTTACGCACTTCGCGTCAATCTGCGCGAAATACCTGCGTAGCTCGCGAGCCATGGCTTGCTGCTGGACTGGCGATGGAGCCTCATGGGGCTGATATGCTCGGACGCTGACGGCCTCGGCATCGTCTAAGGCGCGACCCAAGAACTGCTCCAGCGCCTTTCTAACCGGAGGTGGGAGGGTTCTGGCGCTGTGGAGGGAACTCTGCTGCATCGGGACACCTACACTTGGATGGTACCAAGCCAATTCTACATCTGGGTGGCGGTCGTGGGCGGCGTTGCGACCTCGGATGCCCCTGACGGTCGACGGGCGCCGAATTTGCAGCCTGCGGCCGTAACCAAATTGCCCCGCGGGAGTATAACGATCAGGAGACTTGCATGCCCGATACCCGAAGTCTGTCCGCACTCGAGAGTATTCTGCAAGACCTGCGCTACATCTTTCGCATGCTGCGACGGGATTCAGGATTCACCACCTTCGCCGTTCTGATTGTGGGACTCGGCATCGGCGCGAGCGCCACGGTATTCAGCGTGGTCGATGCCATTCTTCTCCGGCCCTTGCCGTTTCACGAACCGGAGCGGCTCGTATGGATCGCCAACCACGATACCAGCGGCCTCTCGGGCCAGACTACCCAGGTGGGCCATCTGCTGGACTTTCGCGAACGCAACCAGTCCTTTTCCGACGTGGCGGGCTACTTCGCGTTTTACGGCGTCGGCGACAATCTCCTGAGCGGCCAGGGCGAACCGGAGCGGCTCAGCGGGGTGCCGGTCTCGGAGAATTTCTTCCAGGTGTTGGGCGTTCAGCCGCAGATTGGCAGACTGTTTACCGCCGACGAATGCAAATGGCATGGGCGCAAGGCCGTGCTGCTGAGCCAGGGCCTGTGGGCGCGGAGGTTCGGCTCCGACCCCGGAATCGCCGGCCGCACCCTCACCATCAACGATGAGCCGGTCGTCGTGGCCGGCGTCCTTCCCGCTTCATTCGATTTCGCGGCGGCCTTCGCCCCCGGCAGCCACTTCGATCTGTATTACCCATTCCCGCTCAGCAATGAGACCAACAGGTGGGGCAACACCATGGCGATGATCGGCCGGTTGAAGCCCGGAGTCACGATTGCCGCCGCCCAGGCCGAGTTGAGGATCCTGGCCCCGCTGATCACACGCGCCCACCCGGAGCGTAACGATTTTGAAGGAAAGCTCGCGCCGCTGGCGGAGCACGTGAGCGGGCGGATACGGCCGGCCTTGTTGGTACTGGCCGGCGCGGTGGTGGTGGTGATGCTGATTGTCTGCGCGAACCTGTCGAACCTGCTGCTCGCACGCACGGCGACACGGCAAAAGGAGATTGCCATTCGCACCGCGATGGGGGCGGGACGGCGGCGGCTGATCCGCCAGATGCTCACTGAAGGCATTGTACTTTCGTGCTGTGGGGCGGTGTTGGGCGTGATCCTGACCGCGGGGGGAACGCACATCCTCACACGCATCGAGGCGGTCAGCATCCCGCTTCTCGGGAACGTTCGCACGGACGTCACGGTCCTGGCNNCTGGCCTTCTGTCTGCTGGCGGCCATGCTGACGGGCGTGGTCTTCGGCCTGGCGCCCGCACTGCAAGTCCCGACGAATGCGCTGCACGATGTGCTGAAGGACACGGCGCGTGGTTCCACGGCAGGGAAGGGCCGTAACTGGATTCGCGGCGCCCTGGTGGTTTCGGAGATCGCATTTGCCTGCGTGCTGTTGGTGAGCGCGGGGCTGCTGGTGCGGAGCTTTCTGCGAGTGCTGGAGGTGAATCTCGGCTTCCGGCCGGAAAACACCGCGGCGTTGCGCGTGGATCCGGATGCCAGTTACTCCACACAGGCGAAGCAAAATGCGTATTTCGACGAGGTGCTGCGGCGCGTCCGGGCGATTCCAGGGACCGAGGCTGCCGGACTGACCGATGCCCTCCCGCTGGGGCGCAATCGCAGTTGGGGCGCTCCGGCTAAGGGGCAGGTATACCCACCGGGGAAGTTCCCCGTCGCGTTCGTGCGCGTAGTCAGCGATGGCTATCTGAAGGCCATGGGCATCCGGCTGATCGCGGGGCGCGACATCTCGGAAAGAGATACGCCTGCGGTGGAACCCGTGATCGTGATTAATGAGACGCTGGCTCGGACGCTGTGGCCCGGCCAGAGCGCGATCGGTCAGATCATGCAGGCTTGCGGGGAGCGGCACGTCGTGGGTGTGGTCGGCGATGTGCGGCACCTCGCGCTCGAACAGGGCTCGGGCATGGAGATGTACCTGCCGATGCGGCAATGCCAGGACATCTCCTCGGTGGACCTGGTGGTGCGGTCGACGCTGCCTCCGGGGGAAATCGCGGCAGGCGTGCGCGCGGCCCTCAAACCCATCGCTCCGAACCTTCCGGGGAAGGAGTTCCGGACCCTGCAGCAACTGGTGGATAAAGCCGTCTCGCCGAGGCGTTTCGTGGTGCTGCTGCTGGGCGGATTCGCATTGTTCGCACTGCTCCTGGCGTCGCTCGGAATTTACGGAGTGGTCTCCTACGGAGTGAACCAGCGCACGCAGGAAATCGGAATTCGCATGGCGCTGGGCGCTTCGGCCTCCAGGCTTCAGGCCAAGATTATCGGTCAGACGTTGGGGCTCGCCGCGATGGGCATGCTGATCGGAGCGGTGGCGTCCTGGGCACTGGCGCGAGCGCTCGGCGGCTTGCTCTTCGGCGTGACGGCAACCGATCCACTGACGTTTCTGGGCATGCCGGTGGTTCTCACGCTGGTGGCTGCGGCTGCCGGTTATCTTCCAGCTCGGCGCGCGTCGCGAATCGATCCATCCATAGCGCTCCGTTCGAGTTAGACGCAGTAGCGTCGAAAACGCCTCCTGGTCCCGAGGTTGGTGGGCAGCCCGAAAAGCGCCGAGACGAGTCTCGACGCTGCAGACACGAGTGTCCGCGCCACACAAAGAACACCCAACAGGGATGCCTGTGCTACTGGCATAATGTAAGCCGGAGGGTTGAATGGTGGCCACGTTGACGCCGACATCCATTTCGCAAGAAAACGAAAGAAATCCCTGGCTCGCCGCAGCCGCGCGGTTCGACGAGGCCGCCTCGCGGCTGAAACTCGACGATGGGATGCGCAAGGTGCTCGGATCTCCTGCCAAGGAGATCATCGTTCACATCCCCGTGCAGCTCGACGATGGGCGGATCGAAGTCTTTACCGGCTATCGCGTGCAGCATTCCGTGGCTCGCGGACCCGCCAAGGGTGGCATCCGTTTCGCGCCCGATGTGACCCTGGATGAGGTCCGCGCGCTGGCTTCCTGGATGACCTGGAAGTGCGCCGTTGTCAACATTCCTTTCGGGGGCGGCAAGGGCGGCGTGATCTGCGACCCGAACCTCCTCTCCGATGCGGAACTGGAAAAGCTGACCCGACGCTATACCGCCGAGATCATCGACTTTATCGGACCGGAACGCGACGTTCCCGCGCCCGACGTCAACACCAACGAGAAGGTGATGGCCTGGATCATGGACACCTATTCCATGCACGCGCGCCACACCGTGACGGCGGTCGTCACCGGGAAGCCAAGGAGTTTGGGGGGGTCGCGTGGCCGGCCGGAGGCCACCGGACGCGGCTGCATGATAGTCACGCTGAAGGCCCTGAAGCAGTTTGGACTTACGCCGGAGACGTGCCGGGTGGTGATTCAGGGTTTCGGCAACGTGGGAGGCATGGCCGGCAAGCTGATGAGCGCCATCGGGTTCAAGATCATTTGCATCGTGGAATATGACGGCGCGGTTTACAATCCTCACGGGCTCGACATCGCCGCGCTCCAGCGGCATCGCAAGGAGACCGGCTCGATCACCGGCTTTGCGGGCGGCGAGGACATGGATAAGCACGAAGCCATGTTCCTGGAATGCGACGTCCTCATCCCCGCAGCCACCGAGAACGTGATCCACTCGGGGAACGCCGACCGGGTCCGCTGCAGAATTCTGTGCGAAGGCGCCAACGGACCGACCACGCCGCTGGCCGATCTGGTCCTGGCCGAGAAGAAGGTCTTCGTCATCCCGGACATTCTGGCGAATGCGGGCGGCGTGACCGTATCCTACTTCGAGTGGGTGCAGGACCGCCAGGGCTTCTTCTGGAACGAGCAACTGGTGAACCAGCGGCTGGAAGAGATCATGACCGAGAGCTTTGACGCCGTGGTGGAGTACGCCCAGGCACACAACGTCAACAACCGCATCGCCGCCTACATGCTGGCCCTCGACCGCGTCGCGGATGCCATCCGGCTCCGAGGACTTTACGCGTAATGGTAGGGTATGCTTTAGCTTGCCCATGAAGAATATGACGAGCAATAAGCCAAGAAATCGGCAAGCTAAAGCATACCCCACGTATGTCTGACGCTTCCACGCCGCTCATGCGGCAGTACAACAGCATCAAGCAGCAGGTGCCCAACGCCCTGCTGATGTTCCGGCTGGGAGACTTCTACGAGCTTTTCTTCGAAGACGCCGTGATTGCCGCGCGCGACCTGGAGATTACCCTCACGGCGCGCAACAAGGAGAAAGGCGCGGCTATTCCGATGTGCGGCGTCCCCTACCACGCCGCCGAAGGCTACATCGCCCGCCTCATCCAGAAGGGCCATCGCGTAGCCATCTGCGACCAGATGGAGGATCCCCGCGTTGCGAAGAAGCTGGTGAAGCGCGACATCACCCGCATCGTCACGCCCGGCACCGCGATGGACGCCAACCTGGTGCGCTCGCGCGAGAACAATTACCTGGCCGCCGTGGCGGGGCGTACCCAGGGAGCGGACGGCCGATCGGCCGTGGCCCACGTGGATATCTCGACCGGCGAGTTCCGGGTCACGGAGATGGCCCCCTCGGAGGTTGCCGGCGCGATCGAACAACTCGGCGCGCGCGAAGTGCTGTTCCCCAGCAACCTTCCGCTGCTCACCGGACAAGATCGCACGGGGCCGCGTTTCGTCCGCACGGAGCTCGAAGACTGGGTCTTCACTCAGGACTATGCCGACCGGACGCTGCGCGACCATTTCAAGCTGCTTTCGCTGGATGGTTGCGGGCTGGCCAACCGTCCTGCGGCCGTCGGCGCGGCCGGCGCCATCCTGCACTACCTCCGCGACACCCAGCGCGTTGCGCTCGACCACCTGGACCGCCCTACCTTCTACGACCGTGCCGATTCCATGGTCCTGGACGCGGTGACGGTCCGGAACCTGGAGCTGATCGAGCCGCTGTTCGCAGCCGATGCGGGGGGGATCCAGAAGCAGCCCACCTTGCTGGGCGTTCTCGACCAGACGTTGACCGGCATGGGCGGCCGTCTATTGCGGCAGCGGCTGCTGCGGCCTTCCATGGAGCGGGCCGAAATCGAACAGCGCCTCGACGCCACCGGCGAACTGCTGCAGCAGACCATCCTGCGCGCGGAACTCCGCAAGCAACTCGCCTCCATCCTGGACCTGGAGCGGCTGCTGGCAAAGGTTACTCTGGGCTCGGCGGGGCCGCGCGACCTGCTGGCGCTGGGACGCTCGATCGAGAAGATTCCCGCCCTCAAGCGCTGCTTCGATACCCAGCAGGCCGCCCGCCTGCGATCCCTGCACGATCGGCTCGACGAACTGCCCGACGTGGCCAACCTGATCCTGGAGGCGATTGCCGATGAGCCGCCTCTCAACCTGACGGATGGTGGCACGATTCGAGCCGGCTTTCACGCCGAGCTCGATGAGCTGCGCGACCTGAGCATGAACGGGCGCCAGTACATCGCGCAGATCGAAGCGCGCGAGCGGCAGCGAACCGGCATCCAGTCCCTGAAGGTGCGCTTCAACAACGTGTTCGGCTACTACATCGAGATCACGCGGGCCAATCAGCACCTGGCGCCGGCCGACTACGAGCGCAAGCAGACCCTCGCCAATGCGGAGCGATTCACCACGCCTGAATTGAAGGACTACGAGCGCAAGGTCCTGGACGCCGAGGATAAGATTCTAACCTTGGAGAAGGAACTGTTCGCGGATGTGCGCAAACGGGCCGCGGCCCAGGCGCAGAGGATACGGGCCACCGCTGCGGCCGTGGCGGAGCTCGATGTGACGGCCTCGCTGGCGCAGGTGGCCGCGGAGAACCACTATCATCGGCCGTCGTTTTCCGACGAAAAGCAAGCGCGCGACCAGGGGGTCGCGCGCGGACCAGGGGGTCCGCCCCACGATGGGGAGATGCGGATCATGGCAGGCCGGCACCCGGTCATCGAGCGCCTGACGGAACAGGAGGCCGGGCGGTTCATCCCCAACGACCTGTACCTGAACGACTCGACGGATCTGATCGCCATCATTACGGGACCGAACATGGGCGGTAAGTCGACCTATTTACGGCAGGCGGCGCTGATCGTCATCCTGGCGCAGATGGGTTCCTTCGTTCCGGCGGAGTCCGCCAAACTGCCGATCGTCGATCGAATCTTTACGCGCATCGGCGCATCCGATAACCTGGCCCGCGGCCGCTCCACCTTCATGGTCGAGATGACAGAGACGGCCGTGATCCTGAACACGGCCACCCGCCGGAGTTTCGTCGTGCTGGACGAGATCGGCCGCGGCACCGCCACATACGACGGACTGGCGCTCGCCTGGGCGGTGGTAGAGCACATCCACACGCGCACCCGTGCTAAGACCCTGTTCGCCACCCACTACCACGAGCTCACCGAACTCGCCGAACAGCTCGATGGCGTGCGCAATCTCAGGGTCTCGGTGAAGGAAGCCGGCGATCACATCATCTTCCTGCGCAAGGTAGAGCCAGGGCGGGCCGACCGCAGTTACGGAATCGAAGTCGCGCGGCTGGCCGGGTTGCCGCTGGGAGTGATCGAACGGGCACGCGAGGTGCTGAAACTGCACGAGCGGACTGAGCATGTGGTCACGGAGGAGTTGGCCAGGGCCGAGGACCAAGGGCCCGTGCAGATCCAACTCTTCGAGCCCGTGGGCTACGGAATTGCCGAACGGATCCGGAGCCTGAAGCTGGACGAGATCCGCCCCATCGAAGCGTTGCAATTGCTGGCGGAGCTGCAGCGGGAACTGAGGCGCTCGTGAGGGTGGCGGGCGTGATGAGCGGGACTTCGCTCGATGGCATAGATGTGGCCATCGTGGAGATCCGCGGGCGGCGCATCGAGACGATTGGGTTTCAGTCGAGGGCGTACCCGGAGGCGGTGCGAGCGGCGATTTTGGGGGTGTCGGGTGGGACAGGTCCCCTAGCGCGCAACAGAAGAAGAGTAGCGCCAAGCGCCGAGACGAGTCTCGGCGCGGCAAGCACGAGTGCTTGCGCCACGAAGACCCTGTCCGCGCTGAACTTTCAGCTTGGCGAGTTGTACGCTCGGGCGGTCGTGCGCGCGGTCAAGCGGTATGGGCCGGTCGAATTGATTGGCTGTCACGGCCAGACGGTGTATCACGAAGGCGGCGTCCACACCCTGCAGATCGGCGAGCCAGCCGTTGTGGCCGAGAGGACGGGCGTGCCGGTGGTCTCCAACTTTCGCGCGCGCGACATCGCAGCCGGGGGCCAAGGGGCGCCGCTGGTGCCCTATGTCGATTACCTGCTCTTTCGCCACCCCACGCACACCCGCATCGCGCTCAATATCGGAGGCATCGCTAATATCACGATAATCCCGGGCGGTGCGGCGCCCGAACAGATCGTGGCTTTCGACACGGGTCCCGGCAACATGGTGATCGATGCGTTGGCTCGGGAGTACACCAAAGGGAAGTTGAATTACGATCGCGGCGGAAAGATCGCGGAATCGGGGAAAGTGAATCGGGCGTTGCTTGACGAGTTGCTAGCTGACCCTTACTACAGCCGCAGGCCGCCTAAGAGCGCCGGGCGAGAACAATATGGCGCCGAATTGATCGCCCGGCTTAGGAAGGTTGGGCTGCCGCTGAAAGACCTGATTACGACCGCGACTGTGTTGACCGCGGCGACGATTGCCATGGGCGTGAGGCTCGCGCAAGGAACGCAAAAAACACAGGCAAGGATGCCCGTGCTACAGGGACGGACGGATCTGATCGTGTCGGGAGGCGGAGTTCACAACCCGCAGATTCTGGCTCACATGGCTGGGTTTCTGCCTGATATTGCGATCTCCA